>NZ_CP108002.1:7867530-8170127 GCF_041435055.1 Streptomyces sp. NBC_00341 | reverse complement strand
CGGGGCCACATCCTTCAGGGCCGTCTGCCACTCATCTGCTCCGCCGTCGACGGACGGGACTCCCAGAGCGATCCCGGAGAAGTCGGGGATATTCATCGGGACACTCCCATGCGGTCGAGGGCGGCTGACAGGGCGGCGACCGCATCACCACCGGCGAAGACATAGGCGTCGACGCCCAGGTACGGTCCCGGTCCGCCCGTCAGGAGGACGTACTCCGCGCCTTCGGTTCTGAGCTCCGAGGCGACGGTGGCTGCCTGGGCTTCGTAGTCCTCGTCGCTGCCACAGATGCAGGCATGGTGTGTCCCGCTCTCGGCGAGACGTCCACCCGTGACGGGTTCGATGCCGCCCGCCTGGAACAGGTTGGCTGCGAAGGTGAGGCGAGCCGTGTGCTCCGCCACGGTTCCGATACCGGTCAGGTATATCCGCGGACGGCTGCCGGTCGTTGCGAAGTGTGCGTCGGAGCGTGCACGCAGAACGTCGAACTCGTCGTCGCGCCGGACGCGGGGCAGTCCGCCGGTCGACGACCGGTGGCCTGGCGTACGTGCCACCGGATTCTCGGCCAGGTGCGGGAACTCGCTGACTCCGGTGATCGGTTCCTCGCGTGTGGCGAGTCGCCTCGCGCGGGCGGACCAGGTTGCGGCGAGCTTCTCACCGACCATGCCGGACCGGACAGCTTTCCGCTGCCCGCCCGTGCGCTCAATGGCCTGGAAGAAGTCCCAGCCTGCGTGTGCGAGTTGGTCGGTAAGGCTCTCCACGTACCAGGAACCGCCTGCCGGGTCGATCACCCGTGACAGATGCGACTCCTCGATGAGGATGGCCGACGTGTTGCGGGCGATCCGTCGAGCGAACCCGTCGGGCAGGCCGAGTGCGTCGTCGAACGGAAGCACGGTGACGGCGTCCGCGCCGCCCACACCTGCCGAGAGCATCGCGATCGTGGTGCGCAACATGTTCACCCAGGGGTCCCGACGCGTCATCATCACCGATGAGGTCACGACATGCTGGAACTGGCCTCCCCGGTGAGGGATACCGCAGGTCTCCGCCACGCGCGCCCACAGCCGCCGTGCGGCCCGCAGCTTGGCGATGGTCAGGAACTGGTCAGCAGTGGCCGCGTAGCGGAACTCCAGCTGTGAGGTGGCTCGTTCGACGCTCAGCCCCGCCCGGGTCAGTTCACGCAGGTACGCGACGCCGGTCGCCAGCGAACACCCCAACTCCTGGGCGGCCGAGCCACCGGCTTCGTGGTAGGGCAAAGCGTCCACGGTCAGCGCTCGCAGTCCGGGATACGTGTCGGCACAACGCCGCGCCAGATAGGCAGCCATTTCGAAGTCGAGCACCTCACCGGTACGGGCCTCGTGGCCCAGCGGATCCGCGCCCAGATTGCCCCGGGCATCCCCGCGCGCCACCCCCCGCGCCTCGTACAGGCGCAGCAGTTCGGCCGACGCCGAGGCGGTCTCGCCACCCGCGTCGAGGGCGACCGGTGCCAGGGCGAGATGCACGCCGTCAAGAACCCGGTTGAGCGCGGTCGCGGGGATGCCTTCGGAGCCCACGACGAGCCAGAGCGAGGTGACGCCGTTCTCCAGATCGGTCAGGACGGCGGAGTTGTCCGACACCGTGTGCCGCTGCCGCACGTCCCAGCCGGCGTCGCTGTTGCCCGCGGCACGCGCCCCGCGTACGAACGGGGCGAGACCGGGGAATCCTGGATCGGGTGCCGCGTCGTCTGCCGTGTACAGGGGCTGGGTGACGATCCCGTCCTCCACGAAGGTCGACAGAGCTTCATCCACGGTGAAGTCCGCGGACTCCTCCCCCGCTCTGCGCAGGACACCGCGCACAAGGGCCTGCCACTGCTCGGGAGAGGCGCTGGGGAAATCTCCGGCAAGCGGCAGGCCTTCGTCAGGCAGAACTGTCATGGAGGCCCTCACAAGATCGTTGGTAGCGATGGCGTCTCCCCAGCCGGTGGGACGTGCCGACCGCCCCTGGGATCAGCAGGGTGGCCAAGGCGGGGCACCCCGCGTCCGCTCAGCGGATGCAGGGGCTTCGCGGGGTCTTGTCGTCGCCGGCTGAAGCGTCTCGGGCTCGGGAGCCACGAGTGTGCGCGACCGGTCTGGTGAAAGGAGTCGCCGCCCTGAGCAGAATAGTGGAAGTCGCCCTCAAAGTGTCAACACTTTACCCATTGGGCAGTAACCCGATCCCGCCCCGACGCGCAAGGCCGCCCTATGGGGCGGCAGGGTTCGGGCGACGCGGCACGAGGCGCGAGCGATCCCCGAGCGCTCCACGTTGAAGCACAAGAATCTCCACCACACCCGGGGCCCTCATCGAGCACCACCCTGCCGCGTGGCACGCAGACACCCAGCTCCCCACGCACCAGAGGGACATCAATGTTGACATTTTTAGTCCCAGTGCGCCTATGGTGCTCCTGACCGCCACCCATTCCGCAGAGCCGGCCACGGCGGTCGCGCACAGGCAGTGACGTCACCGCGTCCGCCTCATGGCAACGGGGTCCGGTCCGAGGACTGGCCGTCCATCGCCGCCCGCCCCGCATCCGAGGGCGCCGGGCCCATGGACAGGTACACGTCTCCCACCCGCCGGCCCCGCCCGCGGCCCGTCAGCGCAAGCGCCCGGCCTGCACGCTCAGCCAGAATCGAGTGCACGCTCATGTCGATAGACATCGCCCCTCTCGAAGAGGGACAGCCCTTCCAACCTGCCGGACACCATGGCGTCGGCCCGGTCCATCTGTTCGGTGGCCAGGACTACACCGGCGCCGTGACGGTCGCCCTGTCGCACTACTTGCCCGGCGGCCGGGCGGACCTCTCACCCGTCCCCGCGGAAACCCTCTACCTCGTACTGACCGGCACGCTGACCCTGACCGACGGCGACGGCCGCACGCACACGCTCCGCGCTCTCGACGGCGCACGACTCCCGGCCGGCTCGGTTCGCAGTGTGGAGAACTCCACCAACCTGCCTGCGAGCATGCTCGTCATCCGGCCGAACCCGGCCGCTCCGCCGACGAGTGACGCTGGGGCCCAGTCGTGAGCGGGGCGCTCGACGGACTGCTCGTCGTCGACCTCACCCGCGCCCTGGCCGGACCGCAGGCCTCCATGATGCTGGCCGACCTCGGGGCCCGCGTGATCAAGGTCGAGAGCCCCGCCGGGGACGACACCCGCTCCTGGGGACCACCGTTCGTCGGCGGGGACGACGGGACCCCCGTGTCGACCTATTTCCTGTCCTGCAACCGCAACAAGGAATCGATCACACTCAATCTGAAGTGCGACGAGGACGCGCAGGTGCTGGCCCAGCTCGTCGAACGGGCCGACATCCTCATGGAGAACTACAAACCCGGAGCGTTGCAGCGACTGGGATTCGGCACCGATCGACTGATGGAGCTCAACCCGCGTCTGGTGGTGCTCTCGATCAGCGGGTTCGGGCACGACGGACCCGAGGCCCATCGCGCCGGCTATGACCAGATCGCCCAGGGCGAAGCGGGGTTGATGTCGGTCACCGGACCGGACCCGGCCCATCCCCAGCGCGTCGGCGTGCCGATCGCCGATCTCATGGCCGGGATGAACGGGGCCTTCGGCGTCCTCGCCGCACTGCGGGAACGTGATCGCAGCGGTCGTGGACAGATCGTGCGCACCTCACTGCTCGCCTCCGTCGTGGCCGCTCACGCGTTCCAGGGCACCCGGTGGACCGTCGCCGGCGAGGTCGGCACCGCACAAGGCAACCACCACCCCGCCATCGCTCCGTACGGACTGTTCCGCTGCGCGGGCGGCAGCGTGCAGATCGCCTGTGGCAATGACGCCATGTGGGGCCGTCTCTGCGCGGCGTTCGATCTGACCGACGACGACTCGCGGTACGGGACCAACACCGACCGCGTGGCACATCGGGACGATCTGACCGCACTGCTGGAGTCCGCGTTTACGCGCTTCGAGCCCGATGAGCTGCTGCGACGACTCGCCGATGCCGGTGTACCCGCCGGCCGGGTCCGAGCGCTGGACGAGGTCTACGCATGGGAACAGACCCGCTCACAGCGACTGCTCATCGACGTCGAGCACGAGAGCCTGGGAAAGATCTCGCTCCCCGGATCCGCCCTGCGCACTTTCACCGTGGACACAGCGGGCACGGAGACAGAAACCACCCGTGTCGACCACGTGCCGCCGCCGGCCCTCGGCGCCGACGCCGAAACCATCCGAGGCTGGCTGGTCCATGCCCCGACGCAGGCATAGCGCACCGGCGCGCTCCGGCACGCGGGCCGATCCCATCGCGACGAAGCGAAGCACTCAAGTGTGCACAGCTTCGCCATCCCATCGATGGACGATCAGGCTTCTCTCGCAACACAATCCCGCAAAGAGCCATGTAAATCGGCGGATCCAAGAGTGACGCACAGACCCTGCCGAAAAAAGTGTTGACATTTTAGCGGCAGGAATTAGTGTTCAGGACATGCCTCACGCGCGTGTCACGTTCGCGAGGCACCAGCGTGACCGGCCGGGTCCGCCAAGGCGGAAGTTGCGGCAACCGAGTGCGCGGCTCGACATCGGCAGCCTCGTCACCGGCTTTCCAGGCACCTCGCCTGCGCGGTTCCCCATCATCAGCACCATCCCGCACTACCTGGCGGTACCCGAGTGAGCACGCCCACCTCGACCGAGGCGGACGCCCGGCACCTGCCGAACGAGGAGATTGAAGTGAGAGGTATCGAGCCGGTGACGGCGGCCGACCAGCTGCGGCGGGCCTTCGGGTGCTTTCCCTCAGGAGTCGCAGCGGTGTGTGCGCGCTACGACGGCGAGCCCGTGGGGCTGGCAGCGAGCTCGTTCACGTCGGTATCCATGGAGCCCCCACTGGTATCCATGTGCATTCAGCACACCTCGACCACCTGGCCCAAGCTACGGGAGCAGCCGCGCCTGGGGCTGAGCGTACTGGCCGAGGGGCAGGACGAGATCTGCGCGCGACTGGCGAGCAAGGCGACCGACCGCTTCGCCGGCACGGACTGGTTCGCTTCCGACGACGGCAGCATCTTCGTCGACGGTGCGACGCTGTGGCTGGACTGCACGATCCGCGAAGAGGTCCCTTGTGGTGACCACGACATCGTGCTGATGGAGATCCACGGCCTCAGCGCGACGCCGGACACCTCCCCGCTCGTGTTCCACGGCAGCAGGTTCCGCCGACTGGCCAGCGTCTGACGGTCCGCCCGACAAGCGCCGCCACCGGCCCACAGGCAACACGATCCCACCATGTCCCGACCTCGAAGGCAGAGAGTCATGCTGCGCACAGGAAGATTCGCAGGACCCGTCGTCGGGCTGCGGTTCGAGACCCCCACCCGCTCCGGCTTCACGGACGACGACGGCACATTCGAGTTCAGGGACGGCGAGGTCGTCGTCTTCTCGGTCGGAACGGTCCTGATCGGTGCGGCACGCGGGGCGCAGAGGGTCACCCTCGCGGACATCGTGGCACGGGTCGACGGCAACATCGACAAGCTGTCCGATCCAGGGCTGACGAACATCGCCCGTTTCCTGCTCACGCTCAATCGCAACATCAGCCCGGACCACGGGATTCACATCACTCCGGAAACCCACGACCTCGTGGGCGGCCGGCCCATCGACTTCCGCTACGGGCTCGCTTCGCTCCCGGGCGGGCCGGCCGATCCCGTCCAGGCGTTCACCGACGATCCGACCGTCGCGAAACTGATCGAGGATCTGAACCGGGCAAAGGTGTACACCGACACCGCACCTCGTCGGCTCGCTTCGCCGTCAGCGGCACGCAACGAGGTGCGGCGCAGCGTCCTTGGCATCCGCCGCTTTCGCGATGTCAGGATCCCACTGCGCAACGGCTCCTTCGTGTACGCGGACGTCTATCGTCCCGACAGCACGGATCCGGTTCCCGTCGTCATGAACTGCGGGGTCTACGGGAGGGCTTTCGTCCATCACTCCATCAGCAGCGACTCGGATGCCGAGCGCCACGAGGAGATGGAGGAACGGTACTTCCGCGGAAATCCGGACGGGTACGAGTACGAGAACCACGAGAGCATCAATACGGAAGCGTGGATCCCGCGAGGTTACGCACTCGTCCGCGTCGACAGCCCTGGCGCCGGCAAGAGCCCCGGAACCCTCGGGATCTGGGGAATCGACGAGGCGGAGGCGTACTACGACGCCATCGAATGGGCCTCGGCACAACCCTGGTCGAACGGCAATGTCGGCTTGTGGGGGATGTCGTACTACGCGGTGAGCCAGCACGCGGTGGCCAGCCTCGATCCGCCGCATCTCAGGGCCATGATCGCGATCGGCACGGACACGGACCTCTATGAGGAGGTCATGTACACCGGGGGAATCCTCAATGAGGAGTTCTTCCCCGGATGGTTCCAGCACGGGATCGTTCCGGCGATCTGCGGCGAGGTCGACGCGAAGGACTTCCTGGGGATCGCCAGGGCCAACCCCTTCAAGGACTCGGATCCCTCAGCGGCCTTCGGGCCCCGGTCCGAAGTGCTGATGAGCCCGGATCTGAGCGAAGTGACCGTGCCCCTCTGGACGGTGGCCGCGACCACGCATCCCGGCAACTTCCACCAACTCGGCAGCAGCGAGACCTACCTGAACTCCATCACGTCGAACAAGAAGATCGACTTCTGGGAGGACTGGTTCCTGAAGTCCTACTCGACCGCTGCGGTCGAGGATCACATGGCCTTCTTCGATCACTGGCTCAAGGGGATCGACAACGGGATCATGGACAGGCCCCCGGTCCGTCTGGAGATCCGGACGGGACGGGGCGGCTCCTACGTTCAGGAGGAGCACGAGTGGCCGGTAGCGCGCACGCGGTACGTGCGGTGGTACCTCGACGCCTCTCCAGGCGGTCCGGACCTCGACCTGCCATGCGACAACGTTCTGCGTCTGGCACGGGCCACGCCCGAAGCCGACGGGTCCGTGACCTACTCCGCGGAAGTGGATCCGACCGCACCCCGCTTCCCGCCGGCGTCCGGTGAAGGCGCGGTGGCCACGGCGCCGTGCAGTCCGGGGGCGACATTCGTCAGCGCGCCCCTGGAGGAGGACACGGTGCTCGCCGGATACAGCACGGCGGTGCTGTGGATGGCGAGCACGAGCGACGACATGGACATCTATGTGTCCGTGCGCGTGCTGGACGCCGACGACCGCGAGGTCGACTTCTGCGGACCGGCTCTGATTCCCGGCATCTCCACTCGGTTCTACCCGCTGGCCAAGGGATGGCTCAAGGCCTCGCACCGCACCTTGGACCTCGAGCGGACAACGGACTTCCGGCCGAAGCACACACATCTGCGCGACGACTACGCCCCGCTTCGGAACGGCGAGATCGTACCCGTGGAGATAGAGATCATTCCGAATACCGGTCTGGTGAGGAAGGGACATCGCATCCGTATCGACGTCCAGCCGTACACAGGCGTCGGGCATGGAATGCGCCATGCCTACGACTCCGCCTATCACGACGGTGCGCACAACACGATCCACACCGGCCCGAACCATCCGAGCTACGTACAGCTGCCTGTCCTGCCCGCGAAGAAGCCCTGAGTCGGTTCAGGTCCCCCGCAGGGCCTGCCTGAGGGATTCGTCTTCGGTGAGAGGAAATCATGAACATCGACGAACTGAGTGCTCGCGCTCACATCCACGACGCTCTTCTCCGTTACTGTCGCGGCCTCGACAGGGTCGACATGGACCTCGTGCGCAGCGCGTTCCACGAGGATGCCTGGGTCCAGTTCCCCGAGAGCCTGCACATCGGTCCCGTGGCCGGATTCATCGAGTTCCTGGCCGGTGAGATGCCGCGGTTCGTCCGGACCATGCATCTGCTCGGAAACAGCCTGATCGAGTTCGACGGCCCCGACATCGCCCACGTCGAGACGTATCTCCAGGCTGATCACCAGGGCTCGGAGAGCCACCAGTGGAAGGGCGAGTGCGTCAAGCTCTGGGCCCGCTATCTCGACCGCTTCGAGCGACGTGACGGTGTGTGGCTGATTGCCCGCCGTCGGCTTCTCGTCGACTGGATGTACAGGTACCCCGCGGACGGCTGGTTCGACGACCACCCCGATGCCTCGGTGGGGCGGCGCGACGGTTCAGATCCGTCCCTGCGACGGGTGGCCGGATTCGGCGGAGTGCCGTCCTCGGGCGATACCTGGCCCTCCTGATCCGCCCCGACACCCACACCCCGAAGGACACGACCACTGCTCCTGAGCGCCGGACCGACGTATCCGGACGTGCACCACTAGAAGATCGCGAGGACCGAGACCATGGGCAGCAACTCGAACACGCACCCTTCACCAGCTGAAGAGATGGTCGGCCGCATCACGGAACTGCAGCCCTGGCTCCGCGACCAGCAGCCGGTGGCAGAGCGACAGCGCCGCATCCCCCAGGAGAACATCGAGCGGCTCGACGCGGCCGGTGTCTTCAGCCTGACCACACCGAAGCGCCTCGGTGGCGCGGACTTCACCACGCGGGAACTGCACGACATCTACCGCGCCCTCGGTGCGGGATGCGGGGCGACCTCGTGGGTCGTGTGGGCAGCCGCAGGGGGAAACCTGTGGAGCTTCTCCTTCGCCGACGACGTCGTCGCGCCCGTGTACGAGTCGCCCTGGGTCGGCAACCGCACGTTCGCTGTGGGGGGCTCCAGCCGACGGATGTCGGGAACCGCGCGGCGCGTGGACGGCGGCTGGATGGTCGAGGGGAAGTGGCCGTTCTCGACCGGGAGCGTCCACGCGTCTCACGGGTATCTCGCCGTGTATTGCGACCCCACCGACGACACGAAGGTCGGCATGGTCCTCGTGCCGAAGGACTCACTCGTCGCCAAGGACGACTGGGACGCCATGGGACTCGCAGCCACGGGCAGCCAGACAGTCGCGACCGACGGTGAACTCTTCGTACCCGACGAACGGTTCAGCACACCCACCCTGCTCGCCTCGCGCATCGACGAACTCACCGCGCAGGGGCTCGGGCCGCGGCGAGGAGGCCTCGCCCGTTCGCTCGTGACGGGCGCGGGCACGGCGCTGGGCATGGCCGACCATGCCATGGAGGTCTTCCTCGCAGGGCTCGGGAGGCGAACCATCCCCTACTCGCCGTACGGGAACCAGACCGATGCCCCCATCACCCATCTCACCGTCGGCCGAGTACACAGCCAGATCCGGGCCGCGGGCCTGGTGGCCGATGCCGCGATCGCCGCTCTGGACGAGTGTGATCGCCAGGGCGTGGATCCCACCGATCGTGAGGTCCTCCAGTTCCACACCGACGTCGCCTACGTCTGGGATGCCTGCAGCTCGGCCGTCGAGACGCTCTTTCACTCCTCCGGGGCGTCCGCGATCGCCAAACGACAGCCCCTGCAGTTGATCGCCAGGAACTGCCGCGCCGGCAGCCTGCACGCGGCCCACACCATCGACACGTGGCTGGAGAACCTCGGACGGGCACTGTGCGGGGTCGACTCCGCACCCACGTTCACGAGTGTGCTCGAACGCCGCTCTCCGGAAACCGGGACCGGAAGGCATTGAGCATGCACACACACGATGCCGGATCTGATACCGAGTCCCACTGTTCGGCAGCCACACGCGAAACGGTCCCGGCGGCCGTCGTCGAGGCTCCGGGCACAGAACCCCGCACGGGATCGGTGGCCTGGGGGCCACGAGGAGCGGGCGAGACCTCCATCGCCGTGGTCGCGGCGCCGTTGAACCCGCTCGACCTGCTCATCGCCTCCGGAACCTTCCACTCGGCCCGCCACGAGGATCCGTACGTCCCGGGCAGCGAGTGCACGGGGGTCGTGCTCGACTCCGACCGCTATGCGCCCGGCACCTGGGTCTACGCCGAGTCCCACGCCTCCCCGTCCGCCCCCGGCACCTTCGCCTCCAAGGTGCTGGTCGCCGACGAAGACGTACTCCCGCTCCCCGACGGTCTCGACCCCGTGCGAGCGGCGGCTGTCGGGAACTCGGGGACCGCGGCGTTCATTCCGCTGCTCGAAGCGGCCGGCCTCCGCCCCGGGGAGACGGTGCTGGTCCTCGGAGCCACCGGTGTGGTCGGGCGCCTCGCAGTTCAGATCGCGCAGCTCAGCGGGGCGGGCAGGGTGGTCGGCGTGGCCCGTGACGCGGCGGCGCTCGAGTCGCTGCTCGGCCTCGGCGCGGATGCCGTCGTCGCACTGCGCCCCGAGGAGGGAACCGACGAACTGGCGGCGCGGTTGTCGGCAGCGGCCGGCCCGGTGGATGTCGTTCTCGACGGCGTGTACGGGCCGCCGCTGGAGGCGGCGCTGCGCGCGTGCGCACCGCGGGCCCGGGTCGTGAACATCGGCAATCCGGCCGGTGCGACCGCGCAGGTGCCGGCGGGACTGCTCCGCGGGAAGCAGCTCACCCTGTCCGGCTTCGCGGGCCTGCACACCCCCCTGCGGGACAAGCGTGCCGCGCTGATCTGGCTGTGGTCCGCCCTGGCCCGCGACGAACTGAGGATCGACGTGCGTACCTTCGTACTCGATGAGCTCCCGGCGGCGTGGCGGGACCAGGCAGCCTCACCCCACGCCAAGTATGTGGTCCTGCCCGCCGACGGCGGAGCTCACCGCACCACAACCGGCACCACCTTGACACCACCGGAACGCTCGAACGTGAACTTGTCCCTCGTACCGACCGCCGCGGTGCCGGCCGCCCCTCTGTTCGGGCCTGATGCCAACAGCCACTCGGCGAAGGAGCCGGACGCATGACCGCCTCATCGAAGAACTCCGAACCGGCGCCGCTCCTTCGGCGGGCGGTGGACTGCGTCATCATCGGTGGCGGGCCCGTCGGTCTGCTGACCGCCGTCCTGCTCGGCCAGGCCGGTCTGCGGGTGTCCGTCGTGGAGCGCTGGGCCACGCGGTATCCGCTGCCCCGAGCGTGCACCATCGATCACGAAGCCCTCAGAATCCTCCAGGCCGCAGGGCTCATGCAGGACCACGCAGACCTCTTCGAACCCTCCCGGGGCGAGCGCGGCGGGTACGAGTTCCGCAACGGCGAGGGCGAGCTCCTCCAGGCCATCGACTGGAACAGACCCGCCGAGTCGGGCTGGGCGAACACCAACGGCTTCTACCAGCCCGACCTTGAGGCAGCCCTGGAGAACCTGGCCGCCTCGACGCCGGGGGTGACCGTTCACCGTGGCTGGACCTTCCTGTCCCTGGCAGACGAACACGGACACGAGGGCGTATCGGTCCGGGTGTCCCGCACGGAGCAGCCGGACGAGATCGAGCACCTTCGGGCGCGATGGCTCATCGGCGCAGACGGTGCCAACAGCGCCGTCCGCACACAGCTCGGCATCGAGGTCGGAGATTCGGGATTCCAGGCCGATTGGCTGGTGGTGGACTACCGGCCGAAGGTCGAGGAGAACTGGAGCGCCTTCGTCACCCAGTACTGCGACCCGGCGCAACCCGCCACCGCGGTCAACAGCGGCCCTGGACGGCGGCGTTTCGAGTTCATGCGCCGCGCGGACATGGCCGTCGACGCACTGAACCGGGCCGACACGGCCTGGCGGCTCATGGAGCCCTGGGGCGTGACCCCGGATACGGCCCACTTGGAACGCCACGCCGTCTACACGTTCCATGGGCGTTGGGCGCGTACCTGGCAAAAGGGAAATGTGTTTCTCGCCGGTGATGCGGCACACCTCATGCCGCCGTTCCTCGGCCAGGGACTGTGCGCGGGTCTGCGTGACGCGCGCGCCCTCAGCTGGCGCCTGGCGATGGCGCACCAGGGCCTGGCGACTCCCGCCGTGCTCGACACGTACGGTCCGGAACGAAGTGGCCATGTCCGGGAGATCATCGACGAGGCAGTGGCCGCCGGACGTGTCATCTGCGAGCTCGACCCCGTCAAGGCGGCTGCCCGCGACGCCGAAATGAGGAAGCGGTCGCGCGATCCACTGGCCGATACCCGGCAGCCTCCGCACCCTCGCCTGGGCGAGCCGTCGTTGACGATGACGAGCACCGGGTCCGAGGGCCGGCTGGCACCGCAGGGACGGGTCCGGTCCGGGCGCCGGGAGGGGCTCTTCGACGATGTGGTGGGCCAGGGCTGGCAGCTGATAAGCCGTGCCGGGAATCCCACCGAGTGCCTGGGCGGGGCGGACATGTCCTGGTTCCGGCAGATCGGTGGCGTGGTCGCCGACGTGTCGGGGCGGGGGTCCGTCGAGGATCTCGACGGCGTCTACGCGCGGTGGTTCGACGAGCACGAGTGCCAAGCGCTCCTCGCGCGGCCGGACTTCTACGTGTTCGCGGCCGGCGAGCACGCGAGCATCCCCGATTTCGTCTCTCAACTGCGCCGCACGCTTCAGCCCGATGCCGGCCGGCACCGTCGGCGTCACGCTCCCGCACCCCGTCATGAGGTCGGGAACCAGTGAGTTCGTAAGGCACCGGCCATCCGGCTCTGCCTCGGCCGGTGCCGTACCCGACCCCACCGCAGCGGGTTGACGGCCGGCAGCGCAACAGATCCTGATCAACCGACGAAGAAGGGCATGACGACATGGCGGGGACGCGACATTCACACGACAGCGATGAGCTTCCCGAGGCGCATCGGCCGCGACCGGGTGGTTCCTTCGACGCGACCGCGGTCACCTTCGCCGCGATGGGCCTGTTCGACGGACTGACCGCGGAGCAGCGGGCGAAGGTGCTGTTGCCGTCAACGGATCCGGGCCGGACGCACTGGAACTTCCTTCCCGAGTCCGGCCGTCACGGCATCGCTCTGGGAGAGCTCGACCGTCATCAGGAAGTTCTGGCGCACCGGCTCATTGCCGAGTCGATGTCGATTCCGGCGTATGCGCGCGTGATCCAGGTGATGGCCAATGAGCATGTGCTGCGCGAGATCAATCTGCCCGTGTTCGGTCACATCGCGGCGACGTTCCGTGATGCCCGCGGCTACTTCCTCACCTTCTTCGGACAGCCGCAGCCTGACACCACCTGGGGTTGGCGCCTGGTCGGGCATCACCTGTCGGTCAACCTCACGGTCGTTGACGGCGACCTGGTCAACGCCACCCCGTTCCTGCTCGGCGCCGAGCCGGCCCGGTTCGGCCCGTTCCGGATCCTCGGAGAGGAGGAGGACGCCGGCTTCGTCCTGCTGGACGGTCTTACCGACGCGCAGCGGGGAGAAGCGATCATCCACTCCAAGCCGCCGGCGGACTTCGTCACCCGCACCGTGGAGACCATCGGTGAGGTCGAGTACCCCGCGTACCACGGGGTCGGCCGTCGCGACGCGATGATCACCGATGTCGACCGCAAGGCTCTCGCCTACTTCCGCGCGCATCCTCGCGGTGTCCGCGTCGGCGACCTCTCGACAGCCCAACGCACCCACTTCGACGAGCTGCTCGCCCTGTTCGTCGAGCGCGCCCGCCCCGGCCTGGTCGGCTTCGAGATGGATCGCATCGCGGCCGCCGGCGGCGTCGAAGAACTGCGCTTCGCCTGGGCCGGAGGCACGTCCGTCGACCAGCCGCATTACTTCCGTATTCAGGGGCCAGTGACCCTCGTCGAATTCGACAACGCCGAGGACAACGCCAACCACGTGCACAGCGTCTGGCGCGACCCCTCCAACGACTTCGGCGCGGACCTCCTCATGCAGCACCACCTCGCACACGATCACACGGGCTCGCCCGAGGACAGCGTCGACCGATAGACCCACAGCTCAGCGGCAACCGGTCCGGAACGCGAACCGGTTCCGGCAACGGGGCGGTCGCCAACAAACGGCTCCCAGGTCGCGTACACGCACCTGAGAAGCAGAAAGGGATAGAAGATGAGAATAGTAGGCATCAAGCGACTCCACGACAGCTGCGGCGTGGAGGTCGCCACGTTGATCGAGGAGCAGAAGCAGGTCTCCGTCATCGCCCCACTCGCTGATTTCTGGGCCGATCCGACGGGGCATCTCTCACGGCCCCCCACCGGGCGGACACTTGCCCTCGCCGATGTCGAACTGGTTCCGCCGGTACTCCCCGACGCCCGCGTCTTTTGCATCGGACTCAACTACGCGGAGCACGCCGCGGAGGGCAGTTTCCGGGATCAGGACCTTCCCACGTATCCCACCCTCTTCGCGCGATGGACCCAGTCTCTGACCGTTGATGGAGCCGAGGTCCCCGTACCGTCGAACGAGGAGGGACTCGACTGGGAGGGCGAAGTGGTCGCCTGGGTCGGAACACCTCTCGTCGATGCCACCCCCGAGGCGGCCGTGCAAGCCGTCATCGGATACTCCACGTTCAACGATCTGACCGCTCGCAAGGCCCAGAAGCTGACCACCCAGTGGTCGTTGGGGAAGAACGGAGACCGATCCGGGCCGATCGGCCCGATGGTTCCGGCCGCGGAGGTAGGCGACCTGAAGGACGGCCGGCGACTGCGGACACGGGTCAACGGCCAGACGGTTCAGGATGCCAGTACCAGTCAGATGATCTACGGGGTCGGGGAAACGCTGTCGCTGATCTCGCACACGCTGTCCCTGCGCCCGGGTGATCTCCTCGCGACCGGCACGCCGTCGGGCGTCGGCTACGCCCGTACGCCTCCGCAGCTGCTTCAGCCGGGGGACACGGTCGAGGTCGAGGTCGAGGGACTGGGCGTGCTGCGCAATGTCGTGGTCGGTAACCACTGCCGGTCGGTCAACACGGCCATCTGACGCTGCCACGCTTCCGAACCACCGTAGAAGAGGTGTAGCACCAGCTCCCCCAAGGTGCGATTCAGCTCCGGACCGGGCCAGGAGAAACTGAAAAGCTTGGGATTGCGGTGGCACGTTCGGCCTGGTCCCTCACTCGGTGTACGGGGCGGGCCGCCTTTGAGATCCAAGTCGACCAGCTCGTCGGGGGCGAGCTCGGGTGGGCAAGGCAGGAAGCTCATCTCGACCTCATCCTCTGACGGGATGAGCCCTACGCGGTAGGCGCACGTCTTCAGTAAGCAGAGCCCGCGCTTGTGCGAGACCTGGGCGGAAGCGCGTTGGCTGTGCGCATACGCGCAGGCGCTCCGGCGTGACACTCCCGCCGGGCCGTCGCGTCCCCCCGGGTCATCCGAGCAGGCGACGGAACCCAGGTCGCGGTCGTCCGTTGCCTCAGCATCGCTTGCGACTGCCATCTGGACCAGCCGCGTCGATGTGCCGCACTCATCGGCGCCGCAATCCCGGATGGCAGTCGGCAGAGCGAAGCATGTGCCCCTCGATGCAGCCAACTGAGGCACCCGCTCAGGGTGAAGACCGGAAAAGGCTCCCCCGTGAAGCACGCATGAGTCTCCGCGCTCGTTACCGAGCGCGGAGCCTCATGCGTGAGCGGGCCGACTCAGGCTGGAAGGATTCCCGTCCCCTGAGTGGTGATCGTGCGCAAGAGGCGGTCGTAGTAGGCATGCAGACGGCCGACCATGTCGAACCGGGCGGGGTTGAGAGACCACTGGATCTGTAGTCCGTCCATGACGGCGATGATCTCCTCGGCCACGGCTACGGGGTCGACGTCCGGACGGATCTCACCACTGTCGATACTGCGCCGGAATGCGCCGGAGATGTTGCCCACCAGCCGGTCGTAGCGCTGCGTGAAGAAGGCATGGGCGGGGTGTCCCGGCTCGGCGGCCTCCGCGGACAGCACGGTGAACATGCGCACGAGGCCGGGACGGGTGGTATTGAGAGAGACCAGTTTTATCGCGGCAGTCACGTGTTGAGCAGCCGTCACCTGCCGAGTATCCGTCAGGCCGTCGTCGCTGAAGACCCACGCGCGGTCGCGTTCCTCGCTCTCGCCGAGAACGGAGAGCAGTAGGTCTTCCTTGCTGCGGAAGTGGTGCAGCAGGCCGCCCTGGGTGATGCCGACGTCGTGAGCGATCCGGGCGAGCGAGCTGGCGTGGTAGCCGTTGCGGGCGAAGTGCTCGACAGCGGTGTCCAGGATGCGCTGGCGGCGTTCATCGCCCACGGCATAGCTGCCACGAGGCTTTCGGGGAGGCATACGCCCAGCCTACGGGCCCGAAGAACGCGGATCGATATCGGCCTCCATGCCCGATTCGGGTGTGACCCACGCCATGGCTTTAATACCTAGCACCCACTCGGTTTTCACTTAGTCTAGCGACGTGGACCGGCGACGAAGCCGGTCGAGAGCCGCAAGGAGCCCTCATGGCCTTCGATAGCCGTCCCCCGGCAATGGCCACCCCAGCGGGTGGGAACCCGACAGGCGCCGCGACGCCGCTCGCCGCCCACCCCCTACCGACTGGGCAGTCGGACGTTTCGCCCTCCGCCGTCCCTGTGCCGCCGCAGGCCCCGGCCCGCCTCGTCGTCGGCATCGTGCTGGCACAGATGGGCATCTTCCTGGCCATCCTCACGCCGGTGGTCGTCACGCTCGCCCTGCGGGTCGACGAGATCGTTCCCAAGGGGCAGCGCGGTGCGAAGCTCGGCACCGTCATGGCCGTCGGCGCCGTCCTCGCGCTGGTCGCCAACCCGCTCTTCGGCGCCCTCTCCGACCGCACCACCAGCCGCTTCGGCCGCCGCCGGCCGTGGCTGCTGGGCGGCATGAGCGTCGGCTTCGCCGGCCTGGCGGTCATCGCCTTCGGCGACACCGTCTCGCTGCTCACGCTGGGCTGGGCCCTGGCTCAGCTCGGCTGCAACGCGGCCCTGGCCGCAGTGACCTCGACCATCCCCGACCTGATCCCGGAGGAGCAGCGCGCCCGGGTCTCCGGATTCGTCGGCATGAGCAGCGCCCTGGCGATGATCCTCGGTTCATTGCTGGCCAACGTCTTCCAGGACACCCTCGCCCTCGCCTTCCTCATCCCTGCCGCGCTCGGCCTGGCCGCCGTCTGCTACCTCTGCACAGTGATGACGGACCGGCCCGCCGCGAAGGGGAGCTTTCCTCCCTACGGGCTCAGGGAATTCGGGCTGAGCTTCTGGGTGAACCCGCGCAAGCACCCCGACTTCAGCTGGAACTTCGTCAGCCGCTTCCTGGTCTTCGCCGGCATTTCGGCGGTCACGACCTACCAGGTGTACTTCCTCGAGGACCGCCTCGGGTACAGCGAGGACGAGGTCACCGGCAAGATGTTCCTCGGCACCATCATCATGGTCCTGATGAGTGTCGCCGGGTCCGTGGCCGGCGGCTTCCTCTCCGACCGCGTCGGGCGCCGCAAACCGTTCGTGCTCGGCGCGGCCATACTCATCGGCGTCGGCCTGCTCCTGCTCGCCGTCGCCCACAGCTACGCCCTGTTCCTGATCGCCCTGTTCTTCTTCGGTATCGGCCAGGGCCTCTACATGGCCGTCGACCTCGCCCTCGCCGCCGCGGTCCTGCCCGATCCGGCGACCTCCGCCAAGGACATGGGCGTCCTGAACGTCGCCAACGCCCTCCCCCAGTCCCTCGTCCCCATCGTCGCCCCTGCCGTCCTCGCGATCGGCGGCGGAAACGAGAACTACACCGCGCTCTTCCTCCTCGGCGGGATATGCGCCGCACTGGGTGCCACCGCGATCCAGTTCGTCCGCGCCGTCCGCTGAACCTCTTACCGACGGGCCGACGGGCCCACCCCGCATCACAGGAGCACCACCATGAACACCCGTGCACCCCGCAACGAGGGCCACCCCTACCAGAACCCCGCCCTCACCCCCGACGAGCGCACCGAGGACCTGCTCGCCCGCATGACGCTGGAGGAGAAGGCCGGCCAGCTCTTCCACACCATGCTGACCATGAACCCCGACGGCACTCTCATCGAGACCGGGGATCCCGCCATGGTCCCCATGAGCACCACAGACCTGTTGGAGACCAAGGGCCTCACCCATTTCAACCTGCTCGGCAGCTACGGCGCCCGCGAGATGGCCCTGTGGCAGAACGCCCTTCAGGAACGCGCCGCCGCCACCCGCCTCGGCATCCCGGTCACGCTCTCCACCGACCCCCGCAACGCCTTCACCGACAACCCCGGTGCCGCGCTGAACGCCGGCGCGTTCTCCCAGTGGCCCGAGCCCATAGGCCTCGGCGCGATCGGGGACGCCGAACTCGTCCACCGCTTCGCCGACACCGTCCGCCGCGAATACCTGGCCGTCGGCTTCCGCGTCGCGCTGCACCCCCAGATCGACCTCGCCACCGACCCACGATGGTCACGGCAGAGCGGCACCTTCGGCAACGACGCCCGCCTCACCGGAGAACTCGCCGCCGCCTACATTCGCGGCCTCCAGGGCGACACCCTCGGATCCCAGTCGGTGGCCACCATGGTCAAGCACTTCCCCGGCGGCGGCCCGCAGAAGGACGGCGAGGACCCGCACTTCCCCCACGGCAAGGAACAGATCTACCCGGGCGGCATGCGCGACCACCACCTCGCCCCGTTCAAGGCCGCCATCGCTGCCGGGGCCTCGCAGATGATGCCCTACTACGGCCAGCCCATCGGCACCGACTGGGAAGAGGTGGGCTTCGGCTTCAACAAGGACGTCCTCACCGGACTGCTGCGCGACGAGCTCGGCTTCACCGGCATCGTCTGCACCGACTGGGGCCTGCTCACCGACGCCAAGATCCTCGGCGAGACGCACGTCGCCCGCGCCTGGGGCGTCGAACACCTCAGCCCCGCCGAACGGGCCGCGAAGTCCCTGGACGCGGGTGCCGACCAGTTCGGCGGTGAGCAGTGCCCGGAACTGATCGTTGAACTCGTCCGCTCCGGCCGGATCACCGAAACACGCATCGACGCCTCGGTGGGCCGGCTGCTGCGGGAGAAGTTCGTCCTCGGACTCTTCGACAACCCGTACGTCGACATAGATGCCGCTTCCCGCATCGTCGGCAACCCCGAGTTCACCGCCGCGGGTGAGGACGCTCAGCGCCGTGCAATCACTGTGCTGACCAACCGCGACACGCTGCTCCCGCTCACCGGCGCCCCCAAGCTGTACCTCCAGGGAGTGCGCCCGGAAGCAGCCGCCGCCTACGGCCAGGTCGTCAGCGACCCCGCCCAGGCCGACATCGCCGTCGTCCGGCTCTCCACCCCCTACGAGGAACGCGCGAACAAGTTCGAGTCCTTCTTCCACTCCGGCGACCTCTCCTTCCCCCCGGCCGAACTTGCCGCGATGCTCGACCTGATGAAGACCGTCCCCACGATCGCCTGTGTCAACCTGGAACGCGCGGCCGTATTCCCCGAGATCGCCGACCACGCCGCCGCCCTCCTCGCAGACTTCGGAGCGTCCGACACAGCCGTCCTCGACGTCGTCTTCGGCCACGCCACCGCCCAGGGCCGCCTCCCCTTCGAGCTCCCGCGCTCCATGGCCGCCGTTGCAGCGTCCCGCGAGGACGTCCCCAACGACACCGAAGACCCGGTCTTCCCCGCAGGCCACGGCCTCACCCTCTGACGCCTGCCCACAAGAACGCCCGCGGAGCCCGACGGCCGGCGGGACAGGGCCTCGGAGCCACCATGCCGACGGCTCCGGGGTCCCGGACCCGCACGCCCCCACCGCCGGACGGTGACCGATCCGCAGGGACGACTCGGACCAGCTCACGCCGGTGCACGGCTCCGGAGAGGGTCGGCACGCCGACCGGAGCACACGACAAACGCAACCCTTTGGAGGACATGATGCTCACGACTCGTCAAGACCGCGTCGCTGTGGTGACGGGGGCCGCCGGCGGAATAGGGCAAGCCATCTGCCGACAACTCGCTGCCCGGGGTGCCGTCATCGTCGCCGTCGACCTGAACGAACCCACCGAGACCCTCAGGCTGCTCGAAGCAGCGGGCCACCAGAGCATCGGAATCCAGGCAGACGTCTCCGACCTCGACCAGACACTCCACGTGGGCGAGGAAGTCCGCGACCGCCTCGGCCGCTGCGACATCCTCGTGAACAATGCCGGCATCTATCCCAGATACGACATCGACGAGCTCGACCATGCGACGTGGCGGCGTGTCCTGGCCGTAAATCTCGACTCGCAGTTCCTGATGGTGAAGGCCGTGCTTCCGCTGATGAAGGAGGGCGGCTGGGGTCGCATCGTCAACCTCACCTCGAACTCGATCGGCCTCGCCAGCCCCGGGGTATCCCACTACATGGCGAGCAAGATGGGTGCGATCGGCTTCACCCGGGGACTGGCTAATGACGTAGCCGCCTTCGGTATCACCGTGAACGCCGTTGGCCCGACCATGTCCCGAACACCGGGAATCGTCTCCGCGGTCCCCGACGCGGCTCAGCAGCACATCTCGCAGCTGCAGGCCATCAAAAGGGTCGGCGAGCCCGAGGATGTGGTCGGGACCATCGCGTTCCTCACCGGCGAGGACTCGTACTTCGTCACCGGGCAGACGATCATGGCCGATGGCGGGCTCACGAGACTGTGACGGGGTCAGGCATCGCGGCGCGCTGCGGCGCGTGCATCGTCTGACGGTCCGCAACGACCACTAGAGTGTGTCTTCAAAGGTCAGATCCATAACAGGATTGAGGCGATGGTGACGGTGGCCTGGAACGACTCGTGGGTCTTGTCGTAGCGGGTGGCCAGGCCGCGCCATTGTTTGAGCCGGTTGAAGCAGCGCTCGACGACGTTGCGGAGTCGGTAGACCTCCCTGTTGAAACGCGGTGGTCGGCCGCCACGTGAGCCTCGGCGTAGGCGGCCGCTGGCCTGGTCGATGCGTTCGGGAATCGTGTGGCGGATGCCGCGCTTTCGCAGGTAGGCGCGGATCTTACGGGAGCTGTAGCCCTTGTCCGCGATGACGTGGTCGGGCCGGGTGCGTGGCCGGCCTGGACCGATGCGGGGAACGCAGATGGCGTCCAGGACCTCCTCGAAGCGAGTGCAGTCGTTGACGTTCCCGCCGGTCAGAACGAAGGCGAGTGGGCGGCCGTGTCCGTCGCAGACCAGGTGGAGCTTGGTGCTCAGTCCGCCTCGGGATCTGCCGAGGGCGTGATCACCCGCTTCGTCCCCCTCGGTGACCCCTTTTGCCGCCGGCGGCGTGCTGATGGGCCCGCACGATCGTGGAATCGACCGACACCAGCCAGTCGATGTCCCCGGCCGCATCTTTCTCCGCCTGCAGAGCCCGCAGCATGCGAGAGAACGTGCCATCCAGCGCCCACCTGCGGAAACGCGTGTAGAGCGTCTGCCAGGAGCCGTAGCGTTCCGGCACATCCCGCCAGGCCGACCCCGTACGCAACTTCCACACAATCCCGTTCAGCACCACGCGGTCATCCGACCGCGGCCGCCCCGCCGTCCCCGAACTCGGCAACAACCGCGACAGGACAGCCCACTCAGCATCCGACAGCTCATGACGACGCACCACAACCGACATGATCCCTCAACACCTAAAACAGCTTTGAAGACACGGCCTAGGCCGTTTCGTTTGGATCATCTGATCGTTGGTCTGTATTCGTCGTTGACTGACGCGCAGTGGTCACGGATCGACCCGTTGCTTCCGGACCGTTCGCCAAAGCGGGGTGGGCGGTGGCGTGATCATCGACAGGTGATCGACGCGATCGCGGCAGGACTGGCTGGGACCGATCCAGGGCCTGGATCCGCGACTTCTCGTCCAGTGCTCACCCGTTAAGCCCCTCGAACACAGCTCTCACCCCTTGCAACGAACCTCAACAGGGTCGTGCAACCGCGTCCCATCCGGCGGCACAGCAAGCCCAGACGCGCCACATCTGGCGCGTCTGGGCGCCTCCCCGGGCGCCCCGCCCGTCGCTGCCGCAAGAACCGGGCGGGGTCCCCTCCAGTAAGAGCCCAGGACAGATCCCGCAGCGACTGCACGGAAAGGCGAAGCTGTGGCGCTCCCGGCGCTCCCGGCGCACCTCGGCGGAGACCGCCTCCCACCCCGGAGACACCCAGGATGGGGACGGCCCAGCACCGGTAAACGCACAGGTCAACGCACCCGCCCCCGGGGCTTCAAGGGCACCGGGGGCAACGCCGGAGCAGGGAGCGGTGCACCGTCGTAGCCATGCACTGCGCCGAACCGATCACCGCCCATCCAGTCCGCACGGGCCTGCTCGATCTCCTCGTGCGAACGTCCCACGAAGTTCCACCACATGACGATCTCCTCCTCGAAGGGCTCACCGCCCACGAGCATCAGACCGGCGTCGGACTCCGCGCGCAGCGGGAGTTCGTCGCGGCCGCAGCCGAGGTAGAGCATCGAGCCCGGCAGGACGGGTACGCCGTCGACCTCGGCCTCTCCGGACATCGACAGCACCGCGTACTCGAAGTCGGGGTCGAGCGGGAGACGCGCCTCTGCGCCCCGGTTCAGGGCCAGGTCCGCGCCGACGATCGGGGTGTACGCGGTACCGGGCGAGGTCGCGCCGTCGAGGTTGCCGAGGATCACCGTGGCGGTGAGGCCCGGGGCGGTGACCGTCGGCAGGTCCGTGTGGTGCTGGAAGTGCGGATCGGCATCGCGGTGGGCGTTCGGGAGCGCGACCCAGAGCTGCGCGCCATGCAGCAGCGCGGCGTGCGACCTGGGGCTCTCCTCGGAGTGGCTGATCGCCCGGCCGGAGGTCATCAGGCCGAGTTCGCGCGGGCGGATCGTCGCCAGGCTGCCGAGGCTGTCGCGGTGCAGGACCTCGCCCTCGTGCAGCCAGCTGACCGTCTGCAGGCCCATGTGGGGGTGGGGCGGTACCTGCATCCCGGGCTCGTCGGCGATGTCGTCGGGGCCGTAGTGGTCCACGAAGGCCCAGGCCCCGACCATGCGGCGACCGAGATTGGGCAGCAGTCTGCGGACCTCGGTGGACTCCCCCAGCTTCACGCGGCGCGGGGTGAGGAGTTCACGTACCGGTTCGGCCACGACGAAGCCGCGTCCTCCGCAGACGGAGGGGACGGCCTGGCGATCGAGATTGCTCATGGCGCTCAACCTATTCCCGTACGGGCCCGGTCCGACGGCGCCCACGCCGAATATTTAGTGGAATGTTAAACCATCTCGGAGTGTTGTGGCGATTGACGCGTACGGGACCGGCCCGGCGGCGAGCCTCGACCGAGGAGGACGAATGAGCGACACCTACTACGAGTTCGGAACCGCCGCCGAGCGGTGGGAGCGCGCGCAGTTCTTCTTCGAGTCGAAGGAGTACCTGGTCGCGGCCCGGATTCTGGGCGGGCTGGTCGACGAGGTGCCGGAGCAGGTCGCGCCGCGTCTGCTGCTGGCCAGGGCCTATTACCACTCGGCGCGGCTCGGCCGGGCCGAGACAGAGCTGCGGGCGGTGCTGGAACTCGATCCCGTCGAGCACTACGCCCGGCTGATGCTCGGGCGCACGCTGGAGCGCCAGGGTCGCCCGGCGGAGGCGGCGACGCACCTTCGGGTCGCGGCCGCGCTGTCCGGGGACTTCACACCGGCCGGGGGCGAGTAGCCACGGCCGGTCGCCGTCACCGCCGGAGCGGACCGGCCGACTCCGGCGGTGACAGCCGACGAGGGTATCCGGGTGCGGGGCGCGCGGACTGCGTGATAGTCCACTGGCCATGACTGTTCTCGGTACTTCCCGCCTCCTGCTCCGCGCCATGAGCGCATCCGACGCCGAGCACGTGGTGGCGGGCCGGCCGCCGGACGGCGTCCGCTGGGCGGACGGGTACCCCTCTCCGGGCGAGCAGGCGGCGGCCACGCGGCTGCTCGGCACCTTTGCTGGCGCCGGGGATCCGAGCCCGTTCGGCTCGTACGAGATACGGCTCGGGGAGGACGGGCCGGTGATCGGCGGGATGGGGTTCCACGGAGCGCCCGACGAGGCCGGGCACGTCACGATCGGGTACGGGCTGGTGCCCTCGGTCCGGGGCATGGGGTACGCCTCCGAGGCGCTCCGCGCGTTGCTGCGGTTCGCCCGGGACCGGGGCGTCACCTGCGTGCACGGGGACACCGACCTCGACAACATCGCGTCCCAGCACGTCATGACGGCCGCGGGCATGCGATTCGTGCGTCAGGACTCCGCGCTGAAGCACTACCGGGTGGACTGGGACGGGCCCGGTCAGGAGTGAGCCGCCGGAACACGGCGGGACCCGCGAGGTGAATCCTCGCGGGTCCCGCCGTGTTCCGGTCCGGCATCGCCTCCGTGCGGGTCAGCCCGCGGCGGTGGCGGTTCGTTCCGACGTTCCGCTTCCGGCCGTCACGGCCCGCGCCCTCGGCACCAGCAACCGCTCCGTGAGGTAGCCGAAGACCAGCCCGAACGTGGTCCAGAGCGTGAACTGAACCGCGAGCGTGGCCAGTCTGAACTGCCACAGCAGGGTGGCCGGGAAGTCCCTCCCCACCTCGTTGAACGAGGGCAGGAAGGCGTACGCGAGGCCGATCACCAGGACATAGCCGGCCGCCGCGGCGATCGTCGCGTTCCAGGAGCCCAGTCGGGGAGCCAGTCGCCTCCCGAGGATGACGGCGGCGACGGCCAGCAGCACGCTGAGAGCGACCATCAGGAAGAACAGCGTGGTGCGTTTGCCGATGGTGTCGGGGTTGCCGACGGCCGGCGGATTGGCCGGGTACTTCAGGAACGGCACGACGTACACGGTCAGCAGAGCGGCGCCCGCGATCAGCGCCGCCGTGGCCCGCGGGCCGAACCGGCCCATCCGGCCGAGCGCGTAGCAGAAGACGAGTGCGGCGATGCCGCCGATGGCCACACCGAAGACGAGCACGCCGGTGGCGAGACCCGCGGTGGACTGCATGGTGCGGCTGACGAGTTCCTCGCCGCCGCCGTGGTCGTGACTGTGCGCCTCTTCGAGGGCGATGGCCGCGTCCACCCGGGACTCACCGAGGCAGTAGGCGACGACCAGCGCGAGCGCGCCCGCGATCAGGCCGGCCAGCATGCCGCGGACCAGCAGAGCTCTGACAGATATGGAGTTCATGAGGGATTCCCCTGGATCAGCCCGGTAGGTCAGTGGCAGGGGAAGCCGAGCAGGTGACGGCCGTCGTGGACCCACTCGTGCACGCCCGCGCCCGAGATGACGGAGGTGGCGCCCTGCTCGGCGCCGACGAAGTACAGCAGGATCAGCATGACGATGCCGAAGAAGACCGCCCAAGGGGCAATGGCCTTCAGGGAGATGGGGGTGATGGCGGGTGCGCCGGTGGTGGGGGCAGCAGTCTGTGCCATGGCAGAACCTCCTGTGGGAACACGCGTCCCGATCATGGTGCCTGAGACGAAGGTGCTGGGTCTGACTTCCCGCACAGGTACGGGTTCACAGTGGCGCGACCGTGCCGGATTCTCACCGGGCTTCCGTCACACCGTCGTCATGTCGTCGCGACCATACCGCCTGGAAGCGGGGCCCGCCATGGTGCACCGAAGGTGCTGCGGGGCCCGGATGCCATGGTGTGCTTGGCCAAGTGGCCACTGTTCAGGGAGTTGAGGGCGGTAATGACGGTACGGGTGATGTTGATCTCACCGGCGATGAACGCCGCGCTGCGCGAGGCCCGGTTCGTCGGCGACGCACCCCTGGACGCATCCGGCCTGCGGCAGGCCCGGTCCGCCGCAGGCGTGGTGCCCGCGGCAGACCGGTGCCTGCGGGGTCCGTCCCTGCGCTGCGCCGCCACCGCGGACGCCCTCGGACTCCGCTCCGATCCCGAACCCGCGCTGCGTGACTGGGAGATGGGCCGCTGGTCCGGCGCACGGCTCACCGAGGTGAGCGCGGACGAGCCGGACGGGGTGGCGGCCTGGCTGACCGATCCGTCCGCCGCTCCGCACGGGGGCGAGTCCCTGCTGGAGCTGTGCGCACGGGTGGGCGCGTGGGTCGACTCCCCGCACGGAAGACAACACGGGAGTCACGGGAGCGGCGGGAGCCGAGGGGGCGACGACGGGCGGGTGCTGGCGGTGGCCGAGCCCGCCGTCATCCGGGCCGCCACCGTCCACGCGCTGGACCTCCCGCCACAGGCCTTCTGGCGGCTGGACGTGGCTCCGCTGACCGTCACGGAGCTCAGCGGCAGGGCGGGGCGGTGGAACCTGCGCTGCGGCCGGCCGCTCCCGCCGGAATCCGGGAACTGACGCGCGTACCGCAGGGCGGCGGGTTCGATGCGTGCAAGAACTGTGGTCTGTGAGGAGCCTTGACACGCTCTTGGTTCACTTCTTAAATCACGTAGTGAACTAAGGCCGCAACTCCCCCACGTGGCCGCCATGCCCCCACTTGTCATATGCATGGTGAGTCACATTTCCTCCGTCCTGTACGGAAAGGAAATCCACATGAGCTCCCCCCACCTGACCAGGCGCCTCCTGGTCTCCGCACTCTCGGTTCTCGCCCTCGTCTCGGCCACCTCCAGCCTCGCCTCCGCCGCTCCCGCTCCCCTTCCTGCGGCACAGGGCTCCGTCACGAACCAGGCGTCCGCAGCTGCCGCGACGTTCACCGACGACTTCGACGGGGCCGCCGGTTCCGCCGTGGATGGCGGCAAGTGGCAGATCGAGACCGGAGACAACGTCGACAACCACGAGCGGCAGTACTACACCGCCGGGAACAGCAACGCGGCGCTGGACGGCCAGGGCCATCTCGTCATCACCGCGCGCAAGGAGAACCCGAGCAACTACCAGTGCTGGTACGGCACCTGCGAGTACACGTCGGCGCGGCTGAACACCTCGGGCAAGTTCACCCAGGCCTACGGTCATGTCGAGGCCCGGATGAAGATCCCGCGCGGCCAGGGCATGTGGCCCGCCTTCTGGATGCTCGGCGACGACATCGGGCAGGTCGGCTGGCCCAACTCCGGCGAGATCGACATCATGGAGAACGTCGGCTTCGAGCCCGGCACCGTCCACGGCACCCTGCACGGACCCGGCTACTCCGGCTCCGCCGGCATCGGCGCCGGATACACCCTCCCGGGCGGCCAGGCCTTCGCCGACGACTTCCACACCTTCGCCATCGACTGGGCCCCCGACTCCATCACCTGGTCCGTCGACGGCAACGTCTACCAGCACCGCACCCCCGCCGACACCAACGGCAACACCTGGGCCTTCAACAAACCCTTCTTCCTCATCCTCAACCTCGCCGTCGGCGGCTACTGGCCCGGCGACCCCGACGGCAACACCACCTTCCCCCAGCAACTCGTCGTCGACCACGTCCGCGTCACCACCAGCGACAACCAACCCCCGGCCTGACGCAGAGCGGTCCCGCCGGCTGCCCGGCGGGACCGCTCTGGCCCTACGCCCCCCGGTACGTCTCCAGGAGCCGCAGCCAGATCTCGCTGATCGTCGGGTAGGCGGGGACCGCGTGCCAGAGCCTCTCGATGGGGACCTCCGCCGCGACGGCGACCGTCGCGGAGTGCAGCAGTTCGCCGGTGCCCGGACCCACGAAGGTGACGCCGAGCAGGATCTCCCGGTCGAGGTCGACGATCATGCGGGCGCGGCCCCGGTAGCCGTCCGCGTACAGCCCGGCGCCCGCGACCGCGCCGAGGTCGTGGTCGACGGCCCTGACGCGGTGGCCCGCCTGCTCCGCCTCCGCCAGGGTGAGGCCGACCGAGGCGGCCTCCGGGTCGGTGAAGACGACCTGGGGAACGGCGGCGTGATCGGCGGTCGCCGCGTGGGCGCCCCAGCGGTCGGTCTCCAGCAGCGGGACGCCCTGGGCGCGGGCGGCGATCGCCGCTCCGGCGATCCGGGCCTGGTACTTCCCCTGGTGGGTCAGGAGCGCGCGGTGGTTGACGTCACCGACGGCGTAGAGCCAGCCGGTGCCCTCGACCCGGCAGCTGTCGTCCACCGTGAGCCAGGACCCGGGCTTCAGGTGCACCGTCTCCAGCCCCAGGTCGTCGGTGCGCGGGGCCCGGCCGGTGGCGAAGAGGATCTCGTCGGCCTCGACGCTCTCGCCGTTGTCCAGCTCGACGGTGACCGGTCCGTCCGGGGCCGGGCGCCGCACAGCGGTGGCCGAGACGCCGAACCGGACATCGGCCCCCGCCGCGGTCAGCGCCTCAGCCACCAGCTCACCGGCGAACGGCTCCATCCGGGGCAGCAGCCCCGCGCCGCGGACGAGCATGGTCACCTCCGAGCCCAGGGCGCCCCACACCGTGGCCATCTCCACACCGACCACACCCCCGCCGACGACCACGAGCCGTCCGGGCACCTCCTTGGCGCTCGTCGCCTCGCGGCTCGTCCAGGGGCGGGCCTCCGCGATTCCGGGCAGATCGGGGACCACGGCCCGGCTGCCCGTACAGACGGCGACGGCGTGCCGGGCGGTGAGCCGCTGCTCCGTGCCGTCGGGTGCCGTGACGGAGACCGCCTTCGTGCCGGTCAGCCGGCCGGTGCCCCGGTAGATGTCCGCGCCGATGCCCTCCAGCCAGGCCACCTGGCCGTCGTCCTTCCAGTGGGAGGCGTAGTCGTCGCGGTGGGCGAGAACAGCGGCGGTGTCGAGCGGGCCCTGTACGGATCCGCTGAGACCGGGGACTCGGCGGGCCTCCGCGCGGGCGACGACCGGGCGCAGCAGGGCCTTGCTCGGCATACAGGCCCAGTACGAACACTCACCGCCGATGAGCTCGGACTCCACGATCGCGGCGCTCAGACCGGCGGCCCTGGCCCGGTCCGCCACGTTCTCACCCACCGGACCGGCCCCGATGACCACGACGTCGTACTCGACAGGCTCCACAGCATGTGTCATGAGGCCCATTTTGGTCGTGGGTGTGCGCGGCGGCCACATGGGCAGGCGGAATAGTGCAAGCACAGGCACCGTTGTCCGGGGACACGTCCGCACGGGCACAGGAAGAGGTAGCAGAGCATGAGCACCGTAGAGCTCACCAAGGAAAACTTCGATCAGGTCGTCAGCGAGAACGAGTTCGTCCTGATCGACTTCTGGGCTTCCTGGTGCGGCCCGTGTCGGCAGTTCGCCCCGGTCTACGACTCGGCGTCCGAGCGCCACGCCGATCTGGTCTTCGCCAAGGTCGACACGGAGGCGCAGCAGGAGCTGGCCGCGGCCTTCGAGATCCGGTCGATCCCGACGCTCATGATCGTCCGCGACAACGTGGCGGTCTTCTCGCAGCCGGGCGCGCTGCCCGAGGCCGCGCTGGAGGACGTCATCGGTCAGGCCCGGAAGCTGGACATGGACGAGGTCCGCAAGTCCATCGCGGACGAGCAGAAGGAGCAGAAGTAGCAGAAGTAGCAGAAGCAGGCGTCTCGCAAAAGTGCGCGAAGCCCGTCGGGGCCCGGCCGTGGACGGCCGGGCCCCGACGGCGTTGCCGGGCGGCGGACTCAGCCGTCCGTGTTGCTCTCGGGGACAGAGTTCTCCGGGACGTGGCTGTCCGGCATGTGGCTGTCCCGGGCGGGCTTCTCCGAGATCCGGACCGTGAGTCCGTAGTCGAGTTCCGAGCCGTCGACGAGAATCGCCTCGACGGTGTGGGTCGCCGGGTCGATGTCCGCCACCATGCCTTCCCCGGCGTATCGCGGGTATCCGGACTCGCCCGTCGCGCCGGTCGCCTCCACGACCGCGGAGCGGATGGTCCGCCCGGTGCCGGGGGCGTCCGTCCCCTTGGCATCGGTGAACTGGGGGATCAGCAGGATCTCGTAACTCTGCGGATGGCTCATGGTCATGACGCTAGGCAAGGGAGGTCCGCCGCGCACGTTGCCGCGCTGGCGGGCCCGTTCAGCTCGAATCGCGGTGGACGGCCCGCGCCCGCAGCAGGTCGTGGCGTTCGGGTTCCTTCCCGGGATGGCGTACCAGCCGGTCGACCAGATCGGCGAGCGGCTGCTCCGTGGCCAGTTCCATCCGCACGCTGCTGAGCCTGGGCCTCAGCAGCCTCGCCAGCATCAGGTCGTCCGCGCCGACCACCGCGGTCTCGCCGGGGACCTCGATGTCCGCGTCCTGGAGCGCCCGCATCAGGAGCATCGCGTGGATGTCGTCGTGGGCGAAGACGGCGTCCAGGCCGAGGGTGCGCCAGCGGGCGGCGAGCCCGGCGGCCGACTCCTCGTCGTGGCGCAGCGGCAGCGGCTCGATCCGGGCGGTGCCTGCGGCGGCCTGCCGGGCGCCGGCGAGTCTGGGTCCGGCGAACGGCGCGAGGCCCGGTTCCTCCGGCATCACCACGCCGATCCGGCGCCTGCCGCGTTCCAGCAGGTGCCGGACGGCGCAGCCGCCGACCTTGCGCTGGTCCATGATCAGCGCGTGGGCGCCCGCCACGGGCTGCGGTCCGAGCGTGATCACCGCCTTGGCGCCGGAGCGTCGGAGCACCGCTGTGCCCTGCGGGGTGAGGGGGACGGAACCGGGGGCGATGACGGCGACGGGCCGGAGCTCCGCCCAGGCGCGGGCCGCGTCGTCGGCGTCCAGTCCGAGGGAGCCGTACTGGACCACGGTGTAGTCGAGACGGCGCAGTCCGGATTCCAGCTCGTGCAGGAAGCGGTGGTGCAGGGGGCCGGAGGGGAAACCCCCGGTGGGCAGCAGCACCATGCGGGAGTGTCCGGCGCGCAGGCTCCGGGCGGCGGCGTGCGGTACGTAGCCGAGTTCGGCGGCCGCGTCGCGCACCCGGCGGCGGGTCGGATCGCTGATCCGTACGGCCGCGTTGTTGTTCAGTACGTAGGACACGGTGGCCCGGGAGACGCCGGCGAGCCGCGCCACGTCGGCGCTGGTCGGGACGGGGCCTTCGGTGGGCTGCTCGGGTAACTGAATCATGGCGTCGGGCAGTCTTACAGACCCGTTCCGTACCGGAACGCTCCGGCCCCCGTACTCGTTTCGCGGACCCGCTCCACGCGAGGGGCCGTGCGGGTTCTACGGTGTTGCGATGACCATCCAGCACCGCAGCGACATCAATGACGGCTCGGCCGTCTCTCCCGGCCGCACCGGTCCCGGCGCCACCGCGGAGGCGGACCCGCACGGGGTCGGCCCGGTCCGCGCCACGTACGCCCCCGACCGGGACGGCGATCCCGACCCCGGCGAAATCGTCTGGACCTGGGTGCCGTTCGAGGAGAACGACGGGCGCGGCAAGGACCGCCCGGTTCTCGTCGTGGCACGTGAGGAGACGGGCACCCTGCTCGCCGTACAGCTCTCCAGCAAGCAGCACGACCAGGACCGCGAGTGGGTGGCGCTGGGCGCCGGTCCCTGGGACAGCTCGGGGCGGCCGTCCTGGGTCGATCTGGACCGGGTGCTGCGGGTCCACGAGGACGGGATGCGGCGCGAGGCGTGCGCCCTGGACCGGGACAGGTTCGACCTGGTCGCCGGGCGGCTCCGGGAGCTCTACGGCTGGAGGTGAGGTTGCGGCGGCCCGTCACTTCCACGGTGTCCCCTTGCGGGCGTGCCGGGCCGCGGACTCGAACGGCCCAGGCGGGCCGTGCCGGATGACGTCGAAGCCTATGGCTCAACGTCAGGGTGAGGGTTGCCCGATCTTCCCGAACACGCGATCGAACGCAGACCTGGTGGGCGATTCGCCGTCGCGGTCGAGGATGCCGAAGACGATCTGCTCGAAGTGGCCCGCGAACCGGCCGTCGTCGGCGAGCAGCGAGCGGAACACGCCCGCCACCTCCACCGGATCGTTTTGGAACACACCACAGCCCCAGGCCCCCAGCACCAGCCTGCGGTAGCCGCGCACTGTCGCGACCTCCAGCACCCGCTCGGCCCGTGCGGCGAGCGCGGCCCCGACGAGGTGCGCCGAACCGGGGTCCGTACGGCGGATCACTCCGGCGTTGGGCGCGGGCGAGGTGAGGAATCCCGCCAGATACGGGGTGTCGAGGAGCCGGCCCCGGTCGTCGCGGAAGACCGGCACGCCCGGTGAGTGGATGACCCGGTCGGTGTAGAAGGGGCTGCGCTCGGCCCGGTGGTGCGCGTAGAACTCCGGGGCCCGGCGCAGCGTGGCGTAGAGCGCGGAGCCCCGGCACAGGGCTTCCTCCTGTGCCTGGGCCCCGTTGAGGTATCCGCCACCGGGGTTGCGGGCGGAGGCGTAGTTCAGGACGGCGACCTTGCCCGGCCGTTCGCCGCTCCTCCGGGCGGCGGCCCGGAGGCTGCTCTCGCCGGTGACCTCGATGAGCGGTGTGCGGTCGCGGTCCAGCGACGCCACCGGCACCGGCTCGGGGCCGTACAGCCTGGTCCCCGAGAGGGCAGCTGTCAGCGCCCGTTCGATGCTCACTTCCCGCCCTTGCGGCGTGCGGTAGAACCCCGCCTCGACGATGGACTCGGTCTCTCGCGCGATGCCGCGCAGCCGGGCGCTCACCGGCCCTCCCCCTTATGGTGCATACGGGGCATGATCGACGCTCCCGCGGTTTGGACGCAACCGGGTTTCTGACGCGCCGGGGCACTCTTGTGCGAACTCCCGGCAGGGGTTTGGGTAGGACGGACGCACCGGCAAAGGAGGCCCGGCATGTCACCAGAAACGTCCGGCGGCCACGGTCCGCCCGACCACGCCCCGCCCCTCGGCGAGGGCGCGGCGGAGGATCTACTGCGCGGCATCTGCTTCAAGACGGGACCGCCGCGCATCGTGGGAGTCGAGCTGGAATGGCTCCTGCACGATCGCGACCGCCCGCACAGTCCCGTCCCGCACCACCGTCTCGAAGCGGCCGCAGCGGCCGTCCGGGCGCTGTCCCTGAACGCCGCGGTGACCTTCGAACCCGGCGGACAGCTGGAGCTCAGCTCGCGCCCCGCGGATTCCCTCATGGCGTGTGTCAACGACACCGCCGACGATCTCGTCGCCGTACGTGCCGCGCTCGACCGGCTGGATCTCGCCGCCGTCGGGCTCGGTGTCGATCCCTGGCAGTCGCCGCGCAGGCTGCTGCGCGAACCCCGTTACGACGCCATGGAGAAGGCGCTGGACCGGTGGGGCCCGGCGGGCCGCGCCATGATGTGCACGACCGCGTCCGTCCAGGTCTGTCTGGACGCCGGAGAGGAGGAACCCGGTCCGCTCGGCTACGGGCGGCGCTGGCAGCTGGCCCATCTGCTGGGTGCGGTACTGGTGGCGGTGTTCGCCAACTCGCCGTTCCGGCAGGGCAGGCCGACGCCGTGGCGCTCCGCGCGCCAGTCCCTGTGGGCCGATCTCGACCCGCTGCGCACGCTCGCCCCGGCCGACTCGCTGCCGCCCCGGGACGCCTGGGCCTCGCACGTCCTGGACACGCCGGTCCTGTGCATCCGCGGCGAGGCGGGGCCGTGGCACGTGCCCGAGGGGCTCAGCTTCCGGGAGTGGATCCGGTCCGGGGTGCCTCGGCGCCCGGTCCGCTCCGACCTCGAATACCACATCACCACGCTGTTCCCGCCGGTCCGTCCGCGCGGGCACCTGGAGCTGCGCATGATCGACGCGCAGTCCGGCACCGACGGATGGCTCGTGCCGCTCGCGGTCACCACTGCCCTGTTCGACGACCCGGAGGCCGCAGAGACCGTGTACCGCACCGTCAAACCGCTGGCCGAGACCGCTGGGCCGCTGGCCCCTCCGCGCAATCCGCTCTGGCTCGCCGCCGCCCGCGACGGACTGGCCGATCCCGAACTGCGGGCGGCGGCCACCGCCTGCTTCGAGCTGGCCCTGGCGGCGCTGCCCAGGATGGGCGCCACACGGGCGGTGCAGGACACCGTGGCGGACTTCCACGACCGGTACGTCGCCCGGGGCCGATGTCCCGCCGACGATCTCCGGGCCACGCTCTCAGCTGACCGGACGGACGGCCGGTACGACCCGAAGGGGACCCTCTCATGACCGACTCCCCCGGACCTGACACACAGGACGGACCTGGCGCGCTGGACGGACCCGACGCGCTGGAGGGACCCGACGCGCTGGACGCCGAGGTGCTCCGCGAGCGTGCTGTCACCGCGCTCCTCACCGCGCGGGAGCGCACCACCCTGCTCACCGAGAGCGTGGATGACCACGAACTGACCGCCCAGCACTCACCGTTGATGTCTCCCCTGGTCTGGGACCTCGCGCACATCGGCAATCAGGAAGAGCTGTGGCTGCTGCGCGGAGTGGGCGGACGGGAGGCGATGCGCCCGGAGATCGACGGCCTGTACGACGCCTTCGAGCACCCCCGGGCCGCCCGCCCCTCCCTGCCGCTGCTGGCCCCCGCAGAGGCCAGGTCCTACGCCGCGGAGGTGCGCGGCCGGGCCCTGGACGTGCTCGGCACGACGCCGCTCGGCGGACGCCCCCTGCTGCGGTCCGCGTTCGCCTTCGGGATGATCGCGCAGCATGAACAGCAGCACGACGAGACCATGCTGATCACCCATCAGCTGCGTTCCGGCCCCGCCGCGCTCACCGCACCCGAGCCGCCCCGGGCCGCCGACGCGGCCACTCTCGCGGCCGAAGTGCTCGTCCCTGGCGGACCGTTCACCATGGGCACCTCGACCGAACCATGGGCGCTGGACAACGAACGCCCCGCGCACCGCCGCGACGTACCCGCCTTCTTCCTCGACACCGCCCCGGTGACCTGCGGCGCGTACCGGGCGTTCATCGAGGACGGCGGCTACACAGAGCGCCGCTGGTGGGCGCCCGAGGGGTGGGCGATGGTCCGTGAGCACGAGCTGACGGCGCCGCTGTTCTGGCACCGGGACGCCGGTCAGTGGCTGCGCCGGCGCTTCGGCGTGACCGAACCGGTACCGGCCGACGAGCCGGTGCTGCACGTCAGCTGGTACGAGGCCGACGCGTACGCCCGCTGGGCCGGGCGCAGACTGCCCACCGAGGCCGAATGGGAGAAGGCGGCCCGCCACGACCCGGCCGCCGACCGGTCCCGGCGCTATCCGTGGGGCGACGGGGACCCCACACCGGACCACGCCAACCTGGGCCAGCGCCACCTGCGGCCCGCCCCCGCCGGGGCGTATCCGGCCGGCCGGTCACCGTCCGGAGCGGGGCAGCTGATCGGGGACGTGTGGGAGTGGACGTCGAGCGACTTCCTGCCCTACCCGGGCTTCGCGCCGTTCCCGTACCGCGAGTACTCGGAGGTGTTCTTCGGCCCCGGGCACAAGGTGCTGCGCGGCGGGTCGTTCGCGGTGGACGCGGTGGCCTGCCGGGGGACGTTCCGCAACTGGGACCTGCCGGTCCGGCGGCAGATCTTCTCGGGGTTCCGCACCGCGAGGGATTCCTGATGTGCCGTCATATCGCCTACGTGGGACCACCGGTAGCCCTGGGCGAGGTGCTGACCCGGCCCGCGCACTCCCTGGTGCGCCAGTCCTGGGAGCCGCGCCGGCAGCGGCACGGGACGGTCAACGCGGACGGCTTCGGCGTCGGCTGGTACGCGGACGGGGACCCGGTCCCCGGACGCTACCGCCGCCCCGGACCCGTCTGGGGCGACCGGACCTTCGCCGATCTGGCCAGGGTGGTGCGCAGCCACGCCGTGCTGGCCGCGGTCCGCGATGCCACGGAGTTCGATCCGGACGGCGAGGCCGCGGCCGCGCCGTTCGCCGCGGGCGAGGTGCTGTTCAGCCACAACGGCGCGGTGAAGGGCTGGCCCGGCTCCATGGCACCGCTCGCTGCGACGCTGCCCCCGGCAGAACTGCTGAGGCTGACCGCCCGCTGCGATTCGGCGCTGGTCTGGGCCCTGGTGCGGCACCGGCTCGCGGCGGGCGACGCGCTCCCGCAGGCCGTCGCGGACACCGTGACCGAGGTCGCGGAGGCGGCTCCGGGCTCCCGGCTCAACCTGCTGCTCACCGATGGTTCCACCATCGTGGCGACGGCCTGGGGCGACACCCTGTGGCACTGGTCCGAGCCAGGCCGGCACGCGGTCGTGGCCTCGGAGCCCTACGACGACGATCCGCGCTGGCGCGAGGTCCCGGACCGCACCCTGCTGACCGCGACCCGCACCGACGTATCGCTGACCCCGCTCAAGGAGCCCGCCCAGTGAGTCCCTTTCTGCTGACCCGCACCCTGCCGGTGGACGCGACGGACGCGGCGCTGCGCGCCGACGTGCTGCACGGTCTGACCCGGCAGCCGAAGACGCTGCCGCCCAAGTGGTTCTACGACGCCCGCGGCAGCGAACTGTTCGAGGAGATCACCCGGCTGCCCGAGTACTACCCCACCCGGGCCGAGCGGGAGATCCTGATCGACCGGGCCGGCGCGATCGCCGCCGCGTCCGGCGCCCGGACCCTGGTGGAGCTGGGCTCCGGGTCCTCCGAGAAGACCCGGCACCTGCTCGACGCGCTGCCGGAGCTGCACACCTATGTGCCGGTCGATGTGAGCGAGAGCGCGCTGCGCGGGGCGGCCGAGGCGCTGCTGGAGGAGCGGCCCGGCCTGTCCGTGCACGCCCTCATCGCCGACTTCACCGGCGCGCTGACACTGCCACAGACCCCGGGACCGCGGCTGATCGTCTTCCTGGGCGGCACCATCGGCAATCTGCTGCCGGAGGAGCGTGCCGCGTTCCTCTCGTCCGTGCGCTCGCTGCTCTCCCCCGGCGACAGCCTGCTGCTCGGTACGGATCTGGTGAAGGACGAGGAGGTGCTCGTAGCGGCGTACGACGATGCCGCGGGAGTCACGGCGGCGTTCAACCGGAACGTCCTGTCGGTCGTCGACCGGGAGCTGGGGGCCGACTTCGAGCCCGCCGACTTCGAGCACGTGGCCCGGTGGAATCCGGAGCGGGAGTGGATCGAGATGCGGCTGCGGGCCCGCCGGGAGCTCACGGTGAAGATCCCGGAACTGAATCTGGTGGTGCCGTTCGAGGCCGGTGAGGAGCTGCGGACGGAGATCTCGGCGAAGTTCCGCGAGGACGGGGTACGGGACGAACTGGACCGGGCCGGGCTCCGGCTGGCTCAGTGGTGGACGGACGCCGGGGGCAGGTTCGCGCTGTCGCTGGCCACGGTGGACTGAGCCAGCCGGGCCAGTTCGCGGCGGCCGGGCACCGCGCCCGCCGGGATCGGCGTCAGTACGCGGATCTCGGCGGTCAGCCCGGCCGCCCTCACCACCCGCCAGAGCGAGGCGGTCAGCGGATCGTCACCGACGAAGGCCGCGGCGCCCGCCGGAGCGCGGTGGTCCGGCGGTCCGCCCAGATAGCGGATGCGCAGCGGCTGGACGGCGGCCCCGGCGTCGATCGCGGCCTGGAACGCGGCGGGCCGGAACCGGCCGCCGTGCCCGCGGCCGCACCAGGTACTGCCCTCCGGGAAGACCACGACCCGGGCGCCGCCGCGCAGCGCGGAGGCGAGGCTCCGCACGGTGGCGGGCAGCGAGCGCAGCCGCTCGCGCTCGACGAACAGGGTGCCTCCGAGCGCCGCCAGCGGGCCGAGCACCGGCCAGCGCCGGATGGCGCTCTTGGCCAGCATCCGGCCGGGGCACACGGCCGCGACCAGCGGGATGTCCAGCCAGGAGACATGGTTGGCGACCACCAGCACCCCCGGGGTGCCGGCGCGGATGCCCACCGCACCGGCCGGCCCGCCCGAAGGCCCGCCACCGATGCCCGCCGCGCCGCCCCGTACGGCCGGGGTGCCGCCCCGCGCGGCAGGCGGCCCGGTGATCCGCACCCCTACCCCGAACGCCCGCAGCACCGCGTGCGCCCAGCACCGGATCAGCCGCTCCCGCCGCGCCCCGCCGGTCAGCGACAGCGCGAGCGGGGCGCACAGAACCCCTGCGAGGGTCAGCGCGCATCCGGCGAGCAGCAGGGCCGCCGCCGGGAGCGGATGCCGGGCCGGGCCCGCGTGCACCGCGCAGCCGGGCGGGGTGCACGGGGACGCGGGCAGCCAGTGGCTCACTGCTGCGGGGCGAGCGAGAGGAAGTGGCGGAGGTAGCGCGGGTCGGTGCCGCGCAGCGACAGCAGCACGTAGAGATCGGCGACGTTGAACTCGGGGTCGTGCGCGGGCGCCCCGCAGATCCGGGCGCCGAGGCGCAGATAGCCGCGCAGCAGCGGCGGGAGCGCGGCGAGCCCGCCCGGGCCGCCCGGAAGCGCCGCCGGGGCCTGCCAGAGGCGGTGCGGGGAGACCCAGTAGTCCTCGGGCGCCAGGTGCTTGTTCCGTACGGTCTCCCAGGCGCGGGCCGCTGCCCCGCCGCCGTCGGAGAGGGATATCGAGCAGCACCCGGCCAGCCAGTTGTGGCCGGTGCGCTCCATGTAGCGGGCCAGCCCGGCCCAGATCAGGGCGATGACGACGCCGTCGCGGTGGGCCGGGTGGACGCAGGAGCGGCCGACCTCGACCAGGTCGTCGCGGATCGGGGCGAGCCTGGCGAGGTCGAACTCGCCCTCCGCGTAGAGGCGTCCGGCGATCCGGGCCCGCTCGGGCGGGAGCAGGCGGTAGGTGGCGACGATGTCGCCGGTGGCCGTCTCCCGGACCAGCAGGTGGTCGCAGTACGCGTCGAACGCGTCGCTGTCCAGGCCCGGTTCCGGGCCCTCCAGCCGGGCCCCGAACTCCGCGGCGAAGACCTGGTGGCGTAGGCGCTGGGCTGCGCGCACCTCCTCCTGGTCCACGGCGAGGGAGACCCGGTAGCGCGGCGGGACGACGGACCGCGCCCGCTGCCGCGCGGCAGCGGGCGGTTCTGCGGCGAGGGAGGCGGCGGCAGGAGTGGTGGAGGCGGTGGGCAGCGCGTGCATGACGGTCTCCGGGGACGGGTCGGCAAGGGCGGCTGCCGGACCGCCGCGACAGGCGCGGCGGTCCGGCTCCTTACTTCTTCCGTGACCGGCTGGATTCGACGTGACCGCCGTGGAGAGCGGGGATGTGCGACGGCTGAATCCCGTGGTGCGCGTCGGCCCAAGCTCACCGGCCGACCGCTCGGTCAGCTGCCGGCGAGCACTCCCGTGATCTTCTCCGAGGCGGTCTTCGCCTCAGCCGCCGGGTCACCGCCCTGGAGCACGGCCGTCATGTAGAGCTTGATCGGGTTGTCGGCCTCCACCGCCGCCCACTGCGGCGAGTTGGGGGTGGCATGGCCCTCCGCCGCGCCCTCGGCCATCGCGGCGGTGCTCTCCTCGCCCTCGATGACGTGGGCCAGGGTGGTCTTGTTGGGCACGTAGCTCATGGTCTTGGCCAGCTCCTCCTGCCACTTGGCGCTGGCCAGTTCCTTGACCACGTCGATGCCGGCGCTCCGCCGGTGCGCCTTCTCCGGAACGATCAGATCGGATCCGCCGGTGAATACCGAGCCGGGGGACTTCGCGGTCTTGCCGGGGATCGGGAAGTATCCCAGTTTCCCCTTGAGTTCGGGATTCGCCTTCTCGATCAGCGTCGCGGTACTGGGGGTGGAAATGATCTGTGCGACATCTCCCTTGGCGAACACATTGCCCTGCGGGGGCTTTTCCTCGTCCGCGTCCTTGGGACCGCCACCGAGAGCCTGGAGCTGCTGGTAGAACTTCATGCCCCGCAGGGCCGCGGCGGAGTCGAGCGTGCCCTTCCAGTCGCCGCTCTTCTCGCTCGCGAGTTCACCGCCCTCGTCCCAGATGAACCCGGCGAGCACGTACCAGTTCTGGCCCGGCAGATACATGCCCTGATCGCCGTCGCGGTTGAGCTTCTCGCTGTCCGCGATCCACTGCGCGCGCGTCTTCGGCAGGGTCTTGATGCCGGCCTCCTCGAAGAGGTCCTTGTTGTAGATCACCACCCGGTTGGCCGCGTACCAGGGGATTCCGTACTGGACGCCGCCGATGCTGCCCGGTTCGGCGAGACCGGGCAACCAGTCCTCGCTGCCGAGGTCCCGCATCGACTCCAGGGTCAGGTCGCGCAGTCCGCCGCTCTCCGCGTACTGGGCGACCTGCGTGTTGCCGACCTCGATCACATCCGGGGTGTCCTTGCCGCCCAGGGCGTCGATGACCTTCGGTCCGATACCGCTCCAGCTCTGGATTCTGAAATCCAGTTCGACCGATGAGTGCGCCGCTTCGTACGACTTCTTGAAATTGGCCAGGAAGTCGGGGCTGACACTGTCCTTCATCAGCCAGATCGTGACTTTCTTGCTGTCGGAGCCACCCGAACCGGGGATCACTCCGCAGCCACCCAACGCGGCTACGGATATCAGGGCAACAGCTCCTACGAGCATGCGGTTCTTCACGGGGTCACCTTCTGCGAAACGGCACGACAAGATCAGGACCCGGTGTGGGGGACTGCGGGCTGCGCTCGCACGGGCGTGGCTGGATTTTGGTATGGACCAATACTTTGGTCAAGGCCGGTTCCGGCCGCGCGAACGCCCCGCCAACTCTCGCGAACCGCGCCAAGGTGGGGCACCTTGGTAGAGGCGAGAGGAGACATAAGATGTCAAACCATACGTATCGCGTCACAGAGATCGTAGGAACCTCCCATGAGGGCGTCGACGCGGCAGTCCGCAACGGGGTCGCGAGGGCTTCGGAAACGTTGCACAATCTCGATTGGTTCGAGATCACCGAGGTGCGCGGCCAGATCAAGGACGGCCGGATCGAGCACTACCAGGTCGGCCTGAAAGTCGGCTTCCGGCTCGACGACAAGGACTGACCCGGAGCGCGCACGGCGGGCCCGCGCCCAGAATGGGATGTCTGTCCAGGCCCGCCCGCCCCGAACCGTACGGAGTCCCCGCCCCCATGCCCACCACCCCCCACGACCCGTACGTCAGGGTCCGCGGCGCCCGCGAGCACAACCTCAGGGACGTCCGGGTCGACATCCCGCGCGACACCCTCACCGTCTTCACCGGTGTCTCCGGCTCCGGAAAGTCCTCGCTGGCCTTCGGGACGATCTACGCGGAGGCCCAGCGCCGCTACTTCGAGTCCGTCGCCCCGTACGCCCGACGGCTGATCCACCAGGTCGGCGCACCGGCGGTGGGCGAGATCACCGGACTGCCGCCGGCCGTGTCGCTGGAGCAGCGCCGCTCTGCGCCGGGCGCCAGGTCCTCGGTGGGAACGGTGACCACGCTGTCCAACTCGCTGCGGATGCTCTTCTCCCGGGCCGGGACGTATCCGGAGGGTGCGGAGCGGCTGGACTCCGACGCGTTCTCACCGAACACCGCCGCGGGGGCCTGTCCGCGCTGCCACGGCCTCGGCCGGGTGCACCGCACCACTGAGGAGCTGCTGGTCCCCGACCCCTCGCTGTCGATCAGGGACGGCGCGATCGCCGCCTGGCCGGGCGCCTGGCAGGGCAAGAACCTGCGCGATGTGCTGGACGCCCTGGGGTACGACGTCGACCGGCCGTGGCGCGATCTCGACCCGGCAGACCGGGAGTGGATCCTGTTCACCGACGAGCAGCCGGTGGTGACGGTCCATCCGGTGCGTGACGCGGGCCGGATCCAACGCCCCTACCAGGGTACGTACATGAGCGCGCGCCGCTATGTGACGCACACCTTCGCGGATACCAGGAGCCGGGCCCTGCGGACGAAGGCGGAACGCTTTCTGACCAGTGAGCCGTGTCCGGTCTGCGCGGGCAGCCGACTGCGACCGGAGGCCATGGCGGTCACCTTCGCCGGCCGGACGATCGCGGAGCTGGCCGGGCTCCCGCTCACCGGGCTCGCCGAGGTGCTGGCGGCGGCCGGCGGAGGCGACACCGCCCGGGTACTGACGACCGATCTGCTGGCCCGGATCGAAACGGTCACCGAGCTGGGGCTCGGCTACCTCAGCCTGGACCGCACGGCCCCCACGCTCTCCTCCGGCGAGCTGCAACGGCTGCGGCTGGCAACGCAGCTGCGGTCGGGGCTGTTCGGCGTCGTCTACGTACTGGACGAGCCGTCCGCCGGTCTGCACCCGGCGGACACCGAGTCGCTGCTCGGGGTGCTCGGCCGGCTGAAGGAGGCCGGGAACACGGTCTTCGTCGTGGAGCACCAGATGGATGTGGTGCGGCGGGCCGACTGGCTGGTCGACGTGGGGCCGCTGGCCGGTGAGCACGGCGGCCGGGTGCTGCACAGCGGCCCGCCGGCCGGTCTCGCCGATGTCGAGGAGTCGGCGACGCGCCGCTTCCTCTTCGACGACGCGCCGGCCCCGGTGCGCGAGGTGCGGGAGCCCGCCGGGTGGCTGCGGTTGCACGGCGTGGAGCGGCACAATGTGCGCGGCGTGGACGCCGCCTTCCCGCTCGGGGTGTTCACCGCCGTCACGGGGGTCTCGGGCTCTGGCAAGTCGACACTGGTGGGGCAGGTCCTGGCGGATGTGCTGGCCGACCGGCGGGCCCCGGCGCAGGCCGAGGCCGACCAGCCGCGCGAGCGGCCGGTACCCGGGTGCGCGTCGGCCGAGGGGCTGGCGGCGGTGGACCGCCTCGTCCAGGTCGACCAGAAGCCCATCGGCCGTACGCCGCGTTCCAACCTGGCCACGTACACCGGGCTGTTCGACGTCGTGCGCAAGCTGTTCGCCGGGACGGACATGGCGGTCGAGCGCGGCTACCGGGCCGGCCGGTTCTCCTTCAACGTGGCGGGCGGGCGGTGCGAGACCTGCCAGGGTGAGGGGTTCGTCTCCGTGGAACTGCTCTTCCTGCCCAGTACGTACGCGCCCTGCCCGGACTGCCACGGCGCGCGGTACAACCCGCAGACCCTCGAAGTCACCCTCGACGGGCTGAACATCGCCCAGGTGCTGGATCTCACGGTGGAGTCGGCGGCCGGATTCTTCGCCTCCACGCCCGGCGCGGAACGCAGTCTGCGGACCCTGCTCGACGTGGGGCTCGGCTATCTGCGGCTCGGGCAGCCGGCGACCGAGCTCTCCGGCGGCGAGGCGCAGCGGATCAAGCTGGCCGCCGAGCTCCAGCGCGCCCGCCGGGGCCACACCCTGTACCTGCTGGACGAGCCGACGACCGGGCTGCACCCGGCCGATGTCGAGGTTCTGATGCGGCAGTTGCACGGGCTGGTCGACGCGGGCAGCACCGTGGTGGTCGTCGAGCACGACATGGCCGTGGTCGCGGGCGCCGACTGGGTGATCGACCTCGGGCCGGGCGGCGGCGACCGGGGCGGCCGGATCGTGGCGACGGGACCGCCCTCGGCCGTGGCGCGGGCGCAGGACAGCCGGACGGCGGCGTACCTCCGGGCCTCGCTCCACCTCGACTGACCGTTCTTTTCTCCCCAACTCCCCCATTTGCCCTGCCGGTTGCCGGTTCGGGCAACCGAAGGGAAATAAAACAGTAAAGAACGTTGACAGTTAGCTGGTCCAGACCAATTATGGGCATGCCTCACGGCCGCTCCACACCGTGCGGCACGTGACCCCCGGCCGGGATTCACAGGAACGGACCACGCCCTCGACGGGCGTGGCAGAGCTGTGCGATCCGCCCGTTGTCTCACTCCGCTGGGAGCTACCCCATGAGACGTCCAAGAACAGTCGCCGCCGTCCTGAGCGCGCTGGCCACGGCCGTCGCGTCCGCCGGCCTGGTCCTCGGATCAGGCGCCGGCGCGCAGGCCGCCGCCACCGCCGCCACTCCCCTGCCCGCGCACGTCTTCGCCCCGTACTTCGAGGCGTACAACGGAGACAGCCCGGCCGCCCTCTCGCAGGCGTCCGGTGCCAAGTACCTGACCATGGCCTTCGTCCAGACCGAGGCCCAGGGGTCCTGCACCCCGTACTGGAACGGCGATTCGAGCACGCCGATCGCCCAGTCCGAGTACGGCGCCGACTTCACGACCATCCGCTCGCGCGGCGGCGACGTGATCCCGTCGTTCGGCGGGTACGCGGCCGACAACGGCGGCACCGAGATCGCCGACAGCTGCACGAGTGTCGACTCCATCGCCGCGGCGTACGAGAAGGTCATCACGACCTACGACGTGTCCCGCCTCGACATGGACATCGAGGACAACTCGCTGGAGAACAGCGCCGGGATCGACCGCCGCAACAAGGCGATCAAGAAGGTGCAGGACTGGGCCGCCGCCAACGGCCGCTCGGTGCAGATCTCGTACACCCTGCCCACCACGACCAGCGGGCTCGCCTCCAGCGGGCTCGCGGTGCTCAAGAACGCGGTGACCAACGGCGCGCAGGTCGATGTCGTGAACCTCATGACGTTCGACTACTACGACGGCGCCTCGCACAACATGGCGCAGGACACCCAGACGGCGATCACCGGCCTGAAGGGCCAGTTGGCCAAGCTCTACCCGTCGAAGTCCGAGGCCCAGCTGTGGGGCATGACCGGGATCATCGAGATGCCGGGCATCGACGACTACGGCCCCGCCGAGACGTTCACCACGGCCGACGCCACCTCGGTGTACAACTGGGCCGTCTCCAAGGGCGTCAGCACCCTGTCGTTCTGGGCGCTGCAGCGCGACAACGGCGGCTGCCCCGGCACCGGCGGCAGCGACACCTGCTCCGGGATCGCGCAGGACACCTGGTACTTCAGCCACACGTTCGCACCCTTCACCACGGGCGGCGGCACCGGCCCGGTGACGGACGACTACTCGGTGGCCGTCGCCCCCGGTTCGGCGACGGTCGCGCCCGGCGGTTCGGCCACGGCGACCGTGAGCACCGCGGTCACCTCGGGCAGCGCCAAGACCGTCGCGCTGACGACCAGCGGGGCGCCGGCCGGTGTGACGGCCACGCTCAGCCCGACGTCGGTCACCGCGGGCGGTACCTCTGCGCTGAAGGTCACCGCCTCCGCGTCGGCCGCGCCCGGCACGTACAAGGTCAGCGTGACCGGCGCGGCGGGCACGCTGAGCCACACGGCGGTCTTCACGCTGACGGTCTCCGGTCCCGGGGGCGGCACCGGATCGCTGGTGAACGGCGACTTCGAGACGGGTTCGCTCGGCCCCTGGACCTGTGAGTCCGGTGGCGCGGTCGTCTCCACCCCGGTGCACGGCGGCTCGCACGCGCTCGCCGCGGCGGCCACCGCCTCACAGACCGGCGAGTGCACGCAGACGCTGACGCTGTCCCCCAACACCAAGTACACGCTGAGCGGCTGGGTGCAGGGCAGCTACGGCTACCTCGGCGTCAAGGGCGGGGCCACGGCCAGCACCTGGGGCTCGTCCAGCGGTTACGCCAAGCAGTCGGTGGCCTTCACCACCGGAGCGAGCGGTGCGGTGACGGTGTATCTGCACGGCTGGTACGGACAGGGCACGGTCTACGGCGACGACCTCTCCGTGACGTCCTGACCGACGCGGCGACGGTACGGCGGAGCCCCGGCTCCGGAGGCGGGCGGCCTCCGGAGCCGGGGCTCCGCCGCGTCAGCGGTGGACCTTGCGGGTCGCCCGCAGCCACTCCTTGTTCATCGCGGAGATCGACGGCAGCGGGATGCCCTTCGGGCAGGCCGTGGCGCACTCCCCGGTGAGGGTGCAGCCGCCGAAGCCCTCGCTGTCCATCTGCCCCACCATGTCCAGCACCCGGGTCTCGCGCTCCGGGGCGCCCTGCGGCAGCACGTTCAGGTGGTTGACCTTCGCCGAGGTGAAGAGCATCGCGGAGCCGTTGGGGCAGGCCGCCACGCAGGCGCCGCAGCCGATGCACTCGGCGTGCTCGAAGGCGAAGTCGGCGTCCGGCTTCGGCACCGGGGTGGCGTGCGCGTCCGGTGCCGTACCGGTCGGGGCGGAGATGTAGCCGCCGGCCTGGATGATCCGGTCGAACGCGGAGCGGTCCACGACCAGGTCCTTGACGACCGGGAAGGCCGAGGCGCGCCAGGGCTCGATGTCGATGGTGTCGCCGTCCTCGAAGGACCGCATGTGGAGCTGGCAGGTGGTGGTGCGCTCCGGGCCGTGGGCGTCCCCGTTGATGACCAGGCTGCACGCGCCGCAGATGCCCTCGCGGCAGTCGTGGTCGAACGCGACGGGGTCGTCCCCTTCGAGGATGAGCTCCTCGTTGAGGGTGTCGAGCATCTCCAGGAACGACATGTCCTGGGAGATGCCCTCCACCCGGTAGGTGGACATGGCGCCGGGGGCGTCGGCGTTCTTCTGGCGCCAGACGCGCAGGGTGAGCTTCATGCGTAGCTCCGCTGAGTGGGGTGGACGTACTCGAAGACCAGGTCTTCCTTGTGCAGGACGGGAGCGTCGCCGGTGTCGGTGAACTCCCAGGCCGCGGCGTAGGAGAACTCCTCGTCGCGCCGGGCGGCCTCGCCGTCCGGGGTCTGCGACTCCTCGCGGAAGTGCCCCCCGCAGGACTCGGCGCGGTGCAGTGCGTCGAGGCACATCAGCTCGGCGAGCTCCAGGTAGTCGACGACGCGGTTGGCCTTCTCCAGCGACTGGTTGAACTCGTCGCCGGTACCGGGGACCTTGATGCGCCGCCAGAACTCCTCGCGGATCAGCGGCAGTTTGCCGAGCGCCTTGCGCAGCCCCTCCTCGGTGCGGGCCATACCGCAGTACTCCCACATGAGTTCACCGATCTCCCGGTGGAAGGAGTCGGGGGTGCGGTCGCCGTCGACGGCGAGCAGCAGGTTGATCCGGTCCTCGGTCTCGGCCACGGCCTCCTCCACCTCGGGGTGCGAGGCGTCGACCTTCTCGTGGTGCGGGTTGCGGGCCAGGTAGTCGTTGATCGTCGACGGGAGGACGAAGTAGCCGTCCGCGAGGCCCTGCATCAGCGCGGAGGCTCCGAGCCGGTTGGCCCCGTGGTCGGAGAAGTTCGCCTCGCCGATCGCGAACAGGCCGGGGATCGTGGTCTGGAGGTCGTAGTCGACCCAGAGCCCGCCCATCGTGTAGTGCACGGCCGGGTAGATGCGCATCGGTGTCTCGTACGGGTTCTCCGCGGTGATCTGCGCGTACATGTCGAAGAGGTTGCCGTACTTCTCCTCGACCTTCGCCCGGCCCATCCGCTGGATCGCCTCCGCGAAGTCCAGGTAGACGCCCTGGCCGCCGGGGCCGACCCCGCGGCCCTCGTCGCAGACGTTCTTCGCCGCGCGGGAGGCGATGTCGCGGGGCACCAGGTTCCCGAAGGCGGGGTAGATACGCTCCAGGTAGTAGTCGCGCTCGTCCTCGGGGATCTCGTTCGCGGGGCGGTTGTCGCCCTTGGCCTTCGGGACCCAGATGCGGCCGTCGTTGCGCAGCGACTCGCTCATCAGCGTCAGCTTGGACTGGTGCTCGCCGGTGCGCGGGATGCAGGTGGGGTGGATCTGGGTGAAGCACGGGTTGGCGAAGTACGCGCCGCGCCGGTGGGCACGCCAGATGGCGGTGGCGTTGGAGTTCATGGCGTTGGTCGACAGGTAGAAGACGTTGCCGTATCCGCCGCTGGCCAGCACGACCGCGTCGGCGAAGTACGTCTCGATCTTCCCGGTGACCAGGTCGCGGGCGACGATGCCTCGGGCCTTGCCGTCGACGACGATCAGGTCGAGCATCTCGGTGCGGGGGTGCAGTTCGACATTGCCCGCGGCGATCTGCCGGGACAGCGCCTGGTAGGCGCCGAGGAGCAGTTGCTGTCCCGTCTGGCCACGGGCGTAGAAGGTGCGGGAGACCTGGACGCCGCCGAAGGAGCGGTTGTCGAGGAGTCCGCCGTACTCGCGGGCGAAGGGGACGCCCTGGGCCACGCACTGGTCGATGATCTCGACGGAGATCTGGGCGAGCCGGTGCACGTTGGACTCGCGGGCGCGGAAGTCGCCGCCCTTGACGGTGTCGTAGAAGAGCCGGTGGACCGAGTCGCCGTCGTTGCGGTAGTTCTTCGCGGCGTTGATGCCGCCCTGGGCGGCCACCGAGTGGGCCCGGCGGGGCGAGTCCTGGAAGCAGAACTGGACGACGTGGTAGCCCTGTTCGGCCAGTGTGGCGCCGGCGGAGCCGCCGGCCAGGCCGGTGCCGATGACGATGACGGTGTGCTTGCGGCGGTTGGCCGGGTTGACCAGCTTCGCCTCGAAGCGGCGGGTGTCCCAGCGTTCGGCGACGGGCCCGCCGGGGGCGCGGGTGTCGGCGAGGGCGTCACCGGTCGCGTAGTGCGTGTAGTCGTTCATGTCAGCTCACCACTCCGGTCATGACAGCGACGGGTACGGAGACGAAGCCCACCGTCAGCACCAGCGCGAGCGCGTTGGCGAGGGTCTTCAGGACACGGTCGCGGGTCGCGCTGCCCGCGCCGAGGGTCTGTGCCGCACTCCAGAACCCGTGCTGGACGTGCAGGCCCATGGCGAGCATGGCGACGATGTAGATGACGTTGCCGTACCAGGTGGAGAAGGTGTCGATGACGTTCTGGTACGGGTGTCCGGACTGGAATCCGCCCGAGTGCACGGTGCCGGTCGTCAGGTCCAGGATGTGCCAGACGATGAACAGCGCGAGGACGATGCCGCCGTAGCGCATGGTGTTGGTGGCATAGCTGGCACGCGGCTTGCGGTGTACGTACTTGCTGGGCCGCGCCCTGAGGTCGCGACGGCTGAGCTGGTACGCGGAGACGGCGTGCAGCACCACGGCGGCGACGAGCACCAGCCGGACGATCCACAGCGCCCACTCGTGGTGCAGGAACGGCTCGCCCATCACGCGCAGCCAGTGCGCGTAGCCGTTGAACTCGCCCGGACCGAAGAAGATCTTCAGGTTGCCGACCATGTGGACGACCAGGTAGAGGAGCATGATCAGGCCGCTCACGGCCATGATCGTCTTCTTGCCGACGGAGGAGTCCCAGAGCGAACGCGTCATGGACGGCCGTCGGTCCGTCCGTGTTGCCAATGCCATGGACACGACGCTAGAACCGAAGGCCCGATCAGTCCAAGACATGAAACAGCTCATGTCCATAGCCTCTGACTATCGAGCGAGCTACGGTGGGTGTATGCAGCTTCAGCAGCTCGTGTACTTCGTGGCCGTGGCCGAGGCCCAGCACTTCACCCGCGCCGCCGAGGACGTACATGTGTCACAGCCCTCGCTCTCGCAGCAGATCAGGGCGCTGGAGAGCGAGCTGGGGGCCGAACTGTTCAGCCGCGCCCGGGGGAACATCGCGCTGACCGACGCGGGCGAGGCGCTGCTGCCACTGGCCCGGCGCATCCTGGCCGACGCGGACACCGCCAGGCACGAGGTCCAGGAGCTGGTCCAGCTGCGCCGGGGGCGGGTTCGGCTCGGTGCGACGCCCAGCGTCTGCACGGGGCTGCTGCCCGACGTACTGCGCGCCTTCCACGATCTGCACCCGGGCATCCAGCTGCTGCTGGAGGAGGGCGGTTCGCACGACCTGGTACGGGAGCTGGCGCGCGGCGCCCTCGATCTGGCTCTCGTGGTGCTTCCGCTCCCCGCGGCCTCACCGGCCCTGACCACGGTCGAGCTGCTCCAGGAGGATCTGGTGGTGGTCTCGTCGGCGGCGGGACCGCGGCCCGGCCGGGGCGGGCGGGTGCGGATCGCGGATCTGCAGAGCGAGCCGCTGGTGATGTTCCGGCACGGCTACGACCTGCGGGAGCTGACTGTGGCCGCCTGCCGGGCCGAGGGCTTCGAGCCGTCGTTCACCGTGGAGGGCGGCGAGATGGACGCGGTGCTCGGGATCGTACGGGCCGGTCTCGGCATCGCGGTGGTCCCGAGCATGGTGGCCGCCCGGACGGGCCACGGCCTGCGGACGACGCCACTGGCGAAGCCGGGGCTCCGCCGCACGATCGCGCTCGCGCACCGCAGTGACGTGGATCCGCCACGGGCGGCGCGCGAGTTCCAGCGGGTGCTGCTGGCGAGCCGGGCGGACGCCTAGCTTGATCTTCAACCTAGAGATCAAGCTAGTCCCCGGGCACCTGACGCGCCCCGGGACGGAGCGTCCGCCGGCTCACACCGCGTCGGCCAGCAGCAGCGAGTGGATCCGGTCCGGGGCGCCGGGCCGCGCGTAGTACCAGCCCTGGGCCGTGTCGCACCCCAGCTCCCGCAGCTGCTCCGCCTGGGCCCCCGTCTCCACGCCCTCCACCGTCACCGCCAGGTCCAGGCTGTGCGCGAGCGACACGATGCCCTCGACGATCTTCAGGTCCACCGGATCGGCCGGGTGGTGCTGCATCCCCTGGGTGAAGGAGCGGTCCAGCTTCAGCACGCTCACCGGCAGCCGCCGCAGGTTCGCCAGGTTCGAGTAACCCGTGCCGAAGTCGTCGAGCGCTATGCCGACGCCCATCTCGGCGAGTTGGCGCAGCGGCTTCAGCAGATCGTCGTCGGCGCCGATGAGCGCCGACTCGGTGACCTCCAGGCACAGCGCCGCGGGCTCCAGCCCCGAGCGTTCCAGGACGTCGACGGTCTCGGCGACCAGGCGCGGATGGTGCAGCTGGGCGGGCGAGAGGTTGACGTTGATCCGCAGCGGGCCCCCGTCGGTGTGCCGCTCCTGCCAGAAGTTGGCCTGCCGCACCGACTCCTCCAGCACCCAGCGGCCGAGCGGCACGATCAGCCCGGTGTGCTCGGCGAGCGCGATGAACCGGTCGGGCCCCAGCACCCCGTGCTGCGGGTGGCACCAGCGCACCAGCGCCTCCGCCCCGTGCACGGAGCCGTCCCCGAGGTGCACCAGCGGCTGGTACTCGATGAAGAACTCGCCGCGCTCCAGCGCGGCGGGCAGCGCCGTGGTCAGCCCGTGCCTGGTGATGGCACGGGCGTCCGCCTCCGCGTCGGCCAGCTCGAAGCGGTTGCCGCCCGCGGACTTGGCCCGGTACATCGTGATGTCGGCGCTGCGCAGCACCTCGGCGGCGTTGCGCTCACCGGCCGGGCCCTCGACGACCCCGATGGACCCCCGGACGGTGAGCTCACGCCCGTCCAGCCGGATCGGTGTGGCGAGCACCCCGAGGATCCGGCAGGCGAGTTCGTCGACCTCCGAAGCCGTGTCGGGACCGGTCGTCAGCGCCACGAACTCGTCGCCGCCGAGCCGCGCCACCATCTCGCCCGGCGCGGTCGCGCAGCTCTGCAGCCGGTCCGCGACCTCGACGAGCAACCGGTCGCCCGAGGCGTGGCCCAGGCTGTCGTTGATCGCTTTGAAGCCGTCCAGGTCCAGGTAGCAGAGCCCGAAACGGCTGCCGTCACCGGCCGAGAGCGCTTTCTCGAGGCGCTCGAAAAAGAGCGTCCGGTTCGGCAGACCCGTGAGCGCGTCGTGTGTGGCCTCGTAACGAAGCCGCAGATTCAGCAGCCTGCGCTCCGTGGTGTCCTCCATCAACGCCAGCTGGTACTCCGGGTTTCCCTCCGCGTCGCGCAGCAGGGACACCGTCAGATTGGTCCACAGGACCGTGCCGTCGTTGCGGTAGAACGCCTTCTCGACGCGGTAGTGGTCGCGCTCGCCGCTCACCAGCTCGTTGTAGTACTTCCAGACCTTCGGTGAGTCCTCCGGGTGGACCCACTCGTTGACGCGGTGGCTGCGCACGTGGTGGTCGAGCCCGCCGAACATCCGGGTGAGGGTGTCGTTGACCTCCAGGACGTTGCCGTCGAGGTCGGCGATCCCGATGCCGATGGCGGCGTCCTTGAAGACGGCCCGGAACCGCGCCTCGGTCGCGTGCAGCGCCTGTTCGGCGTGGGAGCGCGCGGCGAGCGCCGATCGGGCGATGGCCTCCTGCTCTGCGAGGGTCCGCTCGCGCAGCGCCTGGCTGAAGCCGCCTGCTACGGCGTGCTGGATCCTGGCGCAGCGGGACCGGCTGTCCTCGGTCGCCAGCGCCACCGGGCCGTTGTTCCCGCAGTACAGGACGAGGTAGGAGTCGACGACACCGAGCGTGGAGCTGAGCGCGTCCGGGTCCGTGCAGTGCGCGGCGACGAGCGCGCCGCCCACCCCGGCCGCCGATACGGCGTCGAAGGGGCGGGCGTGCAGGGTGTCGCTGAGCATGCGGGCCAGCGGGAGCAGATGGTGTTCGAACTCCGGGCGGGTCAGGGAGGTGGCCGTCGACGGGAATATGGCCCGGCTCCAGATCGTGGCGAATCGCCGGAGCCGGTCCTCGGGGCCGTCGGGCTCCGCGTCCGGTGCGCCGGACGACTGGGCGGGAATGCTCACGCCTTGCGTCCCACTCCCGCGAAGCCCGAGAAGGCGTACGGGTCTTCACCGCCCTGCGCAACCGGGGTCTCGGGGCGCCAGCTCGGCATCGGCACCAGGCCGGGGTCGACCATCTCGTATCCGTCGAAGAACCGGCCGATCTCGTCGGACGAGCGCATGACCAGCGGGTTGCGGATGTTCTTGTACACCCCGACCGCACCGCCGGCCTCCTCCCGCGTCAGCGGGATGCCCTCGTACGAGGCGTGGGTGACGACGAGGAGGCTTCCGGGGGCCAGCAGGTCCCGCAGTTCCGCGACCGCCTTGTGCGGCTCGTCGGAGTCCTCGATGAAGTGGAGTACGGCGACGAGCAGCAGCGCTACCGGCCGGTCGAAGTCGAGGAGTCCGGAGATCTCCGGGTTGTCCCGGATCTCCTGCGGCCGGCGCAGATCGGCGGTGGCGATCACCGCTGCGGAATTGCCCTCGAGCACGGCCTGGCTGTGTGCGACCGCGACCGGATCGTGGTCGACGTACGCCACCCGGGCCTCGGGGGCTATGCCCTGGGCGACCTCATGGACATTGCCGAAGGTCGGTATCCCGGAACCGATGTCCAGGAACTGGGAGATCCCCTCATCGAGCGCGTAGCGCACCGCCCGGCGCATAAAGGCACGGTTCGCCTGCATGATCTTGGGAAGCCCCGGCATGAACTCCATGGCCTTGCGGGCCGCTTCCCGGTCCACCTCGAAATTGTGCGAGCCGCCCAGATAGAAGTCATACATTCGGGACACGCTCGGCACCGAAATGTCAATGCCTTGCGGTGCCCAGGCGGGACGCTCCATCGATCTCTCCAACAAGTCGCCACGGCGATCCGGCCATGTTCATGGTCAGTGTTGACCAGAGGCTACTGATCGCCCGCCAGGAGAGCGAGCGGAAACGGAAATTAGCGGTCCGTTATTGGTCACACCCGTGGCAACTGCAACCGCCTCGTCGCTGCGTGTGACATTCGGACGACGGAACCCCTGAAAAAGGTTCGCAATAGAACTACTTTGGCGTATCGGCCGACTCGGCATTTGCGGGACGCCGCACACCATCTTCCTCCCGCTGCGGGGCTGTTGGCACCGGCCGGCCCGCCGCCGCCGGGTTGGGCGCGCGCCCGCCGTACGCGGGCCGCCCCACCGGAAGTGCATGTCAACTCTCCCGCCGAAGCTGCCAGTTGCGATGCGGAATCGCGTGACGCATGACCATGGGCGGGTACGCATGGGCCCTCTTTGTTCAATGCGTCCGCAGAATTTTCCCCGGCCGCAAACACCCAGTGCTTCAGGTACCCACCATCAGGGGAATCCGGCGGCCGTGCGGCGTGCCGCCGCGCGGCCCGGAACATGCTCCCGGTCGTGTACGGATCACTCATCGGCCGGCTCTCGGCGGCCGTCGCACTCATCTGGCTGCTCACCGCCCCGGTGCCCGCGGTCGCGAGCAACTGCGGGTACGCCTCGATCGGCGACGACGGGGGCAGTTCGGCGGTCGCCAGCAGCGGTGACGGCAGTTGTCACGCGGGGCCGAAGCCCAAGCCCACCCCACCGCCCGCGCCCCGGCCTCCGCCTCCGCCGCCACCCCCGCCGCCCCCTCCCCCTACCCCTCCTCCACCGCCGCCCCCACCAGCACCAGCACCACCTCCGCCGCCCGCGCCGGAGCCGGCACCCCCGCCTCCTCCCCCTCCGCCGCCCCCTCCGTCTCCGTCCCCCTCGCCCTCGCCCTCGCCCTCACCGTCCGTACGCCCCACACCCCGGCCGGTGGCCCTGCCCGCCTACCGCAGACCGGTCCGGAAGGCCCCGGAGCGCCATACCTCCCTGGTCACGCTCACCTTGATGATCACAGCCCCCGCGGTGTTCGCCGTCGCCGTGCTGCGGCCCCGTTCCCGATGACCTTCGGAGACCCACATGTCGGAATGGCTTGTTCTCACCTTCGCCATGGTCGCGGCCACCGCCGTGGTGCTGACCATCGCCGTACTCAACAACCGCCGGCTTCCCGAGGACGACGACCCGTCCGAAACCCCTGACGTCATCGAGTACATGACGATGATGATCGGCGTGGTCTACGCGATCGTGCTCGGCCTCGCCATCGCGGGCGTCTGGGAAGGCCGTGGAGCGGCCCAGGAGTACGTCCGCCAGGAGGCGCAGGCGCTCCACGAGGTCGACGCGCGCTCGTCCGTCTACCCGGTCGAGGTACGCACCCGGATCCGCGCCGACGTCGACGCCTACGTCAGCTTCGTCGTGCACGACGAGTGGCAGACCATGATCGACCACGGCAGGCTCGACGACCGCGGCTCGCAGCTCCTGGACCGGGTGCGCGCCGACGTCACCGACTACAAGCCGAAGACGGACCACGAGGGACAGGCGTACCAGCCGCTCGTCGACCAGATCGCCGCGGCCGACGACGCCCGCAGCGCGCGCGGGCAGAGCGCCGGGGCCACCATGCCGGGGGTCGTCTGGTTCGGGCTGATCATCGGGGCGCTGGTGACCGTGGGGCTGATCTTCGCCCTGCAGATCCGGCGCACGTTCCGGGAACTCCTGCTGGCCGGCCTCTTCAGTGTCCTGATCGCCTTCCTGCTCTTCCTGATCTGGGACTTCGACTCACCCTTCGGCCGGGGCCTCTCGGCCACCGCCGCACCGTTCCTCGATCTGTTCCCCAAGGCGTCAGGGGGTTAGGGGCGGACCGTGCGCCGCTCGGGGGACAGCGGCGCACCATTGGACGACTCCGATCGCGGGCGAAATGCACCACTTCTAGCGTGGGCGGCATCGAGGTGCATTTCTGATGCTTTGCGGGAATCCGTTCCGCAACTGCTCCTCGGGGACCCGGAGGAATCACCATGCGCGCAATACGCGTCGCTCCCGTCGCTCTGCTCGGCGCGGCGGCATTCGCCATGACCGCCCCGGCCGTGACCGCGTATGCCGCGACTGCGGGCGGACCGTCCAACAGCGGGAGCGGATACACCGTCACGCCTTCGGCGATCGCGCCGGGCGGCCAGGTGACCCTGGCCGCCAAGGGGTGCTCGACGACGGCCACGGCGTCCTCCGGGGTGTTCGACACCGTCACCATCCCCAGGGGCGGCACCGCCAGGGCAACGGTCGACTGGGATGCCAAACCGGCCGCCGCGTACGAGGTGACGTTCACCTGCAACACATCGCCGAGCTCCACGGCGAAGGTGAACCTCACGATCAGCGCGGCCCCGAGCACGCCCACCACCAGCTCCACGAGCACCACGAGTTCGACGGCCTCGCCCGCCGGCGTTCAGGGTGGTCTCGGCGGCAGCATCGACAGCCCCGACACCGCGATGATCGTGGGCGGCACCGCGCTGGCCGTGGCCGCCGCGACCAGCACCGTCTTCGTGGCGCGACGACGCAGGGAGAACCGCTCGCACTGACCGGCACCGCCGGCCGGAACGGAAGTCGCCCCGGGTCCTTTCACAGGACTCGGGGCGACGTGGTTATCGGTCCGGCAGGTATGTCCGCGAGGTCAGACCGCCCCATGGGTCCTCCGGCGGCGCATGATGTACATGCCTCCACCGAGAGCCGCGGAGGCGACCAGACCCGCGCCCACGCCCATGTCCGCCGGGCTCGCGGCCATCGAGCCGCCGAGGCCGCCCTGTGCGCCGCGGCTGTTGAGCACGGTGAACCGGTGCCCGGCCGTCCGGTCGGTGCCGTCGCAGCGCACCGTCAGGTTGTAGGAGCCGGGCGTGGCGTCGTTGAGGATCCGGACCCTGGCGTGACCGACCCGGCCCGCCGAGAGCCGCGTGGTCCGGAAGGCGTTGGACGAGACGCTGCCGCCCCGGCCGCAGCCCTCCGCGCTGACCTGCATGGCCGCGCCCTGGTGCACGCGCTCGGGATCGACGGTCACGTTGTTCGGACCGTTGTTGCGGCCGTTCCCGTTCCCGTTGTTGTTCCCGTGCCCGTTGCCATTGCCGTTGTTGTTGCCGTTGTTGTTGTTCCCGTTTCCGTTTCCGTTGCCGTTGTTGTTGCCGTTGTCCCAGTCGCCCGGGTCGTTCCAGTCGTTCTGGCTGTTCCCGTTGTTCTGGCCGTTCCCGACGTCTCCACCGGCTGCTGCCATCGGGGCGCCGAGCCCGAGGGCGGCGACGGCGGTCGCGGCGACAACGAGAGCGCGTGTAGCACGCATCGTTCGAACCTCCAGCGGGAAGCGCCCCCGGAGCTCGGTGCGCCGGGATGGATCGACGAGAACGCCTCCCATGACGAACCCTCACCAGATCCTTGATCCAGCGCATTTCGGCGCTGCTCCACCCCGGTGATCCGACACACCGTGCGCACAGCGGTGAAACTGATGGATTCGCAGGTCACAGAGCGTCAGAACTTTTATCCGCGCACTACTCCGATACGCAACCGCCCGCCCGGCCGCCACCCGTTCGCCCCTCCCTGATCGCCGCCCGGCCGCCCCGCGCCTAGCGTTCCCCTCGTCGCGACGAAGGGAGAACCATGGGCCGGGACAACTGGCACCCCGAACGGATCAGACACTCGCCCTGGGGCGCGCTCGCCCTGGTGATGCTCACCGGTCTCGCACTGATGCGGAACGGCGCGGACCTCTCGCCCGGACCGCCGCAGCCGGTCGCCGCCACGTCGGTCGGCCACCAGGTGGCAGTGCCCGCGGCGCCCGTGGCAGGGCCGGTGGTCAAACCGCTGGCGTACGCCCCCGTCGACCGCGTCGCCATCCCCTCGATCCAGGTCGACGCGCCGGTCATCGACGTGAACCTGGACCCGGACGGCTGGATCGAGACGCCGCCCCCGCAGGACCCCAACCTCGCGGGCTGGTACCAGAACGGCATCGCGCCGGGGCAGCTGGGCACCTCGGTCGTCGTCGGCCACGTGGACAACGAGGCGGGCCCGGCCGTCTTCTACAGCCTGGGTTCGCTGAAGAAGGGCAACCGCGTCGAGATCACCCGCAGCGACGACCGGGTCGCCGTCTTCGAGGTCTACGGGGTCGAGGTCTTCGAGAAGAACGACTTTCCCGGCGCCCGGGTGTACGGCGACACCGGCAAGGCGGAACTGCGGGTCATCACCTGCGGCGGCGGATTCACCAAGGCCAATGGCTACGACGGCAACGTCGTGGTCTTCGCCCGGCTGGTCGCGACGCGCTGACGACCGCTGCCCGGGGGCGGTCCCGTCCCCGGGCAACGGCCGGCGCGCGGCTCAGCGGCGCTGCGGCACGGTGAGCCGGTAGCCCTCGTCCAGCAGCTCGGGCAGATACCGCCCCAGCGCGGCCACGCTCTGCGAGCGGTTGCCGCCCGCGTCGTGCGACAGCACCACGACGCCGGGTGCGGCACCCTCCCTGACCCGGTCGACGATGCTGTCGGTGCCGGGAACCGTCCAGTCCAGCGTGTCCACCGTCCAGGCCATCGGTTCCATGCCCATCGCCGCGCCGATCTCGAAGGAATTGCGGTTCCAGGCCCCGTAGGGCGCCCGGTACCAGAGCGGCGGCGCGCCGGTGATCTTCTCGATCACCTCGCTGGTGCGCCCCAGTTCGTCGGTGATGCCCGCCCGGGAGAGCTTGGTGACCAGCGGATGCGTCCACGAGTGATTGCCCACCGTGTGTCCGTCGTCGGAGATCCTGCGCACCAGGTCCTGGTTGTCGTTGGCCATCTCACCGCAGAGGAAGAACATGGCCCGTACGTCGTGTTCGCGCAGCGTGTCCAGGATGTGCGGGGTGTAGAGCGGGTCCGGGCCGTCGTCGAAGGTCAGCACCATGGCGTGCCCGATGTCGGGCAGCTTCTCGAACGGCCGGGTGCGGACGGGCGGCGCCGCGGGGCGGTAGTGGGGCGGAGTGTTCGCTGTCATGGGGCTCAGACGATAGGACAGCGGCTTGGTCCGGAGGGCCGCGGGCGGCCCCGCCGCGGCGTCGGACGGCGCCGCGGGGCGCCGGAAGGGAGTGCCTGCGGTGTCCGCGGCGACCAGGCGCACGACGGAGGCCGCGCCCAGTCCGGCGGCCAGCCTCAGCAGCGTCCTGCGCATCGGCAGCCTCTGATCATTTTTCATGACCAACTGCTCGCACGTCCGGGCTCCCTCCCACCTCAACGACACCGGTCACGCGGGGTTTTGCACCCAATGGGGGGAGCCCGCCCGTGGCAACCGGCGTCCACGCGTCCCGACCGCCGAGAGCCCGGACGGGCGGGCCGCACGGCAGCGGATAGCCTCACTGCCGTGACAGACCAGCAGCCTCACCAGTTCGAACGTGGCACAGACGGCCCAAAAGTGATCGTCGCGGGCCTCGACGGTTCGGAGTCGTCCATGCGTGCCGCGGCCTATGCCGCCGGGCTCGCCCGTCGGCAGCGGGCCATGCTCGCCCTCGTCTACGTACAGCCCGTGCTGCCCGCGGGTGCCGCGCTCGGTGCGCCGGTCGGTGATACGACCGGGGAGGTCGCGGAGGGTCTGGTGAATGAGATCCGGGAGTCGACCGAGCGGATGAAGGACATATGGGATGTGCGCTGGGAGTTCCACACCTTCCGCGGTGATCCGTACAACGGCCTGGTGACGGCGGCGGACGAACTCAAGGCGGATGCCGTGGTGGTGGGCGCGTCGGAGTCGGCGGGCCACCGTTTCATCGGCTCGGTGGCCGTCCGCCTCGTGAAGGCGGGGCGCTGGCCCGTCACCGTAGTCCCGTAAGCCCTCGCACCCCGCGCCCTGCTCCGACGCCCGCCCGACCGCTCACCGCACCATTCGCCGCTCCGTGCGACCGCTCGTCGCACGGGGCGGCGTTTGTCCTGTTGCCAGGGGCGCGGATGCGTTCGTATACGCGAGTCAGCAGCGAGGCGGCAGGGACCTCCGCGGGGAAGGGCGTTCACCATGACCACGACGACGACCGACGAGCGGGCCCTCGCGGATCTGCAGCGTGAGCACGGCCCGGCCCTGTTCCACTTCCTCCTCGGTCTGACCTTCGGCGACCGGCAGCGGGCAGAGGATCTGCTCCAGGAGACCCTCGTGCGGGCCTGGCAGCACCCGGAGGCGTTCGACGGCCCGTACGAGTCGATGCGGCCCTGGCTGTTCACCGTGGGCCGCCGGCTGGCGATCGACGCCCGCAGGTCGCGGCTGGCCCGGCCCGCGGAGGTGGGCGACGCGGTGCTGGAGAGCGCCCCGTGCGGGGAGGACACCGCCGAGTCCGCGGTCGCCGCGCTCGATGTGCGCGAGGCGGTCCGTGGCCTCAGCCCGGAGCACCGGGCGGTGCTGGTCCAGATCTACTTCCGGGGCCTCAGCGTGGGCGAGACGGCCGAGGTGCTCGGGATTCCGGCCGGGACCGTGAAGTCCCGTTCGTACTACGCGCTGCGCCTGCTCTCCCGTAATCTGCCGGGCTACTCCAGGAGGTCCTCCTCGCTGAGCAGCGGGAGCAGGGCCGCGGCCTCGGCCACCGCGACGTAGTCCGCGGCGCAGAGGTCGCAGTTCTGCAGATGGCGGGAGACCTCCAGCGCCTCCGGGGCCGGGAGCGCGTCCAGCACGTAGGCGCCGAGCCGTTGTCTCATGTGCGGTCCCTTCCCGGGCTCTGCGGTCATCGCACCCTCTTGTCTGTGACGCATCCGGTCCGACGGATCCTGTCCTTCTGGCCACGCGGGGCGCGCTCCCCCGGTTCAATGCTGCGTGTGGGGGCGTGCCGAGAACGGAATGGGGCGAGACGCGATGCGTCCGGAACGTCAGGACGGATCCGGTGGCGGCGGGCTGCAGATCCCGATGGCCTGGATGTACGCGGAGTACATCGCCGACGAGCTGCTGCGGACCGGGGAGCTGATGGAACCGGCCACGCTGGAGTACCGGGCGGGGCGTGACGCGCTCGCCCTCACGGTCTTCCTCTCGGACGGCGCGGTGGCCGAGGCGCTGCCCGCCACCCGGGTGGACGAGCTGCGGCTGCTGACGGCGTGCGGGGCCCCGTGGCGCGGCTGGGTCTGCGAGCGGCTCGACGCGCTGGAGGCGGCGCGGGGCGGCCCAGACCCGGATCTGGCGCTGGCACGGGCGGCGTGGCGGTGGCTGGAGGACACCGAACTGCTGGCGGCCGACCTCGACGCGATCGGCCCGCCGCCCGGGGAGCCGGCCGACGGCCCGCGGGACCCGGAGGCGGAGGGGGCGGTGGCGCAGGTGTGGACGCCGGCCTGGCAGCTGGGGCTGCCGCTGGGGCACCTCTCGATCCACCTGTACTGAGAGCCTGTCCGTCCGTACTGAGAACCTGTCCGTCCGTACTGAGAGCCCGTCGGCCGCCCCTTCAGGAACCGTGCACCCCGGCGCGGTACTTCGGCAGCCGTACCGTGATCCGCATTCCGGCGCCGATGCCCGTCTCGATGACGAGCCCGTAGTCGTCGCCGTACACCTGCCGCAGCCGTTCGTCCACGTTGAGCAGGCCGACCCCGGTGGACTTGCCGCCCTCGCCGCGCAGGATGTGGCGCAGCCGTTCGGGGTCCATGCCGATGCCGTCGTCCTCGATGACCACCTCGGCCTCCGAACCGGCGTCCAGGGCGCTGATGGTGATGCGGCTGGAGGTGACCGCTCCTTCGAGTCCGTGTTTGACGGCGTTCTCGACGAGGGGCTGGAGGCAGAGGAACGGCAGGGCGACGGGCAGCACCTCCGGCGCGACCTGGAGGGTGACCGCGAGCCGTTCACCGAAGCGGGCCCGGACCAGGGCCAGGTACTGGTCGATGGAGTGCAGTTCGTCCGCGAGGGTGGTGAAGTCGCCGTGGCTGCGGAACGAGTAGCGGGTGAAGTCGGCGAACTCCAGAAGGAGTTCACGGGCCTGCTCGGGGTCGGTGCGGACGAAGGAGGCGATGGCGGCGAGCGAGTTGAAGATGAAGTGCGGGGAGATCTGCGCGCGCAGGGCCCTGATCTCCGCCTCGATGAGCTGGGTGCGTGAGCGGTCGAGCTCGGCGAGTTCCAGCTGTACGCAGACCCAGCGGGCGACCTCCCCTGCGGCCCTCGCCAGGACGGCCGACTCCCTCGGCGCGTAGGCGATCAGGGCGCCAAGGACCCGGTGGTCGACGGTGAGCGGCACGGCGACGGCCCACCGCAGCGGGCAGTCCAGATCCTCGCAGTCGCTGCGGAACGCGGTGTCCCGGCCGCTGGCGAGCAGCTCCGCCACCTGTTCCATGACGTGTTCGCCGTGGTGGCCGCCCTCGCCGTCCCAGACCAGGATCCGCTCGCGGTCGGTGAGGCACAGGGCGTCCGTGCCGAGCAGGGAGCGCAGCCGCCGGGCGGACTTGCGGGCGCTGTCCTCGGTGAGTCCGGCGCGCAGCGGGGGCGCTGCCAGCGAGGCGGTGTGCAGGGTTTCGAAGGTGGCGTGCTCCACGGGGGTGCCGACGTCGCTGGTGCGGACGGGGCGGGCGGTGCGGCGTCCGGCCAGCAGGCCTGCCCCGAACAGCAGGGCGCCCAGGAGCACGATGACGGCGTATCCGGCCCCGGTCACCGGTGCCTCCCTGAGGTGAGCGCTTCGGGCAGGTGGAAGCGGGTCATGGCGGCGTTGGTGCCGGCGGGTATACGGCCGGGCGTGGCCAGCGACACGAGGATCATGGCGAGGAAGCCGACGGGCACGGACCAGACGGCGGGCCAGGCGAGCAGGGCGTGCGGCCAGCCGGGCGGGCGCACCGCGCCGCTGACGGTGATCGCGACGGAGAGCAGTGCGGAGCCGCCGCCGAGCAGGAGTCCGGCGACGGCGCCGGGCGGGGTGAGGCGGCGCCACCAGATCCCGAGGACCAGCAGCGGGCAGAAGGAGGACGCCGAGACCGCGAACGCCATCCCCACGGAGTCCGCGACCGGCACCCGGCTGACCAGCAGGGAGCCGGCCAGCGGGACGGAGATGGCGAGGACGGTGGCCAGCCGGAAGTGCCGTACGCCGCGCGAGGGCAGGACGTCCTGGGTGATGACTCCGGCGACGGCCATGGTCAGTCCGGAGGCGGTGGACAGGAACGCGGCGAAGGCGCCGCCCGCGATGAGCGCGCCGAGCAGGTCGCCGCCGAGGCCGCCGATGACCCGGCCGGGCAGCAGCAGTACGGCGGCGTCCGCGTCGCCGCCGTGGATCAGTTCGGGGGCGTACAGCCGGCCGAGGGCGCCGTAGACGGGCGGCAGCAGGTAGAAGACGCCGATCAGGGCGAGGACGGCGACGGTGGTGCGGCGGGCGTCGCGGCCGTTGGGGCTGGTGTAGAAGCGGACGACGACGTGCGGCAGGCCCATGGTGCCGAGGAAGGTGGCGACGATGAGCCCGTAGGTGGCGTACAGCGGGTGGTCGGCGCGGAAGACGGACAGCTGCTCGTCGAAGGTGACGCGGGGCCGTCCGTCGCCCTGCCAGGCCAGCACCAGGAAGAGGGCGGGGACCAGGAGCGCGGTCAGTTTCAGCCAGTACTGGAAGACCTGGACGAAGGTGATGGAGCGCATGCCGCCCGCGGCGACGGCCAGGACGACCACGGAGGCGACCAGGACGTCCCCGAGCCAGCCGGGCGCCCCGGTGAGGATCTTCAGGGTCAGTCCGGCGCCCTGGAGCTGCGGCACGAGGTAGAGCCAGCCGGCTCCGACGACGAGCACGCTGACGAGCCGGCGCACCTGCCGGGATTCGAGCCGCCCCTCGGCGAAGTCGGGCAGGGTGTAGGCCCCCGAGCGGCGCAGCGGCGCGGCGACGAAGACCAGCAGGACGAGGTAGCCGGCCGTGTAGCCGACGGGGTACCAGAGCATGTCGGGGCCGTGCACGAGCACCAGTCCGGCGATGCCGAGGAAGGAGGCGGCGGAGAGGTACTCGCCGCTGATCGCGGCCGCGTTGAGGCGGGGCCGAACGGTGCGGGAGGCGACGTAGAAGTCGGACGTGGTGCGGGAGATGCGCAGTCCGAACCCGCCGACGAGGACGGTGGCGGAGACGACGGCGGCGACCGCCGTCACCGCGTAGGCGCGGCTCACTGTGCGGGGCGGCCTTCCACGAGCCGGGCGAAGTCGTGTTCGTTGCGCTCGGCCCGGCGCACGTACCACCAGGCGATCAGGGTGAGCGGCGGGTAGGCGGCGAAGCCGAGGACGGCCCATACGACGGCGTCGCTGCGCAGTGCCGCAAGGACCAGCGGCAGGGTGCCCGCGACGACGGCGAGCGCGGCGAAGGCGGTGAGCCCGGCGCGCAGTTGGCTGCGCATCAGCGAGCGTACGTAGGCACCGCCGAGCGCGGTCTGTTCGTCGATCTCCGACTGGGTGCGGTAGCGCGGCAGCGGCCGGACCCGCCGGGGCTCCCCCGTCACCACTTCACGCCGGGGCGTTGACTCTGCGGACATGGGGCCGGAGTGTACGCAGCACCCGACCCCGCTGGGAAGGGCTTGGAAACGCGGGTAGCCGCTGGTCAGCGGCCGCCCTGCCGCATCAGCAGATCGCGCAGCGCACGGGTGTGGCGGCGGCTGACGGCGAGTTCGGCGGTGCCGATGCGCACGCTCATGCTGCCCGCGTCGAGGCGCAGTTCGTCGATCCGGCCGAGGGCCACGAGGTGGCGGCGGTGGATGCGGACGAAGCCGCGGGTCCGCCAGCGTTCCTCCAGGGTGGTCAGGGGCACCCGGACCAGGTGGCTTCCGGTGGCGGTGTGCAGTCGCGCGTAGTCGCCCTGGGCCTCGGCGTAGGCGATGTCGTCGATCGGCACGAAGCGGATGACGCCGCCCAGTTCGACCGGGATCTGGTCCTGCGCGGTGTCGTGGACGGGTGCGGAGCGCTCCCCGACCTGTTCGGCGACGCGGCGCACGGCTTCGGCCAGGCGCTCGCGGCGTACCGGTTTCAGGACGTAGTCGACGGCCTTGAGGTCGAAGGCCTGTACGGCGAAGTCCTCGTGGGCGGTGACGAAGACGATGAGCGGGGGCGCGGCGAATCCGGCCAGCAGCTGGGCGACGTCGAGGCCGGTCAGCCCGGCCATGTGGATGTCGAGGAAGACGACGTCGATGGCGGCGGGGTCCTCGGGCCCCGCTTCGACGGCGCCGCCGATGCGGCGCAGCGCCTCGGTGGCTCCGGTGGCTCCTTCGGCGCTGCGGATGCGGGGATCGGCGCGCAGGAGGTACAGGAGCTCCTCCAGGGCGGGTTCTTCGTCGTCGACGGCGAGTACGCGCAGCATGAGGCCGGAGTGTAGACCGGCCGGGTGGCGGCTACTTGAGCAGTTTGGAGAGCCTGCGGTCGGCGAGCGGTTTCCCGCCGGTCTGGCAGGTCGGGCAGTACTGGAGCGAGGAGTCGCTGAAGGAGACCTCACGGATGGTGTCGCCGCAGACCGGGCAGGCTTCTCCGGTGCGTCCGTGGACCCGCATCCCGCTGCGCTTCTCGGCCTTGAGCTTCTTCGCCGCGAGGCCGCTGGAGCGGGCGACGGCGTCGTCGAGGGTGGTGCGCAGGGCGGTGTGCAGCCGGGTGATCTCGTCGTCGGTGAGGTGCGCGGTGGGTTTGAAGGGTGACATCTTCGCGACGTGCAGGATCTCGTCGCTGTAGGCGTTGCCGATGCCGGCGATGAGGGACTGGTCGCGCAGCGCGCCCTTGATCTGCCGGCGCTCTCCTTCGAGCAGCGCGGCGAACGTGTCCCGGTCGAAGGACGGGTCGAGCGGGTCGGGTCCGAGTCGGGCCACACCGGGCACCTCTGCGGGGTCGTGGACGAGGTGGACGGCGAGGCGCTTGGTGGTGCCGGCCTCTGTGAGGTCGAAGCCGTCGCCGCCGGTGAGGACGGTGCGCAGCGCGAGTGGCCCCTTGCCGGGGCGCGGCGGGGTGGCGGGGAAGCCGTCCCTCCACTGGAGCCAGCCGGCCCGTGCGAGGTGGGTGAGCAGGTGCAGGGGGCCCACCTCGATGTCCAGGAACTTGCCGTGCCGCCGGACGCCGGTGACCGTGCCGCCGTGCAGGGCGGTGAGCGGCGGCTCGTACGTCTTCAGGACGCTGATGGCGAGCGGGAGGACGCGGTCGATCTCCCTGCCGACGAGGTGGTCGTCGAGGAAGACCCGCAGGGCTTCGACTTCCGGCAGTTCTGGCATGGTCCCAGCCTGCCGCAGGCGGCGCCGGGGTGGCTACCGGAGGCCGTAGACCCGCTCGGCGGTGGTGGCGAGGACGGCGGCCCGTTCGCCGGGTCCGAGGCCGCTGACCAGGGTGTGGGCGGCCTCGACGACTTCGGTGTACGTGGCCGCGAGCCGGCACACCGGCCAGTCCGAGCCGAACATCAGCCGGGCCGGCCCGAAGGCGTCGATGACGGTGTCCGCGTAGGGGCGCAGGTCCTTGACGGTCCAGTTGTGCGGATCGGCCTCCGTGACCAGGCCGGAGAGCTTGCACACGGTGTTGGGGAGGGCGGCGAGGGCCCGTACGTCATCCGCCCAGGGGCGCAGGCCGCCGGTGGCGATGGGCGGTTTGCCCGCGTGGTCCAGGACGAAGGTGAGGCCGGGCAGCAGTTCGGCGGCCCGGACGGCGGCGGGCAGCTGGTGCGGCTGGACCACCAGGTCGTAGACGAGTCCGGCGCCGGCGACCGCGGCCAGGCCGCGCAGGACGTCGGCGCGCAGCAGCCATTCGGGGTCGGGCTCGCCCTGGACCTGGTGGCGCAGCGAGACGAGCCGGTCGCCGCCGGGCAGCTCGCGGAGGGCGGCGAGGGTGTCGGTGATGTCCGGCGCGGTGAGGTCGCTCCAGCCCACGACGCCGGCGACCAGATCGCTGCCGTCCGCGAGCGCGAGGAACTCGGGGGTCTCCTCCGGGACGGTGACGGTCTGCACGAGCACGGTGGCGGTCACGCCGTTGGCGCGGGCCTCCGGTTCCAGGTCGGTGAGGGAGAAGTCGCGGCGCAGGGGCGCGAGTTCCTCGCCGGTGATCCACTCCTGGTCGCGTACCGAGAGGTTCCAGATGTGGTGGTGGGCGTCGACGATCCGTGGGGTGGTGGTCATGTCACAGCTCCCAGGCGACGGGGAGTCCGGCTTCGGCGCCGTCCGAGGAGTAGTCGTGCGTGACGTCGAGGAGCTCGTCCATCCTGGCCTGCCAGGCGACGTTGACGGGGAGCTCCTCCAGTTCGGCGAGGAGACGGGCGTAGTCCTCGCACTCGATGACGTGGAACAGTTCGGTGCCGCTGCGCCAGATCGTCCAGGAGGTGGCGCCCGCCGCGCGGATCGCCCGGGTCAGTTCGGCCGGGACCTCGCGGTGCGCGGCCTCGTACTGGGCTGTGCGGTCCGCGCGGACCTTGGTGTGCAGGGCGATGCGCATGTCAGTTTCCGTTCTCGGGCAGCAGTCCCTCTTCGCGCAGCTCGTCCCAGAGCCCGTCGGGGACCGGCTCGCGCAGCAGGGCGGCCGCGTCGCGCACCTCGTCCGGGGAGCGGGTGCCGACGAGGACACCGGCGACGGCGGGGTGGGTGAGCGGGTAGTGCAGGGCGGCGGCGCGCAGCGGTACGCCGTGGCCCTCGGTGACGGCCTTCAGGCGCAGGGCCCGGTCCAGGAGGGTGAGGGGCGCGGCGGCGTAGTCGTACGTCGCGCCGGGGCGCGGGTCGGCGAGGAGGCCGGAGTTGAAGACCCCGCCGACGACGACGCTGCGTCCGCGAGCGGCGGCCTCCGGCAGCAGAGTACTCAGGGCCGACTGGTCGAGGAGGGTGAAGCGGCCGGCGCAGAGCACCACGTCGGCGTCGGTGTCGCGGACGAAGCGGGTGAGCATCGCGGTCTGGTTCATGCCGGCCCCGATGGCGCCGATCACGCCCTCCGCGCGCAGCTTCTCCAGCTCCGGATAGGCCTCCTGGAAGGCGGCTTCCGCGTGGTCGTCCGGGTCGTGCAGGTAGGCGATGTCGATGCGGTCGAGACCGAGCCGTTCCAGGCTGTCCTCGATGCTGCGGCGGACACCGGCGGCGCTGAAGTCCCAGCGGCGGCGGTGGGTGGCGGGCACGGCGAAGCCCTCGGAGAGCTCGTCGGACGGGGCGGACCCGCCGTCGGGCAGTGGGTCGAGGACCCGGCCGACCTTGGTGGACAGCGCGTACGAGTCGCGGGGGCGGGCGCGCAGCGCCTCACCGAGCCGCCGCTCCGAGAGGCCCAGTCCGTAGTGCGGGGCGGTGTCGAAGTAGCGGACGCCCTCGTCCCAGGCGGCGTCGACGGCGGCCGCGGCCTGCGCCGGTTCGACGGCAGTGAAGAGATTGCCGATGGCGGCCGCCCCGAAGGACAGCTCGGTGACCTCGACCGCGCTGTTTCCCAGCCTGTTGCGCCGCATCGCTGTGCCGCCCTCCCCGATGATCGATCTGTCCTCTCGCACATATTCATCGGATCACTCGGCTGCGTCAACACCTCGGAGGCGATCAACTGCGGCGTTTACTCGGGAATCTGTCCGACCTATGGCGCCGCACTCGGTCGGACGACCGGGCCTCCGGCCGGTCCGTGCACGGGCAGCGTCGCGAGCAGCTCGGCCACCTCTTCCTCCGCGCAGCGCCCCAGCCGCTCCAGATCGGGCAGCGCCTTGCCGTCGGCCACCAGCCCGATCTGCACCCGGCCGCCGTACGTCGTGAGCGCCACGGCCAGCGACTGGCCCCGGGCCAGTGGCGCCATCGGGTACAGCGCGCGCAGCGGGCAGCCGGCGAGGGAGAGCGCGGAGCGCGGCAGCGGCACGCTGGTGACCAGGACGTCGAAGAGCATCCTGGCCGCGCTGCCGGCGAGCGGGGCACCGAAGCGGTGGGCCAGCGAAGGAAGCTGATCGGCGAGTACGGCGACCGCGCCGGCCCCGCGCAGCGGCCCGGCGGACTTGTTGCGGTCCATGGCGCCGCGTACCGCGCGCAGCCGTTCCCAGGGGTCGGGTTCCGAGACGGGGAGGCCGAGCAGGTACGCGGACAGCCGGTTCCCGGTGGCGGCGCCTCCCGGGCGGCGCCGGGAGACGGGCACCAGGGCGCGCGGATCGGCGCCGGGCAGCGGTTCGCCGCGCTCCAGCATCCAGCGGCGCAGCGCTCCGGCGACGACCGCGAGCAGCACGTCGTTGGACGTGCCGCCCGCGGCCCGGCGGATGCGCTGCACGGCGTCGAGGTCCAGATCGGCGGTGGCCAGCCGCCGGGTGCCGCTGGAGCTGGCACTGAGCGCCGTCGCGCCGCGCAGGTCGAGGCGGCTGGCCCGCACCAGCGAGGCGCCGACGCCGAACGCCCGGCCGAGGTCCTCGATCCGACCGAGCGCGAGACCGGCGACCTGGCGCGGACCGGGCATCCAGGAGCGCGGCGGTACCGGCCTGGTCCGGCCGGCCGGTGCCCCGGTCCGGCCGCGGCCCGCGACGGAGGCGATCTCGTCGAAGATCCCGGCCCCGATGGCGACCGCGCGCATCCCGTCGGCGAGCGCGTGATGGAGCTTGACCAGGACGGCGAACGGGCCGTCGGCGGCGCCGCCGATCACGTACATCTGCCAGGGCGGCAGCCCTCTGCGCAGCGGCTGTTCCATCAGTTCGCCGGCCAGCCGGGTGGCCGCCGCCATGAACGCGCCCTCGCCGCCGGTCTCCGTCCCGGGCAGCTCCACCCGCCTGATGTGCCGGTGGACGTCGAAGTCCTTGTCCACCGACCAGGCCGCGCCGCCGACCGGCAGCAGTACGTCGCGCACCCGCATCCGCAGCCGGGGGATCGCGGCGGCGCGGGCGCCGAGCAGCTCCAGCAGGGCGTCCGGGCCGGGCGCGGGGCCCGCGTCCGGGGAGAAGACGGCGAGCGCGCCGAGGTGCATGGGGTGGGCATCGGACTCAAGGTGCCAGAAGGCAAGATCGAGAGGTGCCAGTAGCTCAGTGCCCAACGGGTCCTCATGTCATCGAAGACAAAGACTGACGGAAATCAAGAAATCACAGTCAATCTCTCTCGGTCGGTTACGGTCAAGTACAGACATGTTACGTTCTGTTACTTTGCAGTAGTGTTCACTGCCGCCGGCCGACGGCGTCGGTCGACGGCTGCTCAGTCGCGTGGCGGAATGCCGAATTCGCACCAGACGCACTTGCCGGTGCCCCGGGACTCGACGCCCCAGGCGTCCGCCAGCTGGTCCACGAGCATCAGTCCCCGGCCGGAGACCCCCGATTCGCCCGCGTCCCGGCGGCGCGGCAGCGCGCTCGACCGGTCCTCGACGTCGACCCGGAGCCGCCGTTCCGCCCCGGTGAGCACCCGGATGGTGACGATCGCGCCGCCGTCGGTGTGCATCAGCGCGTTGGTGGTCAGTTCGTCGGCGGCCAGCTCGACCTCGTCGGCCCGGTCCTTCGCGCCCCAGGCCCGCACCGCCGCACGGATCATGTGGCGCGCCGAGCTCAGCGCCTCCGGATCGTTCTGCGCCACGTGCTGCTGGAGCCGGCCGCCGGGCTGCGGCGCGTGGGCGGCCCGGCGCCTCAGCAGCAGCACGGCGACATCGTCCTCGCCGCCGCGCTCGTCGACCCATTCGCAGAGCCGGTCGGCCAGTTCCTGGAGGTCCTGCGGACCGTTCCTGACCATGTCGGCCAGCAGCTGCGTGCCCTCGTCGAGGTCCGCTCCGGGCAGTTCCACCAGCCCGTCGGTGAACAGCACCATGGTCTGGCCGGGATCCAGCTCGACCGTGCTGACCGGGTACTCCAGCCGCCCGAACATCGCGGAGAGCCCCAGCGGCAGCCCGCCCTCGACGGGCACCTTGCGGCAGGTCCCGTCGGCCTCCCGGACCAGCGGGTCCACATGACCGGCCCGGACCAGCTGGACGACGCCGGTGGTCAGGTCGGCCTCGGCGTAGGTGCAGGTCGCGAAGCGGTCGGTGTCCAGCTCGTGCAGGAAGACGGAGGCCCGCGCCATCACCGTCGCCGGGCTGTGGCCCTCGGCGGCGTAGGCGCGCAGCACGATGCGCAGCTGCCCCATGACGGCCGCGGCGTGGGTGTCGTGCCCCTGTACGTCACCGATGACGGCGCCCACCCTGCCGCCGGGCAGCGGGATGACGTCGTACCAGTCGCCGCCGATGTCCCGGCCGAGGCGGGCCGAACGGTAGCGGACGGCGGTCTGCGCGCCGGGCACCTCGGGAATCCGGCGCGGCAGCATGGCCTGCTGGAGCCCCTCGGCGAGGTCGTGCTCCTGCTCGTAGAGCATGGCGCGCTGCAGGCTCTGGGCGATGGAGCTGCCGAGGGCGACGAGCAGATTGCGCTCGTCGCCGGTGAAGCCGTCCTTGTCGCTGTAGAGCAGCCCGAGCGCGCCGATCGGGCGGGCCTGGGCGATCAGTGGCAGATAGGCCGCGGAGGTGATGCCGAGATGGCTGATGTAGGGCCACAGGATCGGGTACGAGGCCGCGAAGTCCTCTGCGGACTCGATGAAGCGGGGGGTGAGCGTGCGCACGACCTCGCTCATCGGGTACGGCTCGTCCGTCCGGGTGTAGCGGGTGCCGGGCACGAAGGAGCCCTCCGGCCCGTCCGCCACCAGATGGAGGCGCCCGGCCTCTATCAACCCCATGACCAGGCTCGTCGCGCCCAGGTGGGCAAGCCCCTGGGAGTTCTTGAGCACGTCGGTGACGTCCCGGACGGTACGGGCGTGCGCCAGCGCCGCCGTGGTGGCCTCCACCAGACTGGTCCGGCGCCTGCGCTCCCGGTCCAGCTCACGGCGGGCGGTGGAGTCGGCCAGCTCCTGGGTGGCGTCCCGGACGATGCCGATGATCCGGCGGGGCCGCCCGGTCGCGTCACGCTGGACGAAGCCCTGGGTGTGGGTCCAGCGCAGGCTCCCGTCCCGGCGCAGGCTGCGGAAGTACGCCCCGTAGTTGCTCCGGCCGCTCTTGAGCGCCTGCGCGACCAGCGCGTCCAGCCGTACGCCCTCGTCCGGGGGCACCCGCACGGCGAGCGACTCCGGCCGGTCGTCGTACTCGTCGGCCCGCAGGTCGAACACGTCAAGCGCGGGCTCGTCCATGTGCATGAGGCCGCTGTCGAGGTCCCAGTCGAAGCTGCCCATACGGTTCAGGGCGAGACTGAGGTCCGGGTGGGCGGGCCAGTCGTCCGGGAGTGACAGGGCACCCGCTACCCGATCATCCATGTGGGTCACTCTGCCATCATTTGTCCGATTCTTCGAGTGAGCTGTCCACCAGCTGAACGTGCGATGGGACACATTCCCCGGGCCGCCCCGCAGGCCCGTATCCCAAGGATTCGGCACCCGGCACCCCGTTCGGGAGCACCGGATATCCCCGCAGAACGCCGACCCGCCCCGAAACCGGGCGCGGGCAGCGGCTAACGTGTGCGGGGGCGAACTAAGCCAAGCCTTACCAAGACACGCCCTGCCCGTGTTCGCCCACTGTTCGCCTGATCGTTCTCCCGCTCTTCGCCCGCTCTTCGCCCGTTCTAAGGAACAGCCCTCCATGACACGCCCCGTCCGCGTAGCCATCGTCGGAGCCGGTCCCGCCGGAATCTACGCAGCGGACGCGCTGCTCAAATCCGAGGCCGCCGCAGAGCCGGGCGTGTCCATCGACCTGTTCGAGCGGATGCCCGCCCCCTTCGGCCTGATCCGCTACGGCGTGGCCCCGGACCACCCCCGGATCAAGGGCATCGTGCAGGCGCTGCACCAGGTCCTGGACAAGCCGCAGCTGCGGCTCTTCGGCAACGTCGACTACCCGAACGACATCGGCCTGGACGAGCTGCGGTCCTTCTACGACGCCGTGATCTTCTCCACCGGCGCCGACGCGGACCGGGCCCTGGACATACCGGGCAGCGAGCTGGACGGCTCGCACGGGGCCGCCGACTTCGTCTCCTGGTACGACGGCCACCCGGACGTGGCGCGCACCTGGCCGCTGGAGGCCGAGAAGGTCGCGGTCCTGGGCGTCGGCAACGTGGCCCTGGACGTGGCCCGGATGCTCGCCAAGACCGGTGACGAGCTGCTGCCGACCGAGATCCCCGCCAACGTGTACGAGGGCCTCAAGGCGAACAAGGCGCTGGAGGTGCACGTCTTCGGGCGGCGCGGTCCGGCCCAGGCCAAGTTCAGCCCGATGGAGCTGCGCGAGCTGGACCACTCGCCCAACATCGAGGTCATCGTCAACCCCGAGGACATCGACTACGACCAGGGCTCGATCGAGACCCGGCGCGGCAACAAGCAGGCCAACATGGTCGCCTCCACGCTGGAGAACTGGGCGATCCGCGACATCGGCGACCGGCCGCACAAGCTCTTCCTGCACTTCTTCGAGTCCCCCGTCGAGATCCTCGGCGAGGACGGCCGGGTCGCCGGTCTGCGCACCGAGCGCACCGAGCTGGACGGCACCGGCAACGTGCGCGGTACCGGCCGCTTCAACGACTGGGACGTGCAGAGCGTCTACCGCGCGGTCGGCTACTACTCGCAGGAGCTGCCCAAGCTCCCCTTCGATGTCGCCTCCGGCACCGTCCCGCACGCCGCCGGGCGGGTCCTGGCCGGTGACGAGCCGATGGACTCGGTGTACGTCACCGGCTGGATCAAGCGGGGCCCGATCGGCCTGATCGGCCACACCAAGGGCGACGCCAACGAGACCGTCGCCTGCCTGCTGGAGGACCACACCAAGGGCCGGCTGCCCGCTCCCGCGCAGCCCGAGCCGGAGGCCGTCACCGATTTCCTGCGGGCCCGCGGCGTCCGCTACACCACCCGTGAGGGCTGGTACCGCCTGGACGCCCACGAGCGCGCCCTCGGCGCGGAGCAGGACCGCGAGCGGGTCAAGGTCGTCGAGCGCGACGCCATGCTCGACGCCTCCGAGCCCGGCAACTGACGGCACGGCCGACGGCCCCGGAAGGTCTCCGCGCGGGAGATCCCTCCGGGGCCGTCGGCCGTCGTCGGGCCGTCCCATTCGGTCTTCCCGCCACGCATCCGAGATCAGGGGACAGGCAGAATGCTGTGAACACGGCAGCCGCGACCGCGTCCCCGGCACTGCGGGCCGGCGGCGGAGTGAGCGACGTACCGAGGGGCCAGTTGGTTGACAGCCAGGTCCTGACAGCGTCGCGCAAGGACGCGTCCCGCGCGGCTCTGTCCGGCCGGACCCAGGAGCCGACGTCCTGTGTCATGGCCATCGTCGCGACAGACGGCACTGTGCTGGCTCCAGCGGAAAGTTGTCGGGGACGAGGCTATGAGGCAGGGCTCACAGGCTGCACCTGAACCTGATGCACGCTTGGCAGGACGCCCCTGCCCGATGCCCTTCTCACCACAGGTGAACCTACACGGTGAGGTCACTAGATCCCCGAGTGAATGTGCGCACCCCACAGAGAGGGAGTCTTCGGATAGGAGGCACGGACGCGGCGGATGGACTCGTGGAGGGCAAGCGCCGCGCTGCCGGAGCGCGCGAAGTACGCGTAGAAGTCCTGAGCGATGCTCACTGCCACATCGTCAGAGATCTTCCAGAGCGCCCCGACGACGTTGGCATACCCGGCGAGTTGGAATGCGCCGGCCAGGTGGATGGCCTCGTCCGCGAGTCGCGCGTTGTTGCGGGCGGTTTCGCACGCTGAGAGGTATGCCAGTTCGGCAATGAGGTCGAGGCGGGCGATCTCCGGAATCTGCAACGGGTGCTCAGCGTGGTCGTGCAACAGGAGGCTGCTGGCGGAGGGATGGGCTGGATCACTCGTACCGTGGCAAGCGAAATGCGCGATCGAGTGGCGTGGTAATTCGTCGAGCACCCGCTGATGGGTCGCCGCTCCTCCCACGACGCTGGTCGGCTCCCCGAAGACATGCTTGAGCAGATCGTGTTCCCGCTGGGCCCCGGGCAACGCCGCCTGGCGCGGTGTCTCCGGCATCGCGACGACGAGCGCCGGGGAAGCGGTTCTGGTACGGGGCCGGCCGCGGTGGTGCCGCAAGACGCCCACGGTCGGCGTGTACGAGGAGACCACACGGTCCAGAACGCTGTTTACCGAACGAGGATCGCGAGAACGGCCGGCCGCGTGCAGGGGAAGAAGTGCCAGTGGCCCGGTCGGAGACCACCAAACCCGGGGCCAGGGCTGGCCCGGCGCTGGCGGAGCGGTGTGACCGAGTGCAACGAGAACGGGTTCCGTGATGGTGTCCCAGAGCCACTCCAGTTGATGAGTGATGGACTGTTGGGCCCGCTTTTGTTCGAGAAGGGTGGAGCACTGGCACATATCGACCGCGGCGAGGAACTGCTGAGCGTGGTCGTGCGCGCCCTCCCTGGTGAGCCCCGGGAGCGGGACCGCACGGACGCCGGCCTCGGTCAGCAACAGAGCGTGGCAGCCGTGGTCGCTCGTGTTGAGCAACACGATCGGCCCCTCGGCGGCGTCCTGCATCAGTTCGGCGGCCGGTTCGGGAAGCAGGAACCGGCCGAACCTCGGCAGCCGACGTATCTCCGTGACCAGTGCGCCGAACTCGGCAAGGAGCTCGCTACGTTCCTCCTGTGCGACGGTCTGTCCCTCGAAGGGCCGCTCGTCACGGTCCAGACGCCTGCACAGGAATGTGAACCGTTGCGCCAGCTCCGGTGCCTCGGAGCGCAGCTCACTCACGTCCGTGCGGGTTTCCAGCGCCTGCGCCAGCAGCACCCCTCGGCCCGCCTCAAGCAGCTCCAGCGCCCGTTCCGCGTCTCCGTTCGCCAGTGCGCACGCGGCGGCATCGGAGGCAAGGCCCTCGTACGATCCGAGCCGGTGTTCCTGCGCGTCCCTGGACACGTGACGCGAACTCAGGAAGAGGAGCCAGACCACCGCAGTCTCGTAATACCGGACGGCGCTCGGCTGGTTGCCTGTGATCGCAAGCAGGCCGCCGAGCCTTTGCGCGGCTCTGGCCCGCGCCCAGGGAGGGGCGGACTCCAGCCGGAGTATTTCGTTGAACGCCTCGCCGGCCCGCAGATAGTCGTCTTCCTCGCACAGGCCGACGAACCGGTATGCCAAAGTGTGTCCGAGCACGAGCAGCCGCTTGGCGCGCTCCGAGTGGTCTGCCGGGGTGAGGCGGACCGCTTCGTCCGCTGCGAGAACGGCTTGGTCGAGGTCGGCCGGATTTCCGGTGTGCCCGTGCCTGACGCGCAGGGCCTCGGCAAGGTTGGCCAGATTCATGGCTCGCGACGGAAGACCCCGCCCCGCGGCCTCGGTGCCCAGACGGACTGCCTCGTCGATGTCGGCCACCGCTCCAGTGCGCTCGAAGCGGAGTTGCAGTGCGAGGGCGTGGGCGGACAGGATCCCCGGCCGTTCGACGCGGTCCCGCCCGATCGACTCGTGGGCCAGAGCGTGCATGCGGATAGCCTCGTCCAGGTCAGTGAGCGACGCGGTGCGTGCGAAGCGGAGGACGAGCGTGATCGCGAGATTCGACTGCATCACCGCTTGCTCAGGAGCACCGGGCGCGACGGCTTGCACGGCGTCGGCGCTGAGCTGGACAGCCTCGTTCAGATCCGCCAGGGCATCGGTGTGCTCGAACCGCATTCGCAGGACGCTGCCGAGATTCGTCAGGGACTCCGCTCCGACTCTCCCGTGAGCTCCGCCCGCCCAAAGGGCTTCGCGGCTGACCCTGACCGCCTTCTCCAGGTCCGGCAGCGCACCCCCGTTTTCGAACCGCCGCACGAGCCAGGTACCGAGATGGGTGAACCACTTGGCACTGGGCTCCAGCGTCACCACGCGACCGAGGATCCGGATCACATCGTCCAGATCGTCCGGCGACCGGGTCCTCCCGAATCGTCGACCGAGCCCGTCCGCGAGGTCGCGCAGGTTGTCCAGCTGATCCGGGTGATCACGTGGAGTGCTGTAGACCACCCGGTACAGCGCTCGGATCACGCTGTCGAGGTCCGAGCCGAGCGGCGGGCTCTCCCACAGCGTGGTCAACAGGTCCGACAGGAAGGCGGATTCGTTCGGGCAGGCGTCCACAGCCTGCGCCCCCGACCGGATCGCCGCGTCGAGATCTGCGAGGCGGCCGGTCCTGGCATAGCGGCCCCGCAGCGCACTCCCCAAGGCCGAGAGCATCCCGGCCCGCACCGGGTGATCGGGCGGAGCCTCCGCGATAGCCTGCTGGCTGATGGCGACGCCCTCGTCCAGGTGCTTCAGGATGCCGGATGCCTCATACCGGATCCACAGCGCGTTGAGGAGACTGTTGAGGTAGTCGAACCGGTCAGCGTTGCCCCTTGGCGTGGCCCGCACTGCGCTCTGACCGGCCTCAATCGCAGCGGAAATGTCCGCCGGGGCCCCCGTGCGCTCGAATCGCCACCGCAGCGCCACTCCGAGGTCGGCGAGGTACCTGCCGCGCAGGGGATCATCCGAGGACGCAGCGGCAAGGACCTCACGCAGGTGCCGTACGGCTTTGTCCAGCGTCCTTTCGTCGCCCGTCCGTTGAGCATGCGACATCAACTCATTCGCGCGTCCGAGAGCATCCGGCGCAGGGCGCTTCCTCATACCCCGATTGTCTCCGTTCGTTGCCGGTCCCGTCCCCGGTTCTGCTTCAATTGACGGGTGTCCATGGAGGAGGAGATCGCTGACATCTGCGCCCAACTGCCCGACATCTATGCGATTCTGCGCGGCGACACGGTCCAGGAAGAAGCACTGGACCGGATTCTGGCCACACTCCGCGCCGAAGCCGACATCGCGGCGGTACGCGCTGAATTGAACGAGTTGCTGCGGGCCGAGGGAATCGCGGGCCATCGTGTACGCGCTGCATCACCAGTGGCCGGGGATCCCGCGGGTCCGGACTCCGGCGGCAGGCCGCAGCTGGGTGGAATGCCGGTTCTGCCGGGGCATCCGGTGGAAGAGTTCTACTCGTGCCCGCTCCGGCGTTGCACCCGAATACACCTGCCGGAGTCCGGCAACGTCCCACGGTGTTCGATCGGCGATGAGCCCCTTAGCCGTGAGCGGCTGTGAGCACTTTGCTGGGCGAGCTGGGCAAGAAGCTGACCGAGAAGTGGTTCACGCTGCTGGTGCTTCCGGGGATGCTCTATGTCGGTGTGGCCGCCGCCGGGGCCGTCCTGGGTCAGCGACGGTGGGCCGATGCCGGCCGTTTGGGCACTGAACTGGACAGACTGACGACACATCGCTCCTTCGGTGGCCCAGCATCGATCGCGGTGCTGGCCGGGATCGTGCTGCTCACAGCGGCAGTCGGCGCACTGGCGCAAGGCATCGGCACAGTCGTCGAAGGCGCCTGGCTCGCGGAACGCTGGCCCCCGCCTCTCAGCGGACCCTCCAGGTGGTTGACCGATCGTCGCGCGCACCGGTGGGCCTCGGCGAACCATCGTTATCTGGCCGCCAAGAGGGAACGGGCCCTGATCCGCGTGCGCACTCGATACGGCCACCCCGATATGCGACCCGAACCGGACACGGAGTCGCTCAGCAGGGCGCGGGACCGGATCGCGTTCACCGCACCACGGTGCCCCACCTGGATCGGCGACCGCATGCGTGCTGTGGACACCCGGGTGTTGCGGACCTATGACCTGGATCTCGGCCCAGTCTGGCCGACGCTGTGGCTGGTCTGCCCGCAGGAACACCGCGACCAGGTCGACCGAGCCCGTGCCGCGTTCAGCCAGGCTGCCGGCGTAAGTGCATGGGGAGTGCTGTACCTCCTCGTCGGTCTGCTGTGGTGGCCGGCCGCTGTCGCCGGTCTTCTCATGGCCTTGCGGGGCTGGCGGCTCGGTCGGGCCGCCATCGCCATCTACGCCGGTCTCATCGAGGGGACCGTCGACCTGCACGGCAGGGACCTGGCGGTAGCGCTGGGATTCGACTGCCCCGCTCGCCTCGTTCCGGAACTGGGACTGGAGATCACCAAAGCGCTGCGCAAGGACGAGACGAAGTACTGACGCGCTCCGGAAAGACACCCGTGAGTGCGGCTTGCGGGGACGCGCGCCGTTGCGGTGCCCCGAGTGCGGTACGTCTCTCCTGGAGACCGCCACGAGCCTGCGCCTCCACCTGGGCGAACAGGGTGCACTGCCCATAGTGGAGGCGTTCTGCACCGGCCCAGACTGCAGGAGCAGCGAGATGCGGCCAACGCCCTGCTACTGCCCGGCCCAGGCTTCACGCTTGCGCAGAGCGCCGGTGAAGGGTTCTCGGCCGTCTGCCACCCCGCCGGCACGGCTTCCCTCGGCACGTACGTGGTCCGGCACCTGAATCGGAGCACGTGCCGGACCACACTGACCACACCGAAAGCGATCTCCCCTGCCTCCCCGCCCGTCCGCACCTGGAAGACGTCATGAAGACGTCGTCGGCCAGAACGGTGTTGCTGTCCGTGGTACCGAAGGACAGGGAGTCGCTCGGGCCGGGGCGGTCAGCGCCCCTGCAGTGCCTTGACGTTGTCACCGAAGGTCCAGTTCTTGGACCCGTCCCAGTTCAGCGACCAGTCCATCAGGCCCTTCAGGCTGCCGCCGTAGTGGTTCCAGGCCTGGGACACCAGCCCCGGTGCCATGTAGCCGCCGCCCGCGCCCGGCTGGGCGGGCAGCCCCGGGACCTGCTTGTCGTAGGGCACCTTGACGGTGGCGCCCTGGATGACGAGTCCCTTGTCGAGACAGTCCGTCTGCGCGGTGAACCCCGCGACGGTGCCGGCCTCGTACGAGTCGCCGGAGCAGCCGTACATGCTGCCGTTGTAGTACTGCATGTTCAGCCACCAGAGCCGGCCGTTGTCCGCGTACTTCTTCACGATGGGCAGGTACGCGCCCCAGATCGAGCCGTACGTGACGCTGCCGCCGGTGACGTAGGCCGTCTCAGGGGCCATCGTCAGGCCGAAGTTCGACGGCATCTGGGCCAGCACCCCGTCGATGATGCGGATCAGGTTGGACTGCGAGGCCGACAGCTGGTTGATGTTGCCGCTGCCGCTGAGGCCGGTCTCGATGTCGATGTCGATACCGTCGAAGTTGTACTTCTTGAGGATCGGCACCACCGTCTCGACGAAGCGGTCGGCCACCGCGCTGGAGCTGAGGTCGATCCCCGCCGCCGCGCCGCCGATGGACATCAGGGTGGTGAGTCCGGACGCCTTGGCCTGGCACATCTCGGCCGGGGTGGGGACCTTCACGGTCGAGTCCATCCCGTCCTCCCACAGGACGGTGCCGTCGGAGAGGATCACCGGGAAGGCCGCGTTGATCACGTTGTAGCCGTGCTGCGTGATGCGGCTGTCGGTGACGGGGATCCAGCCCAGCGGCGGGTGCACCCCGTTGGAGGCGCCGTCCCAGTTCTCCCAGTACCCCTGGAGCACCTTGCCCGCGGGCTTCGACTTGACGGCGCAGGTGTCGTCCTGCGCGGAGCTCGGCGTCGCCGCGACCAGCATCTGCACGACGCATGCCGCCGCGATGCCGACGCCCAGCAGACGTGATGTCCGACCGAACATTTCCGGTTCCCTTCGTGGGGTGGAGACCAGAGAAGCCGAAATTGCCATGATCCTGACAAGTCAGAGGTCCTGGCATCCCGGCCGCCACAACGCGGCACACGCTAAAGTGGTCCAGACCTTCCGTCAATAGGTCTGGACCATATGCGCGAGCGCCGGGCTCACCCGGTGACGGGCCCCGCATCCTCGCCCTCGCCGTCAGGCCACGGCAGCCGGATCGCGGTCTGCGGCTCCTGCGTCATCGACGGCACCAGGTCCCCGGGCGGATCGTCCGGCTCCGCCGGGGTACCGGTCGGCTCGTCGGGCGGGAGATCCGGGGGTTCGGTGGCCTCGTCCGAGGGCGGCCCGCTCGGACAGTGCGGCGCCGCCCGGCCGGCTTCCGGCGCCCCCGAGGGGCTCGCGGTCACGGCCGCCTCCTCCCCCGGCGGAGTCGGCACGCCGGGAGTGAGGCAGTCCGTCGGCGCGGGCGTCGGCTCCCCGGGCGGCACCTTCGGCAGCGGTCCGGTGATGTCGGCGTCCGGGCCGTACGGCGGCGGCACCCGGGGGGTGCGGTCCCGGGTGCCCTCGCCCCCGGTCCGCCGCTCGATCCAGGCGTCGTTCACGACGTCGACGATCACCAGGCCCGAGACCTCGCGCGGGGCCGGCCCGACGGCGACGATGCGCGCCGGGTCGTAACCGGTCCACTCCCCCGCCCGGCCGGCCGGCGCACGCGCACGGTCCGGCGCGGTCAGCGGGTTCCCGCAGGCGCACCTCACCCTCGGCAGCCCGTAACCGTCCGCCAGTACGGCGGTACCCGCCTGGAGCACGGACTGGAACGTGGTCACGGATCCCCCGTCGAAGCCGTGGTTGGCGACCCGGGTGTCGGCGCGCAGCAGGACCGGGGTCAGCCCGCGCAGGAACCCGGGGATTCCGGCCGTGGAGACGCCCACCGCGTGCGCGAACGCCGACCCCTTGGCGCGGTCGGCGGTGAGCAGCCGGATCTGCTTCCCGACATCGCAGGAGGCCACGGACCGGACGCCGCCGTAGAGGCCGGGGGTGGTGCCGGTGATCTCGTGGACGGCGCCGCCACCGCCGGAGCCGGGGGACTTCTGCGGGCCGGTGCGCGAGGGCGTCGGCGCCGCGCCGGCCGGCCGGGCCGTCGACGCGGTGAAGGGGTGCGGCCCGCGCGACGCGGCCGGCTGGAGCAGGACCGCCTGGACGTCGGCCGTCCCCTTGGTGCCGTTGCTGCTGCCGTGGGTGGCCTGTGCGCAGCCCGCGGCGAGGAGTATCCCGGCGGACAGCGTGGCGCCCGCGGCACGGCGCAGGCGTATGGGTGAGCGCACGAAGAGGTCTCCTGCCGGTTCACCGGTCCCGAGTGGTCCCCTCATGTCTGCCGCAGTTGCCCCCGCCCCGCAAGCCGGGGGCGGACCGCGGGCGCGGCAGCGGCACGATGCCGGAACCATTCACTTGAACACGTTCAAGAAAGTCTCTAGAGTCGGCACAGGCAAGCAGTTGAACGTGTTCAACAAGGGGGTGGGTCATGTCTGTCCTGGTCGGCCTGATCGTGATGCTCGGCATGCTGGTGATCGTGCCGGCCGGGCTGCGGCTGGCGGACGTGCCGGAGCTCGACCGGATCCGGCGGCTGTGGCCGGCCTTCGCCGTACCCGGAGCCGTCTCCCTCTGGCTGCCGCGCGGCCCCGCCGCCACGACCCTCGCACTCTGCTACGCGCTCGGGGCCGTGCTCCTCGCGCTGCACGCCCTGCCCCGGCTCGTCCGCCGCTCGGCACCACTGCGCATCCCGCGCACGGCACCGGCCGAGATCGCGCTGCTCACCGCCCTCGTGACGCCCGCGATCGCCGCCACCGCGCTGGTCGCGGAGCGCTCCGGCAGTCCGCTGTTCGGATTCGGCCCCGGCATCCTGGCGCTGACCGTGCCGCACTTCCACTTCGCCGGGTTCGCCGCCGCACTGGTCTCCGGACTGCTCTGCCGGCTCGTGGACAGCCCGGCGGGCCGGTTCGCGGCGCTGAGCGTGCCGCTGGGCACCCTGCTCGTCCTGATCGGCTACTTCGTCGGGGACCGGGCCGAACTCGCCGGCGCGGTCGTGCTGACGGCGGGGATGTGGACCACCGCCCTGCTGACCTGGCGACGGCTCCGCACGGGCCGCGACCGGGCCACCCGGCTGCTGCTCGGCACCTCGGCCGTCGTGCTCGCCGTGACCATGGCACTGGCGCTCAGCTGGGCCCTGGGCGAGGCCACCGGACTGCCCCACCCCACTCTGACCTGGATGGCCGCCACCCACGGCGTCGGCAACGCGCTGGGCTTCGCGCTCTGCTCGGTGCTCGCCTGGAAGCGGCTCCGCGACCGCACCAACCACGAAGGACGCATCGCATGAGCACCCTGACCTATCCGGAGGCGGGCGCCACCCGTCTCGGCCCGCTCCCCGACGGATACCACCACCTGCACCACCGGAACCGGGTCGGCCACGGCCGCGCGGACTTCGAGGCCGCCGGGGCCGCCGTCACCGAATTCCGCATGCACCGGGCCTCCGGCGCCGGGGTCGAGGCCTCGGCACCACGCGCAGAGCCCGGTGGGACCGTTCGGGTGTCCCTCGGCATCGGCCCGGTCCGGTTCGCCGCGCCCTGCCGGGTCGTCTGGACCGAGTACGGGCCGCAGCGCACCGGATTCGCCTACGGGACGCTGGTCCGGCACCCCGAGTGCGGCGAGGAGTCCTTCGTGGTCGAGCTGGCCGACGACGGGACGGTGTCGTTCACCGTCATGGCGTTCAGCCGCCCGGCCCGCTGGTACGCCCGGCTCGCCGGTCCGCTGGTACCGGTGGCCCAGCGCTGGTACGCGCGCAGGCTCGGCCGCACCCTGCGCCGGATCGTCACGCAGGCGCGCCGGCAGCCGAACTGACGCGCCGAAAGGTGGCGCGGGCGATACTGGGGGCGATGGAGTGGTTCACCGCAGACGGATACTGGCTCAGCCGGCTGATCTTTCAGCGGGCGCTCGCCGTCATCTATCTGACCGCCTTCCTCACCGCCGCGCTCCAGTTCCGGGCGCTGACCGGTGAACGCGGCATGCTGCCCGCCCCCGCGCTGCTGCGGCGCACCGACTGGCGCACCGCCCCCGGGCTCTTCCGCCTCCACTACTCCGACCGGTTCTTCGCACTGGTCGCCTGGACCGGCTGCGCGCTCTCCGTCGCCCTGATCGCGGGCGTGGACGCCCGGCTGCCGCTGTGGGCGGCGATGCTGCTGTGGGCCCTGCCCTGGGCGCTGTACCTGTCGATCGTCCAGGTCGGGGACGTCTGGTACGGCTTCGGCTGGGAGTCGCTGCTGCTGGAGACCGGCTTCCTCGCCGTCTTCCTCGGCAACGGGCACACCGCACCGCCGGTGCTGGTGCTGTGGCTGCTGCGCTGGGTGCTGTTCCGGGTCGAGTTCGGGGCCGGGATGATCAAGATCCGCGGTGACGCGTGCTGGCGCAGGCTGACGTGCCTGTACTTCCACCACGAGACCCAGCCGATGCCCGGACCGCTGAGCTGGTTCTTCCACCATCTGCCCCGGCCGCTGCACCGGGCCGAGGTAGCGGCCAACCATGTGACCCAGCTGCTGGTCCCGGTACTGCTGTTCACCCCGCAGCCGGTGGCGAGCGTGGCGGCGGGGCTGATGGTCCTCACCCAGCTGTGGCTGGTGCTGTCGGGGAACTTCGCGTGGCTCAACTGGCTGACGATCGTGCTCGCCCTGTCGGCCGTCGACTGGTCCCCGGTGGCCGAGCCGCCCGCGCAGTCCCCCGCGCCCCTCTGGTACGAGGTGGTGGTCATCGCCGTCACCGCCCTGGTCCTGTTCCTCAGTTACCGCCCGGCCCGCAATCTCGTCTCGCGCCGCCAGGTGATGAACCGCTCCTTCGACCCGCTGCACCTGGTCAACACCTACGGCGCCTTCGGCAGCATCAGCCGGGTCCGGCTGGAGGTGGTGGTGGAGGGGACGGACGAGCGGACCGTGGGTGCGGACACGGTCTGGCGGGAGTACGGCTTCCGGGGGAAGCCCGGCGATCCGCGGCGGCTGCCGCGCCAGTGCGCCCCGTACCACCTGCGGCTCGACTGGATGATGTGGTTCGCCGCGCTCTCGCCCGCCTATGCCCGCCCCTGGTTCGGGCCGTTCGTCCAGCGGCTGCTGGAGAACGACCGGGACACGCTGCGGCTGCTGCGGCACAACCCGTTCCCGGACGCGCCGCCGGAGCACGTCCGCGCCAGGGTGTACCGCTACCGGTACACGACCTGGCGCGAACTGCGGGACACCGGGCACTGGTGGCACCGCACCTACGTGCGGGAGTTCATGCGCCCGGTACCGCGCCCCGGACCGGTCAGTCCTTCCAGTCGATCTTGAACACCCAGGCGTGCTCGCCGGTCCTGCGGGCCGCCGCCGGTACGTCGATCACCAGCGAGTCACCGGCGGTGCGCCAGCTCAGCGGCCGGTCGTACCCGAGCAGCGTGATCCGGTCGCCGCCGCGGACGGGCACCGGCGCCCGGACCGTCAGGGTCGCGCCGGGCCTGACCAGCGAGTGGATGTAGAACGCCCGGTCCGGCCGGACGGTGAACCGCAGCTCCTCGCCCAGCTGCGGCATCCGCGACCAGTACGTGGTGTCGTAGATCGCCTCTCCGTTGGTCTTGAGCCACTGCCCCGTCTCGCGCAGCCTGCGCTGCATGATGTCGGGGATGGTGCCGTCGGCCTTCGGCCCGATGTCGAGCAGGAAGTTGCCGTTCTTGGAGACGATGTCGACGAGCGAGTGCACGATCTCCTCTGCCGTCATGTACTTCTCGTCCGGGGTCTGCGCGTTGTAGCCGTAGCTGAACGGGTCGAGGCCCCGGCTGGACTCCCACTTGGCGGTGACGATCTGGTCGTACGTCGTGTACTCGGGTGTGGTGAAGTCGTGCGAACCGATCCCGGAGCGGTCGTTGACCGTCACGTCGATCGGCCGGGCCCGGTTCTTGGCGTGGTTGAAGTACTCGGCGAGCACCCGGTGGCTGTCGTTGTCGCCGCCGATGTCGCACCAGATGATCTCGGGGTCGTACCCGTCGATCAGCTCCAGCATCTGCGGCCCCTGGAACTCGGTGACGTAGTCCTTGCCCGCCGTGTGGCCGGTGTACGGGACGGGCTCCAGGGTGTACGGATTGCGCGGGGCGTGGCCCATCCACGGGTGGTCCGGGTTGAACCACTCGGGCATGGAGAAGTACAGCCCTCGGTGGAGTTCGGGGGCGTAGCGCCGTGAGGCGTCGAAGAGTTCCCTGATCACATCGCGTTTGGGGCCCATCTTCACCGAGTTGCGGTCGGAGAGCTTGGTGTCCCAGAGGGCAAAGCCCTCATGGTGTTTCGAGGTGAGGACGTGGTACTGCGCGCCGGCGTCCCGGAACAGCTCCACCCAGGCGCGGGGGTCGAAGTGCTCGGCGCGGAATCGCGGGATGAAGTCGTCGTAGGCGAAGGACTCGCCGTAGGTGTCGCGGTGATGGGCGTAGGTGGGGTTGGCCGGGTCCTGCATCTGGTTCCAGTACCACTCGGCGTACTGCGTGCCGACCGGTGCCCAGGCCGGGACGGAGTAGACGCCCCAGTGGATGAAGATCCCGAACTTCGCGTCCTGGTACCAGTAGGGCGCCTGGTGGGTGGAGAGGGACGCGTCCGTGGGCGTGTAGTCGGGGACGCCGAGGGTGAGCGAGCGCCGGACCGTCGCCGCCTGCTGTCCCCGGCCGCGTGCGACGACGCTGCCGTCCCGGGCGGTCCCGGCGGCGGTGCCCGGTCTGTTGCGGATGCCGATGCGGACGCGGGCCTGGTCACCGGGGGCGAGCCGGGTGATGCGGGCGGGTGCGACGGTGCGCGCCCCGGGTACGTCGACCGAGAGGCTGAGTCCGTCGGCGGCGAGGATGCCCACGGTCCCCGCGTTGACGACGGTGGCCTCGACGCTCTGGGCGCCGTTGTCGAGCAGTGAGGTGGTGGAGTGCGCGTCCCGTACGGCCAGTGCCCGTCCCTCGGCGGCCGGCTGGAGGGAGAGCGCGAAGATGTGCAGGGCGGGCTTGTTCTCCTGTGCGGGCTGGGTGGTGGGGAGCGTCAGCGCGACGGCCTGCCTCGCCGGGTCGAGCGGGATCTCGGACACGGCGATGGAGACCGGGTGCGGGTCCTTCGTGCCGTCGGGTGCGTAGCGGTAGGCGGAGGTCAGGTCGCCACTGCCGGAGTACCAGTCGGGTCCGGCGAGTGCCGGTTCGGAGGTGGTGCCGTCGGCGTAGTGCACCGTCGCCCTGCCGGAGGCGGCTCCGTAGCTGCACGCGGTGAGGAAGAGGCCGGAGAGATAGCTGCCCGGCGGGAGTGCGACGCGCTGGCCGAGGGCGACGACGTTGTTCTTCGCCCCGGCCCCGGCGGCCGGGAAGCGGAAGAGGGTTCCGGCTATCTCCCGTTCCCCTGCCGGGAGTTCCTCGCCGGGGAAGGTGTAGCCGGAGCCGTCGAAGCTGCCGCCCCGGTCCTCCGCGGTGTCGATGCCGTCGTTGTCGAACCAGTCGTCGAGGGGGACGGGGACGGCCGGGGGCACGGCCCCCCAGTCACCGCCGTGCCGGGTCTCGGGCGCGGCCCCGGTTCGCGGGGCCGCTTCGGCGGTGGCGGGGGTGAGCAGGGCGGCGCCGACTGCCGCCCCTGCCGTCATTCCGAGTACGTGGCGCCTGGGAAGTTCGGTCATGACGTCCGATGATTGGAGCAGGACGTGAACCTGTCAATGCAATCTTCCAGACAGAACGAAACTTCTCTCCCACATCCATCGGATGACTCGGGGGAGGAATCGGGGCGGTCCGGGCCATCGGTGTCCGCCCCGCCTCCCGCCGGCTACTTCTCCTGCTCGCGGGCCCGCAGCAGGGTCCTGATCTGCTTGACGAGTTCGTCGTCGCTGGTCACCGGCTTACTGGAGACCAGTGCGCCGAGGCGCTCCGCGGTCTGGAAGTCGTACGCCCGCTCCTGCTCCTCGCCGGGAACCCGGTCGTACTCCTCCTTGGCGCGGAAACCGACGGTCAGGTCCACGGCCTTGGCGATGAGCCAGGTCAGGATGAAGGAGAAGGCGATCACGGCGACGATCGCGACGAGCTGCTTGCCCAGGAGTCCCCAGCCGCCCCCGTAGAAGAGCCCCTTCTTGCCGCTGATGCGCGCGGTGGCGAACAGGCCGACCATGATCAGGCCGATCAGACCGCCGACCCCGTGCACACCCACCACGTCGAGCGTGTCGTCCACGTTGAAACGGAACTTCAGGGTGATCGCGAACGCGCAGACCGCGCCGACCACGAGGCCGGTGATGACCGCGCCCAGCGTGTTGATCTCACCGCAGGCCGGGGTGATGGCGACCATGCCCGCGACGGCGGACGAGACGACGCCCATCGTGGTGACCCGGCCGGTGCGCCACTTCTCCACCAGCGGCCAGGTGACCATCGCTCCCGCGGCGCCGAGCTGGGTGTTGATGAAGGCCGCCGCCGCGGTGCCCTGGTCACTCAGCGCGGAGCCGGAGTTGAAGCCGAACCAGCCGAACCAGAGCAGCCCGACACCGATGACCACAAGCGGAATGTTGTTGGGGCGCTCCTCGCGGCGGGCGAAGTCGCGCGGGGCCCGCAGGACGAGCGCGACGGCCAGGCCCGCCACACCGGAGTTGAGCTCCACCGGGAGACCGCCGGCGAAGTCGAGGGCGCCGAGGTGCCTGACGATCCAGCCGTCCTTGTCGAACACCCAGTGCGCGATGGGGATGTAGACGATGAGCAGCCACAGCACGACGAAGACCAGCCAGCCCCGCATCGTGGCGCGGTCCGCGATCGAACCGCTGATCAGGGCCACCGTGATGATGGCGAAGCCCATCTGGAAGGTGCTGTAGACGTAGGTGGGGATCGATCCGGTCAGCGTGGTCAGATCGATGTCGTGCATGAACACGTGGTCGAGGTTGCCGATGACTCCGGCACCGCCCACATCGGGGCCGAAGGCGAGGGTGTACCCGATGACCCACCAGACGAGGGTGCCGAACGCGAGCGCGGCGAAGCTCATCTTGATCATCATCAGCACGTGCTTGGTGCGCACCATGCCGCCGTAGAAGAACGCGAGACCGGGCGTCATCAGCAGCACCATGGCGGTGGAGGCGAGCAGCCAGGCGGTGTCACCGGAGTCGTACGCGGGTGGCATCGGTGCGGGAGCGGTGTTCATCGGCGGGTACCTCGTGGGTGTCGTGGGGGCGGGCAGGGCCTGGGCGGGCGCTACGGCTTGCGCAGGTCGGGGGCCGGATGGCCGGTGAGCAGCCGGCGCACGGACTGCCAGGCGGCCTGATGCGCCGCGGCGACCCGGATCGGACTGTCGTCCAGCAGCCGCACCCAGGCGCCGCACTCCCGGGGCAGGACGCTCACCCCGTACAGGACGCCGAGCGGTGCCAGCGCCCCGTGCAGGGCGTCGGCCACTTCGGCGGCGGGGGCGCGGCCGGTCACCACGAAGAGCGAGGCGACATGGTCGTGGCCGGCGAACACCCCGGGACCCAGGACGCTTTCGCCCTCGCCGCCCGGGGTGAGCCGCAGGGTGTCGAGGGCGAGCAGGGTGCCGTCGGGGCGGCTGATCCGCAGGTCGGTGGCGAGCACCCGGTAGGCGTGGCGTTCGCCTCGGGCGAGCCGTCCGGCGGTGAGGGTGTCGCCCACGACGACGGTGGCGCCGCTCGCCACCGTGACCTCGGTGCGCTGGTAGAAGCGCGCGTCCTTGAACGGGATCAGCGGGTCCGGCAGGTACTCGACGTAGCTCCCGGCCTCCGCCGTCAGGTGCACCCGCTGGCTCGCGTAGTCGTGCTCCATCCGGAAGACCTTGGTGGCGGCCTGGGTGGTCAGATGCACCTGGGTGTCCGGGCCGCAGCGGAAGTCCATCCGGTAGCGGTCGGCCTGGGCGTAGCCGCCGCCGGTCGCCATCAGGTAGACGTAGCTCATACCGGGCAGCGCGGGGTCGATCCACAGCGGCCGCATGATCTGCAGCGGTGTCTTCTGGTAGCGCTCGACGAGTTCGGTGCGTCCGCCCCGCACGGCGAAGGCCAGGTCGAGGATGCCGACCTTGGCCGGGGACCCGGGCGCGAGCGTGTCGGGCACGGAGGCCAGGGCCGCCACGTCCGGCGGGATCCGGACCGCGGCGTAGTACTCCTCGGCCAGCCGGTCGGCCGGTGGCCGGTGCGGGGCGAGCGTCATCTCAGATCAGCACCTTGCGGCGCGATTCGAGGTAGACCGCGATGTCGTCGATGCCGACGCCGGTCAGGCAGTCGGTGAGGACGACGGGGCGGTTGTCCCGGACCCGGTGGGCGTCGGACTCCATGACGTTGATGTCCGTGCGCACGTACTGGGCGATGTCGATCTTGTTGATGACGAGCAGATCGCACTCGGTGATGCCGGGGCCGCGCTTACGGGGCATCTTCTCGCCCTCCGCGGTGTCCAGCACGAAGAGGAAGAGGTCCACGAGGGCCGGGCTGAAGGTCAGCGTGAGGTTGTCGCCGCCGGACTCGTAGAGCAGCGTGTCGGTGTCCGGGAAGCGCTCCAGCATCTCGGCGCCCGCCGCCAGGTTCATCGTGGGGTCGTCCCGTACGGCGGTGTGCGGGCAGGCGCCCGTCTCGACGCCGACGACCCGTTCCGGTTCCAGCACACCGGCCAGGGTGCGACGGACGTGCTGCGCGTCCTCCTGGGTGTAGATGTCGTTGGTGATGACGGCGGGGCGGTGGCCGCGCTCGATCAGCATCGGCACCAGCGCCTCGATGAGCGCCGTCTTGCCGGATCCGACCGGTCCGCCGATGCCGACCCGCAGTACGTTGTCGTCCATGGTGCTCCCTGGTGTGTGACGGGGTGGGGTTTCAGCTGGCGAAGAGGCGTGCCTCGGCGCGCTCATGACGGCCCGACATGATGTCCGAGGCGAAGACGGTGGCCCCTACGTCGTCGAGTCCGCGTCGCAGCGCCGCCTCGACGGCCTCCTCGATGACGGGCGCGGCGCCCCGCAGGAGCGTCTGCGCCGAGCGGTGGTCGGTCAGCCTGAGGCGCAGGGCCGCGCCCGCGAAGCTGACGCAGAAGGCGAACAGGTCGCAGGCGACGGCCTGCCGGACCGGGACCCCGGTCGCCGCGTAGATGACACCGGCGGCCACCGCCTGGGTGCCGGGGGTCTCCCGGCGCACCACGCGGCCGAAGTAGTCGCTGATCTCCGGGCGGTCGAAGACCTCCTGGCCGAGGTCCAGCAGCTGCCGTCCGGTCCGGGTGGCGGCCTGGCGCATCTCGCGTCCGAGCTTGGTCGCGAAGAGGTGCTCGTCGATCCGGACCACGGCCGCCGGGTCGCCCGCCGCCGTCGCGCGGTGGGCGAGGGCGAGTGCCGTGGCGTCGGCGGGGCCGACGCCGTGCAGCAGCAGGTCGTGCAGCAGGTGCGGCACGGTGGCGGCGTCGACGGCTCCGGCCTGGGCGAAGCCCTCCAGGCTGTGCGACAGCGTGTAGAAGCCGCTGGGGAACGCGGAGTCGGTCAGCTGGAGGCCGACCAGCAGCGGCCCGAGCCCGGTGGCGCCCGCGATCACGGCGGGCGGGGGTTCGCCCGCGCTGTCGCCCTCGTTGCGGTACATCGGCCCTAGACCAGGAAGTAGAGGTGGTTGAGGGGCAGCGTCTCGGCCGGGTCGATGGTGGCGACCTTGCCGTTGAGCGTGACCTTGAACGTCTCCGGGTCGACCTGGATGTCCGGCAGGGCGTCGTTGCGGACCATGTTGTGCTTGCCGATCGTGCGGGTGCGCCGGACCGGCAGGACCTTGCGTTCCAGGCCGAGTTCGGCGGGGACACCGGCGGCGATGCCCGCCTGGGACATGAAGGTGACGTGGGTGGCCTGCAGCGCCTTGCCGTACTGGCCGAACATCGGCCGGTAGATGACTGGTTGCGGGGTGGGCAGTGAGGCGTTGGGGTCGCCCATCTGGGCCCAGGAGACGATGCCGCCCTTGATCACCATCTTCGGCTTGGCCGCGAAGGAGTGGATGGGCCACAGCACGATGTCGGCGATCTTGCCCTTCTCGATCGATCCGACGTGCTCGGCGATGCCTGAGGCGATGGCCGGGTTGATGGTGACCTTGGCGAGGTAGCGCAGCACCCGCTGGTTGTCGTTGCGCGCCGAGTCGCCCTCCATCCTGCCGAGCTTGTCCTTGCAGTGGTGCGCGGTCTGGAAGGCCCGGGTGACGGACTCCCCGACCCGGCCCATGGCCTGGGAGTCGGAGGAGAACATGCTGATCACGCCGAGGTCGTGCAGCACCGACTCGGCGGCGATGGTCTCGGCCCTCACCCGGCTGTCCGCGAAGGACACGTCCTCGGGAATGTCGTGGCTGAGGTGGTGGCAGACCATGACCATGTCCAGGAGCTCGTCCACCGAGTTCTTGGTGTAGGGCAGGGTCGGGTTGGTGGAGGACGGCAGGATGTTCGGCTCGCCGGCGACCCGCATGATGTCGGGGGCGTGGCCGCCGCCCGCGCCCTCGCTGTGGAAGGTGTGGATGGCCCGGCCGTCGATCGCGGAGCGGGTGTCCTCGAAGAAGCCGCTCTCGTTCAGGCTGTCGGTGTGGATGGAGACCTGGACGTCGTGCGCGTCCGCGACGTTCAGGGCGTTGTCGATGACGGCCGGGGTGGCGCCCCAGTCCTCGTGCACCTTGAGGCCGCAGGCGCCCGCCACGATCTGCTCGTTGAGGGCTTCCGGCAGGCTGCCGTTGCCCTTGCCCATGATGCCGAGGTTGACCGGGAAGCCCTCGGCGGCCTGGAGGAACCTGGCGATGTTGAACGGGCCGGGGGTGCAGGTGGTGCCGTTGGTGCCGTCCGTCGGTCCGGTGCCGCCGCCGATGAGGGTGGTGATGCCGTTGGTGAGCGCCTGTTCGGCCTGTTGCGGGGCGATCAGGTGGACGTGGGTGTCGATGGCGCCCGCGGTGGCAATGAGGTGCTCCCCCGCGATGGCCTCGGTGCCCGCGCCGATAACCAGGTTCGGATCGACGTTGTTCTGGGTCTGCGGATTGCCGGACTTGCCGATGCCGACGATGAAGCCGTCCTTGATGCCGATGTCGCACTTGACCACGCCGACCATCGGGTCGATGACCACGACGTTGGTGATGACGGTGTCGAGTGCGCCCTGGGCGGCGGTGATCTGCGGGTCGGAGGCCATGCCGTCCCGCATGGTCTTGCCGCCGCCGTAGAGGACCTCGTCGCCGTACTGGCCCTCGCTGTAGTCCTTCTCGACCTCGACGACGAGGTTGGTGTCGGCCAGGTGGAAGCGGTCTCCGACCGTCGGGCCGAACATGTCGGTGTACTGCTTGCGGGGCAGGATGGGCATCAGCGCGAACCCTTCTTCTTTTCCTTGGCGGCCTTGGCGGGCTTGGCGGCGGGCTTGGCGGGCTTGGCGGCGGGCTTGGCGGGCTTGGCTGCGGGCCTGGCCGGCTTGGCGGCGGGCCTGGCGGGCTTGGCTGCGGGCCTGGCAGCGGATTTCGAGGCGGGCTTGCCGGCTCCGGTGCTCTGGGCGGCGGTGCTCTGGGCGCCCTGGAAGCCCTGCTCGATGGCCTTGCGGACGGCTTCGACCCGGGCGGGGTGGGAGGCGAGGCTGCCGTTGAGCAACCCGCTGAAACCGATCAGGCGGCCCGTCCCTCCGTACGCGCACAGCTCGACCTCGCGCGAGCCGCCGGGCTCGAAGCGCACGGAGGTGCCGGCGGGGATGTTGAGGTGCATGCCGAGCGTCTCCTCGCGGTCGAACGACAGCGCCGAGTTGACCTCGAAGAAGTGGTAGTGAGAGCCGATCTGCACCGCGCGGTCACCCGTGTTGCTCACAGTGACCTTCAGCGTGCGGCGGCCCGCGTTGATCTCGATGGGGTCCTTGCCGTAGAGGTACTTCTGACGGAACGTCATGCGATGCTCCTGATGACTTGGCCCGCTCCATCGGCGGACGGGTGCTGATGCGGGTGCGGATGGCCGGGGCCGTGATGGTGGTGACCATGGCCGTGGTCGTGGTCGTGTCCCCCGCCCGGTGGGTGGGTGTGGGAGTGGCCGTGGTTCGCTGCCGCCGTAAGCCCGGCCGCGACGCCGTCGTCGCCGTGTTCGCGCAGGCGCCGCCGGGCGTCGGCCACCCGCTCGGCCAGTACCCGTCGCAGCGCGGACGCCGGGACGAGAGGGCCGGTGCGGTCCACCACCGGCCCGGCCGGGCCGGTCGGCTCGGGCACCTCTGGCGGCGCGAACCCGGCCGGAAGCAGCGTCACGCGCTCCGCGCCGAGCAGCCGGCAGCGCCGGACGCCCTCGGCCGGGTCCGGGTCCCCGCCGGTGAACGCCACCTCGACCAGGGCGTGCCGCCCGTAGCGGCGTACGAGGGCGGCGATCCGGTACAGCTCCGCGTCCTCGAACGGGTCGCCGGACGGGGCCGTGACCAGCAGGGCGGAGTCCTCCGCGACCCGTCCCGCCGCCGCGCGCAGCCAGCCGACGAGGTGCTGCGCGGTGCCGAACGGCTCGGTGAGCACGGTCGCCGCACGGTCACCGCCGGCCACGGCGCGCAGGGTCCGGGCGGTGTCCGCGACGAGTTCGGGGTCCCGGCCGAGCGTCATCGGGACGACCGCGGTCTCCGCACCCCGGCGCCGGTGCGCGGAAATGCTCCGGAACAGCTCACGCCCGCTCGGCACGACGCTCACCCCGGGGTCCACGAGTCCCTCCAGCGCACGCCCGTAACCGGCTTCGTGGCCGCACACGGCGATGACGGCGCAGCGCTCGGCCACCGGGGTCAGCCCCCGATCGGGTCGTGGCAGGACACCAGCTTCGTGCCGTCCACGAAGGACGCCTCGACCTGGAGCAGGCCGAGCATCTCCCGGACACCGGGCATGGTGTCCGGCTCGCCCACGACATGGCGGCCCAGCTCCATGCAGTCCGCGACGCTCCTGCCGTCGCGCGCGGCTTCGAGGATCGCCTCGGTGATCAGCGCGACCGACTCGCTGTAGTTGAGCTTGAGGCCGCGTCCCTGGCGTTTGCGGGCCAGGTCGGCCACCACGTACACCAGCAGCTTGTCGATCTCGCGAGGGGCGAGGTTCATCGTCAGTACCTTCCTCGGGTTGTACGGGCTGAGGGCGCGGGGGCCCGGGAGCCGGGACGGTCAACCGCTCCGGCGGAGCCGGGGCAGCAGCGGCACGGCGGCCATCAGCGCCCAGGTCGTGAGAATGAACGGCCAGGTGAAGGTGTGGCCGCCGAAGGTCTTGAAAATGGACGTCAGCGACGCGGTGAGCCCGGTGCTGACGGCCGCGCCGAAGAGCGCGTACGCACCGTTCCAGACCGTGTTCGCCAGGAACACCGCGCCGAGGGCGATCGCCACGAGCACCGCGTTGTATCCGTAGATGCCGTTGGCGATCAGGGCCGTCGGGGCGCCGAGCACCCACGCGGCGACGATGCCGGCCACGCTGCCGGCCGCCGCGTAGAGCACGACGCGCAGGCCGGCCAGGGCGAGGCCGACGAGCATGATCAGCCCGACGTACCAGCTGTCGATCAGGAAGACCTGCGAGATGTTGTTGAAGAACGCGTGCCACAGGGCGGTCCAGGTCCACCCGGTCTCGCCGGTGGTGGTGCTGGCCACGGAGGCCGGGTCGCCGTGCCAGACCCGCGCGAACGAGGGGGCGCCCACCACCATCACTCCGGAGACCAGACAGAAGGGCGCGGTGAGCGGGGTGAGCCCGTAGGGCGCGAGGAGGGTGCCCAGGGCGGCCATCAGGACGGTGCACATGACGGCGCCGAAGACGGTCAGCACATAGGTGGCGAGATGGTTGCCCAGCGAGGAGACGAGGGCGATGCCCGTGAGGCAGCCCGCGTACCCCTGGAGTCCGAGCGCGATCCCCGACCGGTCGACGGCGAGGGCGTAGGCGGTCGCGGTGGCGATCAGGGTGCCGAGCGTGGCGAAGAGGCCGTTCTGCCAGCCGGACACCCACAGCGCTACGAGGATCGCCACACCGGTCAGGAGCCCGGCCTGGAGATCGACCTGCCCGAACCCGCGCAGGGAGGCAAGTACGTACGCGGACGGCTGACGGCTCTCCAGCCGCCGGACGATTTTCGGCTCGGCGAGGGGCAAGGCTGACTCCAGCGACTCGACAGCGAGGAGGCCCTCCGGCCGACAGGCCGGGAGCGCATCCCTACGTATGCCATCAAGACACAGAGTGATCGGATAATCGCGCTGCGGGGCCTCCGGTTGACCCACCCGGGTACGGGCTCGGCCGGGGCTGGCGCGCTACGCCCCGGACGGCCCCCACCGCTCCATAGATTCGCGGAATGTCACCCAGGATGAGGCTGCACCTGCACAGCCACCCCGACCATCACCCGGGGGTGCAGCTGTCGGTGGTGGCCGCCGTCGCGGTCGGCGGCGCCGCCGGAGCCGTCGCCCGGTACGGCGCCGAACGCCTCTGGCCCACCGGCGCCTCGGCCTTCCCCTGGACGATTCTGCTGGTCAACACGGTGGGCTGTTTCCTGATGGGTGTTCTGATGGTCACCCTGAAGCTGCGCTTCCCCGGCGCGCCCCGGCTGATCAGTCCGCTGCTCGGCACCGGCGTGCTCGGCGGGTTCACCTCGTTCTCGCACTACACGGACAACGTCCGGCAGCTGTTCGAGAACCATCAGCCCGGGTACGCGGTCGGCTGCCTGGTGCTGACCGTGGTGGCCGCACTGACCGCCGTGACGGCGGGCGCGTTCGCCACCCACTTCGCCTTCGGGCGTTCCTACGTCACCGAGAACGGCGCGTCATGACCGACTGGCTGCTCGTCATCGCCGGCGGACTCGTGGGCGCACCGCTGCGCTACTACCTCGGGGTCGACGCGAAGTTCCGCCTGCACAGCGTCTTCCCGTGGGGCACCTTCGCCGCCAACGCCGGCGCCGCCCTGTTCCTCGGCTTCGTCGCCGAGGCGGTGGCCGGCGGGGAGCTGGGCGCCCGGCTCGATCTGCTGCTCGCCACCGGGTTCTGCGGGGCTCTGTCGACCTGGTCGACGTTCTCCTACGAACTGCTGACCCTGAACTCCGCCCGCCGGCTCGCCCTGGCGGCGGGCTATCTGCTGCTCACCGTGGGCGCGGGGGTCGGTCTCTCGTTCGCCGGGGCCGCAGTGGCCCGCGCGGCCTTCTGAACGGGACCGGCCGCCACACGACCGAGCTCCGGCCCGCACCCCGGAGACGGGGCGCGGGCCGGAGCTCGGTGGTGCGACGCTCAGTCGATGCCGGGCAGGATGTGCGGCTCGGCGAGGTCGTCCTCGTAGCCGGCCAGCCGGATCGGTGCGGACCTGGCCCAGACCTCGATGTTCCGGAGCTTCTCGGGCCTGCGGGCCCGCTCTCCGGACCGTTCGGCCGGTCGCTTCTCGTACTTCGTCAGTTCCGGTGTCGTCACCGCGCACTCCTTTGTGTCGCGTAACCCCAAGCGTCGCCGACGCTCCGGCTCCAATACCGGCACGTCGACCGCCCGCCGGGGCGGGGGAAGGATCTGCTTCGGTCGCGGTGGCGCCGGGTACGGGGCGGGACGGCGGCCTGGTTGACAGGCCTGTCCCAGGACGGCCGGGGAATCTTCGTGGATCCCTCGGTGGCGTCCGTTCCTCTCAGAGTAACCAAATGAGCGCCGCTACGCTCGATGGAACGTGTGCCCTGGGTCACTTTCAGCCACCGAGCACGGAAAAGACCCGGCCCGGGAGGCTTCCCGGGCCGGGTCCGCGGCTCTGTGGCGGGGCGCTGTTCCTGACCGCTACCAGTTCGCCGGGGCGTAGTCCTTGAGGAAGCAGCCGTACAGCGCCTCGCCCGCCTCACCGCGCACGATCGGGTCGTAGACCCGAGCGGCGCCGTCGACCAGGTCGAGCGGGGCGTGGAAGCCCTCCTCCGCCAGCCGTATCTTGTCGGGGTGCGGCCGCTCGTCGGTGATCCAGCCGGTGTCGACGGCGGTCATCAGGATGCCGTCCTTCTCGAACATCTCCTGGGCGCTGGTACGGGTCAGCATGTTCAGCGCGGCCTTGGCCATGTTGGTGTGCGGGTGCCCCGCTCCCTTGTAGCCGCGGCCGAACACCCCCTCCATCGCCGAGACGTTGACCACGTAGGAGTGGGCCGATGCCGTCGCGGCCATGGCCGGGCGGAGCCGGCTGATCAGGATGAACGGCGCGGTCGAGTTGCAGAGCTGGACCTCCAGCAGCTCGATCGGCTCGACCTCGTCGACTGTCTGGATCCAGCTGTTGCTGTGGTGCAGGTCCGGGACCAGGCCGCCCGCGTCGATGGCGGTGCCGGCGGCGATGCGTTCGAGCGAGGCGGATCCGGTGACCAGCGCGAGATCGGTGACGTCCTGCGCGCTCAGCCCCTCCTTGCGGGCGGCGGGCAGCGCGGCGACGCGGTCGACGGTGCCGCTGCCGAAGGTGCCGATCACCTCGGCGGCCGGGAGTTCGCCCGCGGGCAGCGGGGCGGACTCGGCACCGAGCAGCTCGCTGTACGCCTGCGGTGAGCGGCGCACCGTCTGGGCGGCGTTGTTGATCAGGATGTCCAGCGGACCCTCGGCGGCGACGGATTCGGCGAGCGCTACGACCTGGGCGGGGTCGCGAAGATCGATGCCGACGATCTTCAGCCGGTGGATCCACTCGTCGCTGTCCTCCATCGCCTTGAAGCGGCGGATCGCGTCGTTGGGGAAGCGGGTGGTGATCGTGGTGTGCGCACCGTCCCGCAGCAGGCGCAGCGCGATGTACATACCGATCTTGGCGCGGCCGCCGGTGAGCAGCGCCCGGCGGCCGGTCAGGTCGGTGCGCGCGTCACGGCGGGCGCGGTTCTCCCGGGCGCACGACTGGCAGAGCTGGTGGTAGAACGCGTCGACCTCGACGTACCGCGTCTTGCAGATGTAGCAGGACCTGGGGCGCTGGAGGACGCCCGCGATCTCCGCGGCGGCCGAGGAGGACGGCAGGACGCCCTGGGTCTCGTCGTCGATGCGCTCCGCCGAACCGGTCGCGGTGGCCTCGGTGACGGCCTTGTCGTGCGCGGTCTTGGCGGCCCGGCGCTCCTGGCGGCGACGCTGCTTCACGGTCCGGTAGACACCGGCGGTGGCGCGGCGCACCGCGATGGCGTCCGGGTGGTCGACCTCGATGGCGTCGAGCTCGTCGAGCACGCTCAGGCAGACGGCCAGCCGCTGCGGGTCGATACCGGGACCGAACTCCTCAGTACCGGGCACGAGCTCCTCGGTACCGAGCTCGGGGCCGTCCTCTGTCACCGTCATTGCCGTTCCTCTGTTGCTTGTGCCGCCGGATTCTCCCGGCGGCCGTGGCGCGCCGCCGAGCCGGACTCACGAGGACTCGCATCCACGGGACTGAGGGTCCGGCCGCGGGCTTCCGCGCGAAGCCGCCGCACTGCGGGCCGAACGCCCCCACCAAGTTTGCCATGCTCCGGCGGCTGCTCCATTCGAGTGCGTCACCCGGGTTCGCCCGAGGGCCGCGTCCCGCTTCCGCCCGCGTCCTCCCGGGTACTCAGCGGCGCGGCGATGTCCTCCAGGGACCGGCCCTCCGCCGCTACCGCGAAGAAGCACGCCACCAGCCCGGCCGCGATCATGAGGACGGCCCCGATACAGAAGGCCAGAGCGGTCTCGGCCACCACGCCGCTCTCCGTGAGGTCGGCGAAGACGAGGGGCCCGGAGATTCCGCCGGCGGCGGTGCCGATGGCGTAGAAGAAGGCGATCGCCATCGCACGGGTCTCCATCGGGAAGATCTCGCTGACGGTCAGGTAGGCGGAGCTGGCACCGGCGGACGCGAAGAACAGCACGACGCACCAGCACGCGGTCATGGTGACGGCCGAGAGCCACCCGCTGTTGAAGAACCACGCGGTGACCAGGAGCAGGACGCCGGACAGGATGTACGTCCCGGCGATCATGGGTTTGCGACCGGCGGTGTCGAAGAACCGGCTGAGCAGGAGCGGTCCGAGGAAGTTGCAGGCGGCGATGACGGCGAAGTAGTAGCCGGTGGCGCCGCTCGACACGTCGAAGAACGTGACGAGGATCGAGCCGAAGCCGAACGTGACGGCGTTGTAGAGGAACGCCTGCCCGATGAAGAGCGAGAAGCCCAGCACGGCCCGTTTCGGGTAGGACCGGAAGACGGTCCTGGCGATCAGCCCGAAGCCGATCCCGCCCCGCTGCTCGACGGTGATGCTTGTCTCCGCTTCCGGGAGCTTGCGTCCCGTCTGCGACTCCACCTCACGTTCCACCTCGGCCACGAGCTTCTCCGCTTCCTCGTCACGGCCGTGGATGAACATCCAGCGGGGGCTCTCCGGCACGTGGCGGCGTACGAGGAGGATGACGAGTCCGAGGACGACGCCCAGGGCGAAGGTCAGACGCCAGCCCACGTCCTTCGGGAAGATGGACGTGTTCAGGGCGAGCACGGAGAGCAGCGAGCCGGCCACCGCACCGAGCCAGAAGCTGCCGTTGATGATGAGGTCGACACGCCCCCGGTACTTGCTCGGGATGAGTTCGTCGATGGCCGAGTTGATCGCGGCGTACTCCCCTCCGATCCCGAAGCCGGTGAGGAACCGGAAGAGGAAGAACCACCAGACCGAGAAGGAGACCGCGGTGAGTGCCGTCGCCAGGAGGTAGACGGCGAGCGTGATCAGGAAGAGCTTCTTCCTGCCGTAGCGGTCGGTGAGCCACCCGAAGAAGAGCGCGCCGGAGCACGCCCCCGCCACGTACGTCGCCGCGGCGATCCCGGTGACCTGGCCGGCGCTGATGGGCAGACCGCTGCCGTCCTCGGAGAGCCGGCTCGCGATGTTGCCGACGACCGTGACCTCCAGGCCGTCCAGGATCCAGACCGTCCCGAGCCCGATCACGATCATCCAGTGCCATCCCGACCAGGGGAGCCTGTCGAGTCTCGCCGGAATCCTGGTCGTGACAGTGGCCGTAGCCGGGCCCGTGGAATCGCTGTTCGCCATGGCATCTCCCTGCGTCGGATACAAGACAGTGCCCGCGAATGCGGGCCGGCAACATCCCGGATCCAACCAACATTGGGACAAAAATTGACAAATGGGCACTCATGTCCGTCGCCGCCACGACGGCGAAAATAAATCGCACCCATTCGGCATGACCTCGTCGATGCGGGGCACACGAGGTCTGACGCACTTGGCTAGCAGGAGGGGCGACAACATGGCGGCCACGACGGAGCAGACCGGCGCAGTCCTTGGTGCCACACGCACGTTTTCCGAGCAGACCGGCATCCGTTCGGAGCCCGGCACCTCGGAGCTGCCGTGGATCGAGGACACCGGGAAGGTGGCTCCGAAGGACGCCCGCGCCCTGTCGAAGCTCTTCCTCGACCGGCTCCAGGTCCTCGAAGAGGGCACCCACGAGTACCAGTACGCGCGCAACACCCTCATCGAGATGAACCTCTCGCTGGTGCGGTACGCCGCCTCACGGTTCCGCAACCGCGGTGGCGACGACACCGAGGACATCATCCAGGTGGGCACCATCGGGCTGATCAAGGCGATCGACCGGTTCGACCTCTCCCGTGACGTCGAGTTCGCCACCTTCGCGGTCCCGTACATCGTCGGGGAGATCAAGCGCTTCTTCCGGGACACGACCTGGGCGGTGCACGTGCCGCGGCGGCTCCAGGAGCTCCGTGTCGACCTGGCGAAGGCGAAGGAGCAGCTCTCGGCGAAGCTCGACCGCGATCCGACGGTCAAGGAACTGGCCGAGCTGATCGACCTGCCCGAGGAAGAGATCATCGAGGGCCTCGTCGCGGCCAACGGCTATTCGGCGGGCTCCCTGGACTCCCCCTCGGCCGAGACCGACTCCGGGAGCGACCAGCGGTCGTTCGCCGAGATGATCGGTGAGGCCGACCCCGGGATGGAGACCGTCGAGAACCTCCACACGCTGGCGCCGCTGCTGGAACAGCTCGACGAGCGCGAGCGCAGCATCGTGCGGATGCGCTTCGGCCAGGAGATGACGCAGTCCCAGATCGGTGCCGAACTCGGCGTCTCGCAGATGCATGTGTCACGGCTGCTGGCCCGCATCGTCAAGCAGTTGCGTGCCGGGATGTCCGTCGAGGCGTGACGCCCGACACATGAGAGCGTCCGTACGGCAACGCCTGTACCGCCTCACAGCAGCGCGATGACGCCCGCCCGCACTTGGGCGGGCGTCATTCACATATGCTGCCCTGCGACGGCGGGCGGCCCGCTCGATCACAACGAGAGGGTGAGGCGTGGCTGTGACGCGTACTGACTCCCACGTGCGGCATCCGGTCAGCGCGATTCTCCCGGCACAGTTTGGAACCCAGCCGGGCGGCCGGTCCTCCGTGTGGGACCTCAACGCCGCCATCCTGCTGGTGGAGGACGACGCGGGCGACGCCCTGCTCGTCGAGGAGATGCTCGCCGACGGTGAGCTGGACTCCGCGCTCACCTGGTGCAAGACGCTGACCGAGGCCCTGACCTTTCTGCGCGGGCACCGGACACCCGTCTGCGTCCTGCTGGACCTGCACCTTCCCGATGTGAACGGGTTGAGCGCCGTCACCCAGATCGTGGAGACGACTCCGGACGCCGCGATCGTGGTGCTGACCGGGCTGGCCGAGGCCGAGGCCGGACTGGACGCGGTGGCCACCGGTGCGCAGGACTACCTGGTCAAGGGGCGGCTCGACCCGCAGGCACTGTCCCGCGCCATCCGCTACGCCCTCCAGCGCAAGCAGGTCGAACGGGCGGCGGCGGCCCTGCGCGCCAACCAGCAGATGGCCCAGGAGAACGCCCGCCTCGAACGCGGGCTGCTGCCCGTACCGCTCCTGAACGACGACGGTTTCGAGGCGGTCGCCCGCTACGAGCCCGGCCGCGCGCACGGTCTGCTCAGCGGTGACTTCTACGACGTGGTCCAGACATCCGACGGAACGGTGCACGCCGTGATCGGTGATGTGTCGGGGCACGGCGCGGCGGAGGCAGCGCTGGGGGTGTGCCTGCGGGTGGCCTGGCGCACGGCTGTGCTGTGCCGCACCGACCAGTTGGAACAGATCGCCCTGCTCGAGGAGATCCTGGTCGCAGAGCGGTCCGACCCGCATGTCTTCGCCACCGTCACCTCGCTCGTCTTCCCGCCCGGCGGTGACCACGTCCGGATCGTGCGGGCGGGACACCCAGGGCTGCTGCTGCGCCAGGGCACGGACATCGAGTGGGTGGAGCCCGAGGGCGGCATCGCGCTCGGACTGCTGCCCGGTCACGGTCAGTGGATCTCCACCGACCTGCCGCTGCCGCCCGGCGCCCGTCTCGTACTCTTCAGCGACGGCCTGTTCGAGGGGCGCACCGGCCCCGACACCCGGCTGGGCGAGGACGGACTGCTCGCGATGGCCCGGAGCCGGGCCGAACTGCCGGCCCGTCCGTTCATCGACGCCCTGGTCGACGGAGCCGCCGACGCGGCGGCTCCCCACGGCGGCCTCGCCGACGACGTGGCCGTGCTGCATCTCGCCTGGAACAGGACACCTCATGACCAGTGATTCACCGGCGGACACCCCGCTGCTGCCGGGACGGCTGGCACGGCTGTCGGTCCAGAACTGGGTCCATCTGATCCTGGGCTGCTTCGTCATGGTCGTGTGCGGCTGCCTGGTCGTCGGCGGACTCGTACTGGCCCGGATATCCGACCGGACCACCGAACTGGTGGACCGTATCCAGCCCGCCCGCTCCGCCTCCTTCCAGCTGCAGAACGCGCTGCTCGACCAGGAGACCGGGGTGAGGGGCTACGCCCTCAGCGGCGACCCCACCTTCCTCCAGCCCTACGCGACGGGCAAGCGCGACGAAGAACAGCGGCTGGCCCGGGTCCGTTCCGCGATGGGCGGCGCAGAGCCGTACGCCCGCGATCTGGACCGGATCGCCGCGGCCTCCGCGCAGTGGCGCAAAGAGCATGCCGAACCGCTGATCGCCGCCGTCCGCCGCGACGGCCGGCAGGGCCGCGCTTCCGCCAGGACCTCCGAGAGCAAGACCGCTTTCGACACGCTGCGGCGGCTCTACACCGCACAGCAGTCGCATCTCGACACCGCCCGTGACCACGCCCGTGCCCAGCTCAACGACGCGCGCGTCACCCGCGACCGGACCCTGATCGCGCTCGTGGCCTGCTTCGTGATGTGCGTGATCGCCCTCAGCCTGCTGCTGCACCGGGTGGTGGGACGGCCGCTCCACGCGCTGGCCGAGGCCTCCCGGCACGTACGGTCCGGCTCCTTCCGCCGCCGCATCGAGGTGCGCGGCCCGTCCGACGTGAGGGCGGTGGCGGCCGCCGTCGAGGACATGCGGTGCCGGCTGGTCGAGGAGCTCGACGCCGCCAAGGAACGGGAGGAGCTGCTGGCCCAGCAGACGGAGGAGCTCCGCCGTTCCAACTCGGAGCTGGAGCAGTTCGCGTACGTCGCCTCGCACGACCTCCAGGAGCCGCTGCGGAAGGTCGCGTCCTTCTGCCAGCTCCTGGAGAAGCGTTACGGGACGGAACTGGACGCGCGCGGCAAGCAGTACATCGACTTCGCGGTCGACGGCGCCAAGCGCATGCAGGTGCTCATCAACGACCTGCTGACCTTCTCCCGGGTGGGCCGGGTCCACGACAGCTGGAGCGCCGTCGACCTCGACCGCTCCCTGGACCGGGCGCTCGCCAATCTGACGCTGGTCATCGAGGAGTCCGGGACCACGGTCGTGCGCGAGGACGCGCTGCCAGAGGTGAACGGCGACGGCACGACCCTCGCCATGATCTGGCAGAACCTGATCGGGAACGCGGTGAAGTTCCGCCGCCCGGACGAGCCGTGCGTGATCACGGTCGGCTGTGTCCGGGAGGACGACGTCTGGCACTTCACCGTGACGGACAACGGAATCGGGATCGCCCCCGAGTTCGCGGAGAAGGTCTTCGTGATCTTCCAGCGTCTGCACGCCCGCGACGAGTACGACGGCACGGGGATCGGACTGGCCCTCTGCCGCAAGATCATCGAGTTCCACGGCGGCCGGATCTGGATTGATCCCGAACCCCGCCGGGGCACCCGCATCCACTTCAGCCTGCCTGCCGAGGACGACGGTTCCCCGGCCGAGGCCGCCCCGCCCGCCGAGATCCCCGGAGATACCGCGTGACCCATCCCGCAAAGCCCATCGAGGTCCTGCTCGTGGAGGACGATCCCGGTGACGAGCTGATGACGCGTGAGGCGTTCGAGGACAACAAGATCCGCAACACCCTCCACGTGGTCCGCGACGGACAGGAGGCGCTCGACTTCCTCTACCGCCGCGGCGAGCACGGCGAGGCCCCGCGCCCCGACCTGATCCTGCTCGACCTGAACCTGCCCAAGTACGACGGGCGGCAGGTGCTGGAGCAGATCAAGCAGGACCCGGAACTCTCCCTGATCCCCGTGGTCGTGCTGACGACGTCCTCCGCGGAGGAGGACATCCTGCGCAGCTACAAACTGCACGCCAACGCCTATGTCACGAAGCCGGTCGACCTCGATCAGTTCATCGCGGCGGTCCGCCAGATCGACGAGTTCTTCGTGACCGTGGTCCGGCTTCCCGGACGTGCCTGAAATCTGCTGACACCGGCCGGGAATGGGATCTCCCGGCGTGGGTACACGAGCAGCGAGACGAGAGGCCCCCACGGCCTCTCCCGCAGCGCCCTGGCTGGAGCACATGAACGAACAGGCCATCTCCCGGCCGGACGACTCCCCGATGAGCCGTCCGCCCACGGAGTCACTGCACGCCGCCGAGGTGTTCGACGGCGAGCCCGGGTGCATCTCTCTGGCACGGGGGCTGGCCGACCGTTTTCTCGCGCGGCTCGTCTCCGAGTGGATGGCCGTGCTCGGCACCCACACGCGCAACGATCTGATGCTGGCCGTGAGCGAGCTGGTCACCAACGCCGACCGCTACAGCCACGGCCCCTATCTGCTGGAGCTGGAGGGTACGGCCGAGCGGATCAGCGTCACCGTGTACGACAGCAGCAGCGCGCTCCCGGTCTTCTACTCCCCCGACCCGAGCCGGCTGGGCGGTCACGGCATGGAGATCGTGGTGGCCCTGTGCGACCGGCTGACGGCCGAGCGGGTACCCGTCGGCAAGCGCATCCGCGCCGAGTTCACCCTCAGCAGCTGATCCGGGCCGCTCCGGCGGTCTCGGGTTCCGGCGGCCCACGGCCCCGCGACGGTCAGCCGTCGCTGTCCTGCCTGCCGAACCAGTCGATGCAGACGACCAGCGCGTCGTCGAGCGGGTCCGATTCCCGGTAGTCCGCGAGTTCACGCAGCACGGCGCCGGGCACCGAGGCGGCGGGCAGCAGCCGCGTCGCCAGGACCGCCCTGGCGAGACCCCGCTCGACGTAGGCCTCACCGAGCGGCGAGACGGCGTCGTACACCCCGTCGCTGACGAGCAGCAGCCGGTCGCCGGGGACCAGCTGGAGGTACTGGACGTCGTACCGCGACTCCTCGAACATGCCGAGCGGCAACTGCGCGTCCAGTTCGATCCGGGCGACCTTCCTGCCGCGCAGCCGCCACAGCTGCGGGGAGCCGGCGTCCACCGCGCCGACCGTTCCGGTGGCGAGGTCGAAGCGGAGCAGCAGGGTCGACACATGGGCGGCGCCGCGGTGCTGGTCGTAGAGCGCCTGGTCGGCGAGTGCGGCCTGGTCCGCGATGCCGATGCCGGCCCGTCTGGCGTTGCGCAGGGCGTTCACGGCGAGGTTGGTGAGCAGGGAGGCCTGGATGCCCTCGCCCATGCCGTTGGTCACGGAGACGGTCAGCTGGTCACCGTCCGCGGCCCAGTCGAAGTTGTCGCCGTGGATGGCGTAGGCCGGCTCCAGCTGGGCGCCGATGGCGTACTCGGCGGCGGTGAACGCGCGTGCGGGGAGCAGTTGCCACTGCATCTCGGCGGCCAGGGTGAGCCGGGCGATACGGCGGGCGGCCTGGTAGAGGTCGGTGTCCCGTTCGGCGACGATGATCTCGTGGCCCAGGAGGTCGGCCACCTGGGTCAGCTCGTCCATGGTCCGCGGGGTGGAGCCCCCTGCCGGGAGGCGGACGGTGAGGATGCCGAGGCGCTCGCCCCGTACGGTGACGGGAAAGTGGTGGTCGATGGCGCCGCCGCGGCCCGCCGGCTCCTCGTGCGGGAGCTGGCTGCCGAACGCCCGGCCCTGCGGGCTGTTGTGCATCGACAGGGTACGCTCACGCCCCGGCGCGGAGCCGACCGGCTTGAGCACCGTCATTCCGTAGTCCGCCAGCAGCAGTTCCACGGACCGGGCGTCGTACGCCGCGGCGAGTGCGGCGCGCACCGTCTCGACCAGGGCGTGCGGTGCGGCCGCACGTACGGCTCTCTCGATTTCGGTACGGACGTTCACGGTCTTGCGCTCATTCCTCTTCGGGTCGCGGGGCCCGGGCCGGGCTGACAGAAAGGTGTGCAGGATGAAAGAGTGAATGGATGCGCCACCGTACCGACCCTCCTCACCGCCTTGAGCGGGTGTCCGAGGACGTGTGTGCCGCATCGGAACTGCTTGAGGTGTTGTGGGGCCGCGGCCAGGAGGCCGCGCCTCCGGGCACGGTGTCGACCTCGCAGCTGCGGGCCCTCCTCGTCATCGAGAAGCAGGAGGGCAGCAACCTCCGCTCGCTCGGTGAGGCGCTCGGCTCGCGGGCTCCGTCGGTGAGCCGGCTCTGCGACCGGATGGAGGCCATGGGCCTCGTCCAGCGGGATCCGAGCCAGACGAGCCGTCGCGAGGTCGAGCTGCGGCTGACCGGGCGGGGCCACGCCCTGCTGGAGGAGTACCGGGCGATCCGCACGCGTGAGCTCTCCGCCGTGCTGGAGCGGATGCAGCCCGCCGACGTGGCGGCGCTCGCCGGGGGGCTGGCCGCCTTCCGTTCGGCCGCGGCGCAGCGGCTCACGGCCGACCGGCTCCGTGACGACATCGCGGACAGCGCCTAGCCCAGGCTGACGCGGCACTAGCTTCATCGGGCCTCTGCTCCAGCGTTTCCGAGGTACGCCCCGAGGGGATGCGTCCATTGATCGTTCAAGTACAGATTGTTGCTCCACGGAGAATGTTGTCAAATGGCAACTATTACTTCTATCGTTGTCCTCCACCCGCCGCGAGCAGGACGGACATGCACCGGACCGTCCGCGTCAACCGGTGTTCTCCCCCGCCGTCCAGTGCGTCATGAGGTGACCGTGCTCCCATCCCCCAGTGCCGGCAGAGCCATGAGAATCGTCCCACGCGAGGACCGGGGTGCGCTGGTGCTCGCCGTGACCGGCGATCTCGACATCGACAACGTCGCCCCGCTCGGCGCGGCCCTGGAGAGCGCGGCCGCGAGCGGGGAAGGCCCCGTCGTCGTCGACCTCTCGGACGTGAGTTTCGCGGACTCGACGACGGTCAACGTGCTGCTCCAGGGGCAGACCCTGCTGGGCCCCCGGCTGCGGCTCGCGGAGCCGTCCCCGTTCATGGAGCGGCTCATCGGGGTGCTGGGCCTCGACAGTGCGCTGCCGGTCTTCGCGACCGTCGCCGAGGCGATCGGCCCCCCGCTCCCCCGCTGAACCCCGAACGCCGGACGCCCTTCCCCCGTGGTGCGGGGGGAAGGGCGTCCGGCGTTGCCGCGGACCGGCCGGGTCAGCCGAGCGCGGGCGGAGCGTCCTCGGGCGAGGTGCCCCAGGCCGACGGTGCGTCGCCCACCGTGAAGGAGAGCGAGCGGGCCGAGCGGATGTCGTCCGTGGTCAGATAGGTGCGCGACTGATTCGCACCGTCGAGCCGGGCCGACTGGATGTAGCGGTCGGTGTCCGAGGCGCCGGGGGCGCTCACCGTGAGCGAGCCGCGCGGGTAGTACCGGCGGTCGAGCTTGATGTCGACGCGCTCGAACGCGGGCGTGGACAGGCCCCAGGTATCGGTACCGGGCTGGACCGGGAAGACCCCGATCGAGGACAGCACCATCCAGGCGGACATGGTGCCCAGGTCGTCATTGCCCGTCATGCCGGTCGGACCGTTGGTGAAGAGCGTCAGGGCCGCGTGGACCACGTCGGTCGTCTTCCACGGCTGGCCGGTGGAGAGGTAGGTGTACGGGGCGATGAGGTCGGGCTCGTTCTGCGGGTTGTACTTGTCGGCGTTGTAGTACGCGTACGGGCCGTTGACCCAGACCTCACGGGCGGTCTTCGCGGGGTCGGCCAGCAGCTTGTCGTACGCGAAGAAGGAGTCGAGCCGCTGGTTGGCGGCGTCCTTGCCACCGATCAGGTCGACCATGCCGGGGGTGTCCTGCGGCACCATCCACTGGTACTGCCAGGACGTGCCCTCGTGGAAGCCCTCGCTCTCGGCCGGGTCGACCGGTCCGGTGAAGGCTCCGGCGGCGTCGCGGGCGCGGAAGAAGCCGGTCGACGGGTCGAAGATCTTCCGGTAGTTCTGGGCGCGCGCGCCGTACCGGGCGGCGTCGGCCCTGTGGCCGAGGTCGCGGGCCATCTCGGCGAGCATTCCGTCGGACAGGGCGTACTCCAGGGTGGCGGAGGCGCCGTGGTCGTAGTCGGAGTCGCCGGGCTTGGCGTGCGGACGGTCCTTGATGTACGGGGCGAAGCCGTCCTTCAGGTACTCGGCGTTGGCCTCCCTGCCGACCGGGGCGGAGTCCGTGGGCGGCACACCGTCCGCGTTCTTCTTCAGTGCGCGGTACGCCTGCTCCTCGTACCCCTTCAGCAGTCCCTGCTGGTAGGCGTTGGTGAGGAAGGGGGTGACCGGGTCGCCGGTCATGATGTTCGTCTCGACCGTGCCGTAGCCCCACTTGGGGAGCCAGCCGCTCTCGGCGTCGATCCGCAGGACGGATATCGCCATGTCGCGGGACTCGCGCGGGGCGAGCAGCGAGAGGAGCTGGGCCTGAGTGCGGTAGGTGTCCCAGAGCGACCAGTTCTGGTAGTAGGTGAAGGCTCCGTGGGCATCGACGGCGCGGTGCTTCTTCTGGTCCCAGCCGGTGTAGCGGCCGTCCACGTCGCTGCCGACGTTGGGCGCGAGGAAGGACCGGTAGAGCGAGGAGTAGAAGGTCCGGCGCAGCTCGTCGCTGCCTCCTTGCGCCTTCACGCCTTCGAGGCGGTTCTCCCAGTCGCGCTGGGCGGCGCGCTCGACGTGGTCGAAGCTGCGGCCGCCCTCGGCGCGGAGGTTGAGCGCGGCGCCCTTGGCGTCGACGTAGCTCAGGGCGGTGGTGGCCTCGACCGTGCGGTCCTTGCTGGTGTCGAAGCGCAGCCAGGCGCCGTTGCGGGCGTCGGTGGCGGAGGACGTCTTCGAGCCCTCGGTGACGGTGTCGCCGTTCCAGGTGCCGGAGGTGGTGAACGGCCGGTCGAAGTGGGTGACCGTGTAGACCGTGTACGGCTTGGTGTCCTGGCAGAAGCCGCTGCCGGTGATCGCGGTGCGCACGGTGCGGCTGTCCAGGATCTCGACCTTGGACGAGAGCGTCTTGTGCAGCGACTGGCCCGCGTTGAGCAGGACGTTGGCCTTGTCTGTGGCCGGGAAGGTGTAGCGCTGGACGCCGGTGCGCTTCGAGGCTGTCAGCTCGGCGTCGATGCCGGTCTTGAGCCCGACCTTGTAGTAGCCGGGGCTCGCCTTCTCGTCGTCGTGGCTGAACTCGGCCGCGTACTTCGCGTAGTCGGTCTCGGTGACGTCGCCTGTGGTGGGCAGGGTCGGCAGATCGCCGCCGAGTCCGCAGCCGACGCCGGAGAGATGGACGGCGGAGAAGCCGCGGATGTGGTTCTCGCCGTAGTCGTAACCGGTGTTGTGGCCGGTGTCCGGAGAGAGCTGCACCATGCCGAAGGGCACGGAGGCGCCGGGGTAGGTGTTGCCCTCGTTCTGGGTGCCGATGAACGGGTTGACCAGGTCGGTCAGCCGGCCGTCGTTGCGCGGCGCGGCCTCGGCCGTGGCCCCCGTGGTGAGGACACCGCCCAGGAGGGCTGCGGCCGCGAGTGCGGCCGCCGGGCCGCGCAGTCGCGGCCGTGGGGTCCGGTGCATGGGAATACTCCTTCGGACAACGTTGTCAGAGCGCGATCATTCTTGGTTCCCCGTCAGCCCCCGTCAAGAGGGCGGACGGACCCGCTCCGGCCCGCCCGCGAGGGCCGGGCCGGAGCGGGTCGTACGGATCAGCCGGTGGGGCATCCCGCCACGTCGGGCTGCGAGGCGTCGTGGATCAACGCCTGCTGGGCGTCGTGCACCCGCTTCACATCGGGTTTGACGACCCTGCGGTCGTAGGTGAGCAGACCGTTCAACTCGCCCTCCACGTCGGAGATCTGCGTGTACACGGCGCCGTTGCTGCCCTTGCAGGCGAGCGCGTGCACCTCGTCGAGCTTGGCGAGGTAGTCGTCCGTGTAGGTGGCCGGGTCGACGGCGATGTACGACTGCTGCACGGCCCAGGCGTGGCCGGGTACCGCCAGACCCAGTCCGCCGTACTCGCCGCTGATCAGGGCACGTTGACCGTCCGGCTTCGGCAGCGCCGGGCTCGGGTAGCCGTGCTCGTCGATGATGTCCCCGGTGCCGCCGTCGACGCCCAGGTTGATCCCGGACATGCTGTTGACCAGGCGCGTCGGGTCCCAGGACTTGGCCTGGTCGGCGATGCGGGCCTCGTCGTACTGGCCCCAGCCCTCGTTGAAGGTGACCCACATGACGACGGACGGGTGGCTGGAGTGTTCGTCGATCATCTCCTTCATCTCGTGCTCGTACTCGGTGCGGGCGGCGGCCGACGGGTTCACCGTGTTCATCGCCGGCATGTCCTGCCAGACCATCAGGCCCAGCTTGTCCGCCCAGTAGAACCAGCGGTCGGGCTCGACCTTGATGTGCTTGCGCACCGAGTTGAAGCCCATCGCCTTGTGCATCTTCAGGTCGTACGCGAGTGCCTCGTCGGTGGGCGCGGTGTGCAGCCCGTCCGGCCAGAACCCCTGGTCGAGGGTGGCCATCAGGAAGACCGGCTTGCCGTTGAGAACGGTGCGCGGGGTGCCGTTCACCTTCTCGACGGCGATGGACCGCATCCCGAAGTAGCTGCCGACCCGGTCGGAGCCGACGGAGACCTTGAGCTGGTAGAGGTGCGGATCGTCGGCGGACCACAGGTGCGGGTCCGGGATCCGCACCTTCAGGGCGGATCCGGTCCGCCCGGTGGCCGTGCCGACCTTGCGCTTGCCGTCGTACGCGGTCGCGGTGACGGGGACGCCGTCACGTGCGCCGCGTACCTCGACGGCGACGCTCTTGCCGGGGACGTCCGGGGTGATCTTCAGCGAGTCCGCGTGGTCGGCGGCGACCGGCTCCATCCAGACGGTCTGCCAGATGCCGGAGGACGGGGTGTACCAGATGCCGCTGGGGTCGAGGCGCTGTTTGCCCATCGGCGGGTTCTCGCCGTCCTCGGCATCGGTCGGGTCGTAGACGCCGACGATCAGCTCCTGGGTGCGGCCGGGCTTCAGCGCGTCGGTGACATCGGCGCTGAACTTGTCGTAGCCGCCCTTGTGTTCGGTGACCTTGTGCCCGTTGACGTACACCTCGGCCTGCCAGTCGACCGCGCCGAAGTTGAGCTGGAGCCGCTTGCCCGAGCCGACCTTCCAGTTCTTGGGCACGGTGAAGGTACGGCGGTACCACATGCGGTCCTCGTGCCGTTCGATCCCGGAGAGCTGGGATTCGACCGGATACGGGACGAGGATTTTCTCGCCGAGCTTCCTGCCCACCGGGGGCCGCTCCCCCGCCTTCGCCGCGGCGAACTCCCAGGAGCCGTTGAGGTTCTGCCAGTTGTCACGGGTGAGCTGGGGACGCGGGTACTCGGGGAGCGCGTTCTTCGGCCCCACCTCTTCGGCCCACTTCGTGCTCAGCTCGTGCGTGGAGTGGTTCGGCCCGCTGGACCAGAAGGCGCCGACCTGCTTGCCGTCCTCACCGGCCAGGGCGCCGTCGCCGTCGTAGCGGATGTCGGCCAGACCGGTCGCGTTGCCGGCCTTGTTGCCGACGACCGGTTCCTTGAGGGCGACGGTCAGGCTGCGCGGGTCCTTCGGGTCGGCCTTGACCGCGCCGAGCGGCCACTCGGCGCCACCGATCACGGCGTCGAGGTGGTTCACCAGGCCGGCCGGGAGCTTCCCGAGCTTCTGCGCGAAGTCCAGCTTGAGAGTGCGGCCGTCCGCGAGCACGGTGGCGGCGATGGCCCCGTCGTACGCGAAGTCGTCGGGCAGCCGGAAGGCGGACTGCGGCACCGGGACCTTCGTACCGCCGGGCTCGGTCCACTTGAGGTGGAGGTTCGAGCCGCCCTCGTGCTCGAAGTACTCGACCTTGAAGTCGTAGGCCTTGCCCGCGGTCAACTCGACCGGCTCGGAAGTCTGTTCCTTCTCCCAGTCGTCGACCCAGTGATCGATGACCGGCTTCCCGTCGATCCAGAGACGGAAACCGTTGTCCCCGATCATGGAGAAGGTGTGGGCGCCGGACTTCTCCGGCACGATCTTCCCGGTCCACCGGATGCTGGCGTCGTCGGCCTGCCCGGTGGCCGAGGACAGCCGCGACTCCAGACTCTGGAAGTCGATGCCCGGGTCGAATCCGGTGGCCTTCAGCTCACCGAAGTCGAAGGCTCCCGGGGCGGACTGGGTGTAGTACTCCCCCTTGAGCCCATGCACGTCGGCCGGGCTCCCGGGGTCCTGGTCCGCCGCGGAGGCGGCGGGTACGGCGGACAGTCCCGCGGCGCCGACGACGGCGGCCAGCAGCAGGACAAGCTTCTTTCTGATGCGCACGGATCCTCCTTGTGAGGAAGGGTGGCGGCTCGTTGCAACAGGATGTACAACGTTGGAAGGATTGGCAGTTGGCATGACAGCACGACCGATACGGCCCTGTCCAGGTGCATGACATTCGACTCTTCGGAGGGAACAACACCGGGAAAACCGGCGGCACATCGGCGCGGCACGGGGCAGGAGGCACCCCCGCCACGCCGCCCTTCAGCACGCCCGCGACCAGGGACTCGGTAGGCAGGGAGGCGCCCTCTGGGCACTCGGCGCCGGGCCGTGCCCGGACGACCGGCGCGTCGGTCTCTCCGCGGCCGACGCCCACGGCAGCCTCGGACTGAAGCGCGCTCCGCCGCTACAAGCAGCCGCACAGACCGACCCGGTGCACGCGGTCCTATTCGGTCCCGATCTCGTTCTGGATCAGGCATCCCGCCAGCGCCTTGCCATGGCCGGGGGGCAACTCTGCGCCGCCCTCGTCCTGATGGTGCTGGTGCGTCCGAGGGGCCGTGGCCACACGCGGCGGGAATGGGCCGGCATGGTCCTCTACGGCGCGGCGATGGCCGTGATGAACGTGGCCTTCTACTGCGCGGTGGGCCGCCTCCCGCTCGGCGTGGCGGCGACGCTGCTGTTCCTCGGGCCGTTCGTCGTGGCGGTCGCCTCGGCGCGCGCTCGGCGCGAAGCGCTCCTCCCAGCGGTCGGACTGGCGGGCGTAGTCCGGGTCACGGAACCGGCCGGGACGGTCGAGTGGGCGGGAATCGGACACGGTCTATACGCGCGCCGCCGCTCCGGGCGCGCTGTCGAAGACGCAGTCGCCGCACAGGCCGCCGCCCGGAACGCGGTAGTAGAGGCAGCAGGTGGTCCGGCGGAATCCCGGGCCGTGCGGGGCGCCGGTATCGCGCAGCTCGTGGTGGTCGAAGAGTTCGGCCGCCAGGGCTCTGGCGCGGGCGGCGACGTCCGGCCTGCCGTGCGTACGCGCCCAGCCGGTCAGCTGGCGTACGGTTCCGGCCAGTGCGGATCCGGCGTTGCCCCACAGAAGTCGGGGCGAGACCGCCGTGTCGCGGCGGATCGCCGCGGCGAGCGGTTCGAGATGGCCGTACTGGACGACGTCCCTGATCCGGGCCGCGGTGCCGGGCAGCAGCTCGGCGGAGTCCGTCCACAGGTCCTCGGGCGCCGGCCGGCTCGGGTCCCAGTGGAGGTTCTCCGGCCGCAGGTCCGGGAAACGGCCCGAGAGTGCCGCGGGGCCCAGCGCGCAGGACCACAGCCGTGCGGCCAGGCCCAGCTGCGCGACGGAGGCGGCCACCCGGCGCTCGGCCGTGCAGAGCCGCTCGGCGACGGTGTCGATGCGGGAGGTCAGCGGCTCCGTGTCGCCTTCGTACAGGCGGGTCAGCGCGCGGTGTCCCTCGTCCGGCGACGGGGCCGCCCCGAGCGCGAAGAACGCGCTCACCGAGGCCGCTCCCGGCTCTTCCATCGCGCTGCCCCTCCACTCTTCCGGCCACCTGTCGTGACGCCGCGGACACCAGGAGTGCCACGGCTCGCGGTCCACCGTATCCGTACGGGATGATCGTTCTGACGTCGGTCGCAGGGGGGACTACCGTCGGGAGGAGGACACCGTAACCACTGCCGTACTACCAAAGCAGTACGCCGGATCGCCGTCTCAGGGACGACGACGCGGCGGCTTTGAAGGGCCATCGTGGTGTACATGAGTTCCCTCGCGCTGTCCGTGCTGCTGTCACTGGTCTCCGCGGTCGCCTACGCGGCCGGCGCGATCGTCCAGGAGCGCGTCGCCACGGCCTCCGACGGCCGCTCGCTCGCTCCGCTGCGCAACCGGGTCTGGTGGGCCGCGGTCGCGCTGAACGGCGTGGGAGCGCTTCTGCACGTGGTCGCGCTGGCCTACGGTCCGCTCAGCCTCGTGCAGCCGCTGGGCGCCCTGACCATCGTCTTCGCCCTGCCGATGGCCGCCCTCTTCGTCCACCGCAGGGCCGGGGCGACGGCCTGGCGCGGCGCGGTCATGGCGACCGTCGGGCTGGCGGGTCTGCTCGCGCTCACCGGAAGCTCCGACGCGCACACCCTGGGCGGCCCGCAGCAGCTGATGCTCGGCTCGGTGACGTTCGGCGCGGTGGCGGCGCTCGCCCTGCTCTCGAAGGCGATGCGCCGGCCGGTGATGCGGAGCGTGGTCCTGGCCGCAGCCGCCGGTGTGGCGTTCGGTATCGCCTCCGTGTTCACGAAGACCGTGGCCATGGAGTGGACCTCGGGCTCTGTGGGGACCGGGCTGCCCGCCCTGCTGGTGATCGCGGCCCTCGCCGCCACCGGGCTGCTGCTGTCGCAGGCCGCGTACCGGGGCGCGGGTCTGACCGCCCCGCTCGCCACGGTCACCGTGGTGAATCCGGTGGTCGCGGCGGTCGTCGGCCTCACGCTGTTCGGTGAGTCGTTCCGGCACGGCACCGCGGGCGCCATGCTCGCCCTCGGCTGCGGCATAGTCGCGGCCGGCGGGCTGATCCTGCTCACCACGGAACGGATGGGCGCGGAGCGCCGGCGGGCCGAGGAGGCGGCGGCAGGCGGCGCGCGGCAGGCCGTGAGGAACGCGGACGAGGCTCCGGGCGCCCCCGGCTCACCCGCCGGGCCCGGTTCCGGTGCCTCAACCGGGCCTGCCGAAATCCCCGGACCCGGTGCTTCACCCGGGCCCGGCACGGAGGCCCGGGATTTCGGCGGGCCCGCCGGCTCCCCGGACCCGGCGGGCGCAGTACGGCAGCAGGCCGGGGCGCCGCGGGGCGCGGTGGCGTTCCCCGGGCCCGCGGGGCCGGAGCCATCGATTCCGGAAACGTTTCCCAGCCGGCCGTCGCCGGCTGTTCGGACCCCGCCGGAGCTCCGGTCGGTGCAGGTCGAGTTCGGTCCGTGCCCGCGGCCGCCGCACACCGTCGGCGCGGAGCGCGGCGGATCGCCCGCCGGGTCCACCGCCTCGCCCGCCGCTGCCGGCGCCACAGCCGTGACGGCCGATGACGCCGGTCGGGGCGGGACCGTTCAGACCTTGACGCCGCCCGCCCTGAGGTAGGCCAGCGGGTCGATGTCGGAGCCGTACTCGGGGCCGGTGCGGACCTCGAAGTGCAGGTGCGGACCCGTCACGTTGCCGGTGGCGCCGGAGCGGGCGATGCGCTGGCCCTCACCTACCCGCTGTCCGGCGCGCACGTGGAGCGCCGACAGGTGCGCGTACTGGCTGTACTTGCCGTCACTGTGCCGGATGACGATCTGGTAGCCGTACGCCCCTCCCCAGCCTGCCGTGACGACCGTGCCGGAAGACATCGCCTTGACCGAGGTGCCGGTGGGCACGGGGAAGTCGACGCCCGTGTGGTATCCGCTCGACCAGGCACCGGACTGCCGGTACTGGGTGCCGGTGCGGGCTTCGACCGGGGCCGTGATCCCGGCGTGCTTCGCGGTGTGCCCGCTCTTGTGGGCCTCGGTCTTCTTGTGGGTCTCGGTCTTCTTGTGGGTCTCGGTCTTCTTGTGGGCCTCGGCCTTGTGGGTCTCGGTCCTGTGGGTCTCGGTCCTGTGGGTCTCGGTCTTCTTAGGTGCGGGCCGGGCCTGCTGCTTGGGCTGTGCAACCGGCTTGGGGTGCGACGGCTTGGCCGTCTGCTCGGGGTGCGCACGCTTCGGTGCGGGCTGCGTCGTCCGCTTCGGCGCGGCCGGCCGGGCCGCCGGCTTCGGATCGGCCTTGGGGGCGCTCTTCGTGCCCGCCCTCGGGGTCCCGGCCAGGTCGAGGCTCAGCCGCTGGCCGGGGAAGATCAGGTCCGGGTCGTCACCGACGACCTTGCGGTTCGCCGAGTACAGCCGCTGCCAGGCGCCGAGGTCGCGGTCGGCCGCGATCCCGGAGAGCGAGTCGCCGCTCGCCACGGTGTACGAGTCGCGCTTGCCCGGCACCGATGTCGGCGTACCGGCCGCCGGGGTCTGCTTCGTCCGGGCCTTCGCGGGTGTCGAGGACTTGGCTTCGGTGGCCTTGGCTTCGGTGGCCGCCCGCTTCGGCGCCGCGACCTTGGTCGTCCGCTCGGTCTGCGGGCTGATGTCGGGAGAGTCACCGCCCCGCGCCAGTCCCGCCCGCGCGGAACAGACCGGCCAGGCGCCCGGCCCCTGACCCTTCAGGACCTTCTCCGCGATGGCGATCTGCTGGTCCCTGCTGGCCAGGTCGGCGCGTGGCGCGTACTCCGCGCCGCCGTACGCCGACCAGGTCGACCGGGTGAACTGGAGCCCGCCGAAATAGCCGTTACCGTTGTTGATGTGCCAGTTTCCGGTGGACTCGCACGCGGCCACCTTCTCCCAGACATCACCCGATGCCGCACCCGCCGACGCGGCCGTGATCAGCGGGAGTGCTAGTCCCGCACCGCCCGCTGTGACCAGCATCGAGGCGCGGTTGATGCGGCTCGGCTGATATCTGCGGTGCCGTCCGTTCGCGGCCATGACTTGGCTCCCCCACTGACAGTAGGACACGTCGCAAGCGGTCAACTTATGTGCTGACAACGGGTGATGACAAGAGCGCGGCCGGTAACCCGCTTCAACCCCCGCGCAACCGTTCCCCATTGACACGGTCGACGTCGGCCAGCGACGCTGACCCAGGTACGACGGGAGAGCGCTCTCCGGCTACGGGGAGCGCTGGGGTGAAGGGACATGGCCGTCATGACGGACGAAGAGATCGATCCGCTGCTGGAGAAGCTCGACGCCACGCAGAAGGTGCGTCTGCTGACCGGCGGGAGCACCTGGCGCACCCACCCCGAACCGGCTGTCGGACTGCGCGCCCTCACCCTCTCCGACGGACCCGCAGGGGTGCGTGGCGAGACGTGGGACGAGCGCGAGACCTCGCTCGTGCTCCCCTCCCCGACCGCGATGGCCGCCTCCTGGGACGAGCGGCTGCTCACGGACCTCGGCGCGCTGCTCGCCGCGGAGGCCCGCCGCAAGGGGGTGGACGTGGTCCTCGCCCCGACCCTCAACCTGCACCGCTCCCCGCTGGGCGGGCGGCACTTCGAGTGCTTCTCCGAGGACCCGCTGCTCACCGGGCGGACCGGGGCCGCGCTCATCAGGGGCATCCAGTCCGGCGGGGTCGCCGCCACCGCCAAGCACTTCGTCGCCAACGACGCCGAGACGGACCGGCTGACCGTCGACGTCCGCATGGACGAGCAGACCCTGCACGAGGTCTACCTCGCCCCCTTCGAGGCCGCGGTGGAGGCCGGGGTCTGGGCCGTGATGTCGGCGTACAACAAGGTCGACGGCGTGACGATGTCCGCGTCCCCGCTGCTGGAGAGCCCTCTCAAGAGCGACTGGGCATTCGACGGGACCGTCGTTTCGGACTGGGGAGGCGTACGGACCCTCCTGGACACCGCCCGCTCCGCACAGGACCTGGCGATGCCCGGACCCGACGGCCCCTGGGCGGCCGGCCTGCTCGCCGCCCTGGAGCGGGGGCTCGTCCCCGCGGAGGTGGTCGACGACAAGGTGCGGCGGCTGCTTCGGCTGGCGCGACGCGTGGGCGCGCTCGGCTCCCCCGGGCCGGTCAGGCGGCCCGCGGTGGCCCCCGCCGCCCGGCACGCCCTGCTGCGCCGCGCCGTCGCCGCCGGTTCGGTGCTGCTCCGCAACGACGGGCGGCTGCTCCCGCTCGATCCGGCGGCACTGCGCACGGTCGCGGTGATCGGCCCGCACGCCTCTGCGGTACGGATCCAGGGCGGCGGCAGCGCGGAGGTCTTTCCCGACTCCGTGGTCACTCCGCTGGCGGGGATCCAGGAGGCGCTGGGCGGGGACGTGCGGGTGACCTACCGGCCCGGGCTGCCGCCGTCGCCGCTGCCGCGCCCCCTCGGCCGGGACTGGTCGCGCGACCCCCGGTCGGGGGAACCGGGCGTGCTCGTGCGGCTGCTGGACGCGAGCGGGGCCGAACTCCACGCGGAGCACCGGCTGTCCGGCCGGATCGTGGAGCCCTCCGTCACGGTCGAGGGCGCCGCGGCCGTGGAGATCCGGGCCCTGGTCCGGCCGCCCGTGGGCGGGGTGTGGACCTGGGCGGTGGGCGGCTGGGGCGACATCTCGCTGTCCGTCGGCGGCCGGGAGGTGCTGGCCGGGACCTTCCCGCTGGACAGTGACGATCCGACCCGGGTCCACGTCGCGCCGCCCGAGCACGCCGCGCGGACCGAACTCGCGGCGGACGAGGAGGTGGAGGTGGTGGCGCTGCGCTCGCTCGCGCCGCGTTCCGGAGTCGCGACGATCCTCGCCGCCGCCCCGCCCGCCGGGGACGCGTCCGCCGCGCTCGCGGAGGCCGTGGCCGCCGCACGGGCCGCGGAGGTCGCCGTGGTGGTCGTGGGGACCACCGAGCAGAGCGAGTCCGAGGGGCACGACCGCGAGAGCCTCGAACTGCCCGAGGGGCAGGACGCGCTCGTCCGGGCCGTGGTGCGGGCCAACCCGCGCACGGTGGTCGTGGTCAACTCGGGCGGCCCGGTCGCCCTTCCCTGGCACTCCCGGGTGCCCGCACTGCTGCTCGCCTGGTTCCCGGGGCAGGAGGCCGGCGGCGGGCTGGCGGACGTACTGTTCGGCCGGGCGGAACCGGGCGGCCGGCTGCCGACCACCTGGGGCGCCGCCCAGGAGGACGTACCGGTGCTCGACACCCTGCCCGCCCCCGACGGGCGGCTGCGCTACGAGGAGGGCCAGCACATCGGCTACCGGGCCTGGCTGCGCTCCGGCTCCGCGCCCGCCTACTGGTTCGGCCACGGGCTGGGCTACACGGAGTGGGAGTACGAGGAGCTGACCGCCCCCGCCGGGGTACGGGCCGGGGAGCCGTTCGACGTACGGGTACGGGTGCGCAACACGGGCCGCCGGTCCGGCCGCGAGGTGGTCCAGGTCTATCTCGCCAGGAGCGGGTCCGCGGTGGAACGCCCGGTGCGCCGGCTGATCGGATACGCGGCCGTCCGCGCGAGGCCCGGGGAGAGCGTGGTCGCGGTGGTGCGGGTGTCCGGGCGGGCCCTGGCGCACTGGTCGGCCGAGCGGCACGGCTGGGAGACGGAGCCCGGCGGGTTCACGCTGCTGGCCGGCCGCTCGGCGGGCGAACTGCCGCTCAGCGCGACGCTGACGGCGACCGGGGCGGCACCCTCGCCGGGCACCGGTGTTCCGGAGGCGCCGCACCGTAATGGAGAGCGCTCTCCGTCGGTGCTATAAATGCGCTCATGACGGATGATCTGCGCTCGGCCGGTACACCCACCCTGGAGGACGTGGCGAGGGCGGCCGGAGTCTCCCGCGCCACCGTCTCCCGGGTGATCAACGGAGTACGCAATGTCGATCCGGTGATCCAGGAGGCCGTGCGCCGGGCGGTCGCCAGCACCGGATACGCCCCCAACCGCGCGGCGCGCTCGCTGGTGACCCGGCGCACCGACGCCATCGCGCTGGTGGTCTCGGGCGCCGGGGTGGAGAGCGAACCGGCGGACGGGGCGCGCCCGTCCGGCTCCGGGCCAGCGGAGGCCGGCGAGCCCGACAGCGGTTCCGCGTTCACCGCACAGGTGTTCGCGGACCCGTTCTTCGGCCGGGTGGTGACCGGAGTGGTCAACTACCTGCGGCCCCGCGGCATGCACCCGGTGCTGATGTTCGCCGAGACGTCACGGGCCCGGGAGGACGTGGTCTCGTTCCTCCGCCAGGGCAGCGCCGACGGCGCGCTGGTCGTCTCGACGCACGCGGAGGACCCGCTGCCGGGTCTGCTGACGGACGCGGGGCTGCCCGCGGTGCTGTACGCGCGGCCGGCCCGCCCGGTCCGGATCAGCTATGTCGACCTCGCCCACCAGGACGGGGCGCGGCTGGCGGCCGAGCATCTGCTGGCGCGGGGCTGCCGCCGCATCGCGACCATCACCGGCCCGCTCGACGTACCCGCCGGGCAGGAACGGCTGGCGGGCTTCCGCGACACGATGACGGGGCTCGGGCACCCGTACATCCCGATCGCGGAGGGGCAGTTCACCCAGGAGAGCGGCGAGGCCGCGATGGAGCGGCTGCTGGTCGAACATCCGGACGTGGACGCGGTGTTCGCGGCCAACGACCTGATGGCGGTGGGCGCCTGCCACGTCCTGCGGGAACACGGGAAACGGGTGCCGGAGGACGTCGCGGTGATCGGGTTCGACGACAGCAGCGCGGCGTCCGCCTGCCGCCCGCCCCTGACCACGATCCGGCAGCCCGTCGAGGCGATGGCCGCCGAGATGGCCCGGCTGCTCATCGAACGGCTGGCGAAGCCGGACGGGGCGACGACCTCCGTGATCTTCGAACCGGCGCTGGTGGTGCGGGACTCGGCGTAGGAGCCGCCGGGCGCGAGGAGTCGGAGGAGCTGTCCGGGGCGAGGAGTCCGTACCGGGCCCGCGACGTCCGGGGTTGCGCGATCACGGCCGCCGCGGAAAGTATCGGGCGGTCGCCGCGCCGTCGCGCCACCTGATCGGAGTTCCCTGTGAGTCTGGCCGACCGGATACTCCCTCTCGCGGGTGTCGCCCTCGGGGCGCTCATGTCGTACGTGATGACCAGCCTCAACGAGCGGACCAGGTGGCGCAGGCAGCAGGCCGTGCGGTGGGACGAACGCCGGTTGACGGCCTACGCCGAGTACGCCCACGCCGTCAAGGAACTGGCGGCCGGATACCGGACCCTGGCCGCCGCCCGCGGCCTGACACCGGGCCCGACGTCTCCGGAGCCGGCACCCGGCATGCTCGTGGAGCTCGGCGCGCTGGAGGCCCGCCGGTCCGCGCTCTCCGAGACGCTCGCGCTGCTCGGTGACACCGAGGCGAACACCGCCTCGAAGACGCTGGACCACTGTGTGTGGCGGCTTGAGTGCCTGGCCCGCGGGATCGCCACGGAGGCCGAACAGGACTGGGACCAGGCGTATCTGGAGTTCCGCCAGGCTCGGGACCGCTACGTCGCGCACGCTCGGGCCGATCTCGGCGTCCCGGGGTCCGTGGCCCGGGACGTGGTCTGGCCGGCCGCGTGGCGTCCCACGGGCCGGTCGTCGTCCTCGCCGCACTGACCCGTACCCGGCGAACGGCCCGTACACCGCCGTACCCGGCGAACAGCCCGTACGCCACCGGAACGGCGCCGGCCCCGCCCACCCCGTCCGGGGCCCGTCCCACGCCGCGTCACGCCGGTCCCCGCGCCGTCCACGCCGCCGCCCGCGCGCCACGCCGCGCCGCCGTTCACGCCCCCTCAGCCCGTCGCGTCCGAAGCGGTGTGCGGGTGCTCCCGCTTGCGTACGGCGTCCGCGGCGGTCCGGAATCCCGGCGCGAGGGCGCTGGGCCGGGGCTCGGGGGCCGGGCGGCTGCCGCCCCTGGCGAGGAAGTCGGCGAGCGGCAGCGTCGCGGCGCCGACCGTGACCGCGTCGGGGCCGAGGCGGCCCATCTCGATCGTGGTGCGGGCCGCGGCGTGCCGGAGCGCGTACTCCTGGGCGTAGCGGCGGATGTCCGGCAGCAGGTGCGGTCCGATCAGCAGGCCCGCCCAGCCGCCGAGCAGGATGCGTTCGGGCAGGAAGAGGTTGATCAGGTCGCCCAGCGCGGCGCCCAGGCATTCGGCCGTCTCGTCCAGGAGTGACACCGCCAGCGGGTCGGGCTCGCCGCCGGGGCCGGGGTAGGCCGCGGCCAGCAGCGCGGCGAGCGCGGTCTCGTCGTCGGCGTCGGCGGCGAGCGGGCCACCCGCCTCGTGCCAGCGCTCGCGCATCGCCTCCGCGCCCGCGTACGCCTCCAGGCAGCCGATGGAGCCGCACCGGCAGCGGCGTCCGCGCAGCTGAACGGTGGTGTGACCCCATTCGAGGGCCATGCTGCTGCGGTCCTCGTCGAGCAGGTCGCCGTGGTTCACGCAGGCTCCGACGCCGGAGCCGATGAGCGCGATGGCCGAGGCTCCCGCACCCCGGCCGCCGCCGAACCACATCTCGGCCTGGCCCAGCGTCTTGGCGCCGTTGTCGATGAAGAACGGCACCTCGGGCGGGACCCGGACGGCCGCACGGAGCAGCTGCTCGAAGGGGACGGCGCTCCAGTCGATCGTCTGGCCGTGGACGACGGAGCCCACATCGCCGACGGCGCCCTCCGGGGCGTCCCGCTCGATGATTCCCGGGACGCCGATCCCGATGCCGAGCAGCCGGCGCGGATCGGCCCCGGCATCGCGCAGCACATCGGCGACCCCGCTGCGGACGTGGCCGACGATGCGGCTGACGTCGTAACCGTGCTGGGCCAGCAGCCTTTCGGTGCGGGCGAGTTCGGTGAGGGCGAGATCGAAGAGCTCCACCCTGATCCGGGTCTCCCCGATGTCGATGCCGATCAGGAGACCGCCCCCGGGCGCGACGCGCAGCAGTGTGCGGGGGCGGCCGCCGTCGGAATCGACGACTCCGGCCTCCTCCAGGAGGCCCTCGGCATCAAGTTCCGTAACAACGTTGCTGATGGAACCCGAGCTCAGCCCCGTGGCGGGACCGAGCTCCTGGCGGCTCAGCGGGCCGTCGAAATACAACCGTTGCAATACCCTTGCCCGGTTGCCCCGTCGCAGGTCACGCACGGTCCGTCTGTTGCGCTCAGCCATGTGGCTCCTTCCCTTCCCGCAACATACCGTGACCGCGGGACTTGACGCGACCTTCTCTCACCTCTTAAATCACGTCATAAATTAAGTCCTGAAGACCGTTCGGTTCTCGAACACGGCCTTCCTCCCCGGAAAGGGGCCATCCAGCATGCGCAACGTCAGAGCCGCAGCAGCAGTCACCCTCGCGATCTCCATCGCCGCCGGCGTCACCGGCTGCGGAGGCGGTTCGTCCGCCTCGGGCGGCAGCAACGATTCGCCGAAGACCCTCACCTACTGGGCGTCCAACCAGGGCCCCAGCATCGAGGCCGACAAGAAGATCCTCACCCCCGAGCTGAAGAAGTTCGAGAAGCAGACCGGCATCAAGGTCAAGCTGGAGGTCGTGCCCTGGGCCGATCTGCTCAACCGGATCCTCGCCGCCACCACGTCGGGGCAGGGCCCGGACGTGCTGAACATCGGCAACACCTGGTCGGCATCGCTTCAGGCGACGGGCGCGCTGCTCCCCTGGAACAAGGAGAACTTCGACGCGATCGGCGGCCGGGACCGCTTCGTCGAGTCGGCGGTCGCCTCGGCCGGCGCGGCGGACAAGGACCCCTCCGCGGTGCCGCTGTACTCCCTCGCGTACGCCCTCTACTACAACAAGAAGAGCTTCGCGGAGGCGGGCATCAGCAAGCCGCCGACCACCTGGGACGAGCTGGTCGCGGACGGCAAGAAGCTCTCCAAGGACGGCAAGTGGGGGCTGGGCGCCGAGGGCTCCAACCTCTCCAACAACATCCACCAGACCTTCGTCCTGGGCCAGCAGCACGGCGCGGACTTCTTCGACAAGTCGGGCAAGGCGACCTTCACCTCCGACGGTGCCGTCGCCGCCGTGAAGCAGTACATCGACTTCATGGCCAAGGACAAGATCATCGCTCCGGGCAACGCGGAGTACGCCCAGAACCAGTCCCTGACGGACTTCGCCAAGGGCAAGACCGCGATGGTGCTGTGGCAGGCCGCCGCCTCCACCTTCGCCTCCCAGGGCATGAAGCCCGAGGACTGGGGCGCGGCCCCGGTCCCCGTCGCCGCCGGGACCCCGGGCACCGGCAAGAGCACCAACTCCATGGTCGCCGGCATCAACATGGCGGTGTTCAAGAACACCAAGAACATCGACGGCGCCAAGAAGTTCGTGAAGTTCATGACCAGCGACGCCGAGCAGAAGCTGCTCAACAAGACCTACGGGTCGATTCCGCCGGTCAAGACCGCCCAGGCCGACGAGGCGTTCTCCGCCCCCGACCTGAAGGTCCTGCGCGACACCCTGTCCACGAGCGCCGCCCCGCTGCCGCAGGTGCCGAACGAGTCGCAGTTCGAGACGGCCGTGGGTACGGCGGTCAAGGAGCTGTGGGCCGACGCCGCAGCCGGACGCCCCGTGACCACCGAATCCGTCAAGGCGCGCCTCGAAAAGGCCCAGCAGACGATGCAGCAGTAAGGCTCCCTCATGACCGCCACCGTGACCACCGACAGCCGGACGGAAAAGTCGGACAGGGTGACGAGCCGGGGCAACGGGGGTGCGCGCAGGAGACTGCCGCGCATCCCCGACCGGATCCGCCAGGGCGGACTGCCCTATCTCCTGCTCCTGCCGGCCGTCCTGCTCGAACTCCTCGTCCACGTGATTCCGATGGTTATCGGAATCGTGATGAGCTTCCGCGAGCTCACGCAGTTCTACATCAACAACTGGGGCGGAGCGCCCTGGAGCGGCTTCGACAACTACAAGATCGCCGTGGACGTCAACGCCCCGATCGGCGAGGCGCTGCTCCACTCGTTCTTCGTCACCTGTGTCTTCACGTTCTTCGCCGTCGGCCTGGCCTGGCTGTTCGGGGTCGCGGCGGCGATCATGCTGCAGGAGAACTTCCGCGGCCGGGGCTTCCTCCGGGCGATCTTCCTCGTGCCGTACGCCCTGCCGGTCTACGCGGCCGTCATCACCTGGGCGTTCATGTTCCAGCGGGACAACGGCCTGGTCAACCACGTGCTGCACGACCAGCTCGGGCTGACCGACCAGCCGTCCTTCTGGCTGATCGGTGACAACAGCATCTACGCCCTGATCGTCGTCTCGGTCTGGAAGGGCTGGCCGTTCGCCTTCCTCATCGTGATGGCGGGCCTCCAGAACATCCCGCGCGAGCTGTACGAGGCCTCCGCGATCGACGGCGCCGGCGTCTGGCAGCAGATCCGCAAGATCACCCTGCCCGCGCTGCGCCCGGTCAACCAGGTCCTCGTGCTCGTCCTGTTCCTGTGGACGTTCAACGACTTCAACACCCCGTACGTGCTGTTCGGGAAGGCGGCGCCGGAGAACGCGGACCTGATCTCGATCCACATCTACCAGTCGTCGTTCGTCACCTGGAACTTCGGCACCGGATCCGCCATGTCCGTCCTCCTGCTGCTCTTCCTGCTGCTCGTGACGGCCGGCTACCTGCTCATCACCTCACGCGGAAGGAAGGGCACCGATGCCTAGCAATGCCCAGTCGGCCGTGGCACCCGGGGCGTCGAAGTCCCGGGCCCGGAGGCGGTCCCCGATGGCCGCCCCGCAGTCCTTCCTCTGGACCCGCCGCGTCATCCTGACCTTCCTGGCCGCCTTCGCGCTGCTGCCCGTCTACGTGATGATCAGCAGTTCGCTCAAGCCGCTCCAGGACGTCTCGGGGAAGTTCCACTGGATACCGTCCGGGCTGACGGTCCAGCCGTACTTCGACATCTGGGACACCGTCCCGCTGGCCCGGTACTTCGTCAACTCGCTGGTCGTGGCGGGTTCGGCGACGGTCCTCTCGGTGATCATCGCGGTGTTCTCCGCGTACGCCGTGAGCCGCTACAAGTTCCGCGGCAAGCGCGTCTTCACCGTCACGGTGCTCTCCACCCAGATGTTCCCCGGCATCCTCTTCCTGCTCCCGCTGTTCCTGATCTTCGTCAACATCGGGAACAGCACCGGCATCGCGCTGTACGGCTCGCGCGGCGGACTGATCCTCACGTATCTGACGTTCTCGCTGCCGTTCTCCATCTGGATGCTCATCGGCTACTTCGACTCGATCCCGAAGGATCTGGACGAGGCGGCCCTGGTGGACGGCTGCGGACCGCTCGGCGCCCTGTTCCGGGTCGTCGTGCCGGCCGCCGTGCCGGGCATCGTCGCCGTCGCCGTGTACGCCTTCATGACGGCCTGGGGCGAGGTGCTCTTCGCGTCCGTCATGACCAACGACACCACCCGCACCCTGGCCGTCGGCCTCCAGGGCTACGCCACCCAGAACGACGTGTACTGGAACCAGGTCATGGCCGCCTCGCTCGTCGTCAGCGTCCCGATCGTCGCCGGGTTCCTGCTGCTCCAGCGGTACCTCGTCGCGGGCCTCACGGCGGGAGCCGTCAAGTGACCACTTCGGAAAGGAAGTCCGTGAACGACCTCAGCGCCCTCCCGGCCGACTTCACCTGGGGCGTCGCCACCGCCGCGTACCAGATCGAGGGCGCCGTGGCGGAGGACGGCCGCGCCCCGTCGATCTGGGACACCTTCTCCCACATCCCGGGCAAGATCGCCGGAAACGACACCGGGGACGTGGCCTGCGACCACTACCACCGGGTGCCGGAGGACATCGGCCTGATCAAGGAGGTGGGAGCGGGCGCGTACCGCTTCTCGCTCGCCTGGCCGAGGATCGTCCCGGGCGGCGACGGCCCCGTCAACAAGGCCGGGCTCGACTTCTACGACCGGCTGGTCGACGGGCTCCTCGACGCGGGAATCACCCCGTTCGCCACGCTGTACCACTGGGACCTGCCGCAGGCGCTCCAGGACCGGGGCGGCTGGACGGTCCGGGAGACGGCCGAGCACTTCGCCACGTACACCTCGGCCGTCGTGGAGCGCCTCGGCGACCGGGTGAAGGACTGGGCGACCCTCAACGAGCCGCTCTGCTCGGCCTGGATCGGTCACCTGGAGGGCACCATGGCGCCGGGTCTCACCGACCTGACCGCCGCCGTACGGGCCTCGTACCACCTGCACCTCGGGCACGGTCTCGCCGTGCAGGCGATCCGCGCCGCGTCCTCGGACGCCCGCGTCGGCATCGTCAACAACCTGAGCCCGGTGGAGGCCGCCACCGACCGCGAGGCGGACCGCGCCGCCGCCGTGCGCGGCGACGGGCACATCAACCGCTGGTGGCTCGACCCGATCCTCGGGCGCGGCTACCCGCAGGACATGGTCGACCTGTACGGCGTCGAACTCCCGGTCGGGGACGGCGACATGGACCTCATCTCGGCACCGCTCGACTGGATGGGCGTGAACTACTACTTCCGCCAGGTCGTCACCGCCGACGCGACCGGTCCCGTCCCGCACGCCAAGCAGGTCTACCTCCCCGGCTCCCGCCACACCCACATGGACTGGGAGGTGCACGCCCAGGGCCTGGAGCAGCTGCTGCTGCGCCTGACCGAGGAGTACGGCGTCGAGCGCATCTACGTCACCGAGAACGGCTCGGCGTACCAGGACGTCGTCCTGGCCGACGGTTCGGTGCACGACCCGGAGCGCACCCAGTACCTGGAGGAGCACCTCGCCGCCTGTGCGCGCGCCGTCCGCAAGGGCGCGCCGCTGGCCGGGTACTTCGCCTGGTCGCTGCTGGACAACTTCGAGTGGGCGTACGGCTACGACAAGCGCTTCGGCCTGGTCCACGTGGACTACGCGACGCAGCGCCGCACGGTCAAGAGCAGTGGCAGGCGCTACGCCGAGCTGATCCGCGAGGCCGGGGCGGGCCGTTCGGGCAGAGCCGCCTGAGCCCGGCCGGCCCTGGTGGCCGGCCGAAACCTCCGGCCTCGGCGGACGACCGCCGCGGCCGGAGGTTTCGCGTTTCCACCGGGAATCGGCCCACAGCCGGGTCCGGGCATGAGTCCGCGGTGGTCACGGATTGCCGTGACCACCGCGGACTTCCTCACCGCACCGACAGCGGGGATGGGACGGCGCGGGCGGCCTGCGGGATCGGCATCCCGGCCGGGTGCGAAACCCGTCCGGGAGAGCGCTCTCCCAACCGGAACCAGTGTTGCGCCGCCGCTCAGCGAGTGTCAAGACGAGCGAGCGGGGCACGGGAGGGAACGGAGGACGGTGCGAGGCGCCCGGGAGGGCGGCGCGCACCCGCCTGCCCGGCTGAACAGGCCGTCCGCCGGTCCGGTATCCATACTGGACAACGCGACATCTCAGCATCGCGACATCTCAGCGTCCCGGCCTCCCCTGACAGATTGCAGGAGCACCCAGATGAGCGGCACCGCGCAGATCGGCGTCACCGGGCTCGCGGTGATGGGCCGCAACCTCGCCCGCAACTTCGCCCGCAACGGCTTCACCGTCGCGGTGCACAACCGCACGGCGGCGAAGACCGATGCCCTGGTCGAGGACTTCGGTGACGAGGGGACCTTCATCGCGGCGCACACGCCGCAGGAGTTCGTCGAGTCGCTGGAACGGCCCCGGCGCCTGGTCGTCATGGTGAAGGCGGGCGAGCCCACGGACGCGGTGATCCAGGAGTTCGCGGCGCTGCTGGAGGAGGGCGACGTCATCATCGACGGCGGGAACGCCCACTTCGAGGACACCCGCCGCCGGGAGAGGGAGCTGCGCGAACGCGGTATCCACTTCGTCGGCGCCGGCATCTCGGGCGGCGAGGAGGGCGCGCTGAACGGGCCGAGCATCATGCCGGGCGGCAGCGACGAGTCGTACGCCTCGCTCGGGCCGATGCTGGAGAAGATCTCCGCGAAGGCCAAGGACGGGGCGCCGTGCGTCACGCACATCGGCCCCGACGGTGCCGGTCATTTCGTGAAGATGACGCACAACGGCATCGAGTACGCGGACATGCAGCTGATCGGTGAGGCCTACCAGCTGCTCCGCGACGTGGCGGGTTACTCCCCCGCGCAGATCGCGGACACCTTCCGCACCTGGAACACCGGGCGCCTGGACTCCTATCTCATCGAGATCACCGCGGAGGTCCTCTCCCAGGTGGACGCGGCGACCGGCAAGCCCTTCGTGGACGTGGTGCTCGACCAGGCGGAGCAGAAGGGCACCGGCCGCTGGACCGTGCAGATCGCCCTGGACCTGGGTGTTCCCGTCTCCGCGATCGCCGAGGCCGTCTTCGCCCGTTCCGTCTCCGGCCACGCCGCGCTCCGCGAAGCCTCACGCCACCTCGCCGGACCGACCGCCCGCAGGCTCGGCAAGGACGAGGCGGCGGCGTTCGCCGACCAGGTCGAGCAGGCCCTGTACGCCTCGAAGATCGTCTCCTACACGCAGGGCTTCCACGAGATCGCGGCCGGCAGCGAGACGTACGACTGGGACATCGACCTCGGCAGGGTCGCCGCGATCTGGCGCGGCGGCTGCATCATCCGGGCCGCGTTCCTCGACCGGATCACCAGCGCCTACGAGGCGCGGGCAGATCTGCCGAGCCTGCTGGCCGACGAGAGCTTCGCCCGGGAGATCGCCGCCGCACAGGACGACTGGCGCGCCGTCGTCGCCACCGCCGTCACCCAGGGCGTCCCCACGCCCGCCTTCGCCGCCACCCTCGCCTACTACGACTCGCTGCGCGCCGAACGCCTGCCCGCCGCGCTCACCCAAGGCCAGCGCGACTACTTCGGCGCCCACACCTACCGCAGGGTCGACCGCGACGGCGTCTTCCACACCCTCTGGGGCGGCGACAGGACCGAGGTCGAGAGCTGACGGGGTGAGCCGGACCGGCTCACATCTTCGCGCCGAAGTCCTGGGTCCACCACGGTCCGCCCGGTCCCTGGTGGATGCCGATGCCGATGTCCTTGAAGTCACAGTTGAGGATGTTGGCGCGGTGGCCCGGACTGTTCATCCAGGACTCCATCACCGATGCGGGAGTCTGCTGGCCCCGGGCTATGTTCTCGCCGTACGTCGACCAGTGGTAGCCCGCGTCGGTGATGCGGCGTCCGGGGTCGGCGCCGTCGGGGTTGGTGTGCTCGAAGAAGTCGCGGGCGGCCATGTCGTCGGAGTGCCGCAGCGCCGCGTCCGTGAGCTGCGGGTCCTCCTCGACGGGTCCGCATCCCGCTGTCGCCCGCTCCTGGTTGACCAGGGCGACGACCTGGGCCGTGTCGCCCTCGGGGGCGGGTGGCGTGGCGGGGGTGCTCGACGGACGCGGTGCGGGCGCCTTCTTCGGCGCCGGGGCGACGCTCTTGTGCGGTGTGCGGGCCGGGGGTGTGGAGGCGCTCCGCTTCTTGGACTTGGACGGTGAGGCAGAGGCCGAGGGTGAGGGCGAGGCGGATGCCGGCGACGGCGATGAGGTGGTGGCGGGGCTTCCGGACGCCGTGAGATCCGTGATGGGCTCCGCCGACGTGCTCGATGCGCTGTCTCCCCCGGTCCCCGCTCCGGGCCCGAGGGAGGCGTACCAGAGGCCTCCGCCGGTCATGCACGCCACCACCACCGCGCCGCCGACCGCCCGGCGCTGGATCCGCCGCCGTCGGCGGGCGGCGGCGCGGGAGGGGGTACGGCCGCCCGTGTGCCGCCCGCCCCCGGAGCGGTGCCGGCCGGGCCGGGCGGTTGTCGCGCCGTCGCCCGCCGCGGCGTCGAGGGCGTGTGCGGCGGCGACCGGTGCGGTGTCGTCCCCGGCGGGCCACCGCACGAGGAGCGCCGCGGGTACGGCGACCAGCGCCAGTCCGGCCAGCAGGCCCTCCGCGGGCATCAGGCCGCTCCACAGCCCGGAGCACCGGAAGCACTCACGGGCGTGCCGGGCTATTCGTTTGCGCCACAGCGCGGAGGGGCGGCCGTCCCAGGCCGCGCAGACGCCGCGGAGTTCCTCGCACGGCGGCTGCGCACCGAGTGCCCGCACGACGACACGGGCCGTCTCCAGCCGCGCCTTCATCCGCTGCACCCGGACCGCCGCGTACTGCGGCGAGAGCTCCAGCGCCCCGGCCACCTCGGTCCGGGTCAGCTCCCCGGCGCACTCCAGCCACCACAGCGACAGCAGGCCCAGGTCGTCCGGCTCCAGCCACCGCGTCGCGCACGCCGTCTCCCGGCGCTGCCCGGACAGCTGCAGGCGCATCATCGTCAGGTCGACGAAGTCGGCCCCCGGGTCAGCGATCTCTCCGGCCTCCTCCAGCGTGCCGGGCGCGATATCGCGGTCCCGCCAGTGCGCACGTATCTGGTTCATCGCGATCGCCACCAGCCAGGAGCGGAAGCTCTCCGGGGTGCGCAGACCGCCGAGGCCGTCCAGTGCGCGGAGCATGGTCTCCTGCACCACGTCGTCGACGTCCGCGGAACCGTTCAGCGCCCGGCCCACGATGTTGTAGACGAGCGGGAGGTACGCACTGGCCAGTGCGTCCTGCGCCCCCGCGTCCCCGTTGCGCGCGGCGATCACCAGTGGCACCGGATCCACCGTGTGGTGATGACTGCTCATGAATTAGGTCCCTGTCCTGTAGGCCGCCGATGATGCCCGATGACTGGGAGACCGCCGAGGGCGGCCGGGATATCAGTTCCTCCGAGCGGAGTTTCCGGTACGTGTTCCCGCTCGGCCGGCCCGACGGATCAGGCGAGCTTCTTGAGCAGCTCGCCCGCGAGCGGGGCGGCGGAGGCGGGGTTCTGGCCGGTGACCAGATTGCGGTCGACGACCACGTACGGGGCCCACGGCTCGCCCTCCTGGAAATCGGTGCCGATCTCCACCAGGCGGTCCTGGAGCAGCCACGCGGCCTTGTCCGCGAATCCGGCCTGGCTCTCCTCCGTGTTGGTGAAGCCGGTGAGCCGGTAGCCGGCGAACGCGTTGGTCCCGTCGTCCTTCGTGGCGGCCAGCACGGCGGCCGGGGCGTGGCAGACGATGCCGAGGGGCAGGCCCGACTCCAGAGCGCTGATCAGCAGCCGCCCGGAGTCCGAGTTCACCGCCAGGTCCTCCATCGGGCCGTGGCCGCCGGGGTAGAACACCGCCGCGTAGTCCGCCGGGTCCACGTCCGCCAGGTCCAGCGGCTGCTGGAGTTCGCTCATGGAGGCGAGGACGCTCGCCACCCGGTCGGCGTTCTCCTGGCCGTCGTTGAACTCCGGCGCCAGGCTCCCCCGGTCGACGGTCGGCACCACGCCGCCGGGGGTGGCGACGACGATCTCGTACCCGGCGGCCTTGAACCTCTCGTACGGGGCGACTGCCTCCTCGGCCCAGAAGCCGGTCGGGTGCAGGGACCCGTCGGCGAGCGTCCAGTGGTCGGAACCGGTCATCACGAAAAGAATCTTTGCCATGTCACATCTTCCGCAGGGTCCCGGCGTCGGCTGCCGGAAACGTTTGCGCGCGATGTCGCGCCCACCGGCCCCGACCGTACGGTGCACACCCCTCCGACGCCCCGCAGGGGCACTACGGCGGGGCGCGGGAAAGCCCTTGGGGTGACGCGGGTGGTGCAGACGGCGGGTGCCGTCGGTGTCCCGGCCAGGTCACCGGCCGACAGCCGTGTGCCGGCGGCCGGCGGACGGAGAGCCGGTCATGCCTGCCCGTATCATCGACTCGGTGCTCTGCGACACCGACGGATTGATCCGGCACCGGCCCGCGACCTGAGTGCCGCCCACTCCCCGCTGCTCGACGGCGCCTCCCGGACGCCACAGACCTGACGAGCCGTAACGCGCCCCGGGCCGGGTGAGGGCGGCCGGTACGGTGGAGCATCGCGCCGCCGCAACCGTCGCGCCGCCCGGCACGGCGGAGTGACGGCGCTTTCCTTCCGGCGGCCGGCTGCCCGGAAGGTCCCAAGGGGATCGGAGGCTCTGTGGCAATCGACATCAATGAACCGTTCGGCCAGAACTGGACGCACGCGGCGCAGTTCGGCATCGCGTTCGGGCTCTCCTGCGCGATCGGGATCGAACGCGAGATCCGCCAGAAGGCGGCCGGTCTGCGCACGTACACGATCGTCGGGCTCGGGGCCGCGCTTTTCACCCTGGTCAGCAAGTTCGGCTTCTCCGACGTACTGGTCACCGGGCAGGTCGAGTTGGACCCGTCCCGGGTGGCGGCGCAGATCGTCTCCGGGCTCGGGTTCATCGGCGGTGGTGTCATCTTCGTCCACCGCGGCTCGGTCAAGGGGCTGACCACGGCCGCGTCGATCTGGCTGACCGCGGCGGTCGGCTGCGCGGCCGGCGCGGGGCTGCCCGTGCTCGCCACCCTCGCCACGCTCGCCTACTTCCTGGTGTCGTACGGCGTCCGCCCGCTGGCCCACCGGCTCCCGGCGCTGCGCAACGCCTCGATCGGCTACCGGATCACCTACACGGAGGGGGTGGGCGCGCTGCGGGAGCTGGTCAAGCACTGCACGGAGGCGGGGTTCGCGATCTCCGAACTGACCACGCTCGCCGCCGACGGCGAGGGGATGTTCCGGCACCGTCGCCGGTCGGAGACCGTGCCCCCGCCCGAGCGGACCGTCGAGGTCGCGCTCAGCGTGCAGGGCAGGGGCGATCCGGACGCCCTGATGGCCCGGCTGTCGGGCACCACCGGGGTGCTGGCGTGCAGCCGGAGCGACCTCGCGGACGAGTGAACGGACCGGGGTGCCGCAAGGCCACGCGGGCAAGGGAGCAGACCGGGACGCCGCAAGACCACGTGGGCAAGGGACCGGAACGGGGCCCCGCAAGACCACGCCTGCAAGGGACCGGCGCGGATGTCGCCCGGTCGGACGCGCCGGGGTGCGGCGCCTTGCCGGATGTGGGTAAGTGGCAGCGGGCCCCGCCATCCGCACCCGCGCGGGTACCGCCGTACCGCCTTGTCGCCCACGCCACCTCATGGAGCCGCCGCATGCCCGGGACCACCGAGGAAGCGGCCGCGGCGCAGCCCGTCGTCGCACCGCTGACCAGTGCCGCGCTGATCCTGGTCGCCACGATCGAGCCGGGCGGTGAGCCCGCTGTCCGCGAGGCGCTGCCGGATCTGGCGGCCCTCGCCCGCTCCATCGGGTTCCGCTTCCCCGGCTCCGGACTGGCCTGTGTGACCGGGTTCGGCTCCGATGCCTGGGGCCGGCTGTTCACGGGACCGCGTCCCGCCTCGCTCCATCCCTTCCAGGAACTGCGCGGGCCCCGCCACCACGCCCCCGCCACCCCGGGCGACCTGCTGTTCCACATCCGGGCCGAGCGGATGGACGTGTGCTACGAGTGGGCCTCCCAGCTGCTCGGCCGGCTCGGCGGTGCGGTGAAGGTCGTGGACGAGACGCACGGGTTCCGCTACTTCGACCACCGGGATCTGCTGGGCTTCGTCGACGGCACCGAGAACCCGGTGGGTCCGGACGCGCTCTCGGCGGCGCTGGTCGGTGACGAGGACCCGGACTTCGCGGGCGGCAGTTATGTCGTCGTGCAGAAGTACCTGCACGATCTGACGTCGTGGAACGCGCTGAGCACCGAGGAGCAGGAGCAGGTGATCGGGCGGACCAAGTTCACCGACATCGAGTTCGCCGACGACGTCAAACCCGCCGACTCCCACGTGGCGCTGAACACCATCACGGACCCGGACGGCACGGAGCGCGACATCCTGCGTGCCAACATGCCGTTCGGCAGCTTCGGGCAGGGTGAGTTCGGTACGTACTTCATCGGGTACGCCGCCGACCCCGGCGTCACCGAACAGATGCTCCGGAACATGTTCCTGGGCAGTCCCCCCGGCACCCACGACCGCATCCTCGACTTCTCGACAGCGGTCACCGGCACGCTCTTCCACGCCCCCGGCGCCGACTTCCTCGACGCCCCGCCGCCGTCGCCCGCGTCCGCAGAGAGCGGGACCGGGGCCCTGCCGGAGCCGGCGTCCGCGCCGGCGGCGCAGGCCCTGATCCCGCCGGGCTCCCGTGACGGTTCGCTGCACATCGGCAGCCTGCAAGAAAGCGCCCAGTGATGAACAACCTCCACCGCGCACTCGCCCCCGTCACGCAAGCCGCCTGGGACCAGATCGAGGAGGAGGCCCGGCGCACCTTCAGCCGCCATCTGGCGGGCCGTCGCGTCGTCGACGTCAGCGGGCCCGAGGGCCCGGGGCTGGCGGCCGTCGGTGACGGCCACCTCCGGGAGATCGACCCGCCCACTCCGAACGTGCTGGCCCGCGCCCGCACCTCGGTGCCGGTCATCGAGTGGCGGGTGCCGTTCACGCTGAGCAGGGCGGCGGTGGACGATGTCGAGCGCGGCTCCGACGACAGTGACTGGCAGCCGGTCAAGGACGCCGCCCGGACCTGTGCGTTCGCGGAGGACATGGCGCTCATCGACGGCTACGCGGCGGCCGGGATCACCGGTCTGCGGGACGGTTCCTCACACACCCCGCTGCCGCTGCCGGCGGACGCCCGGGACTATCCGGCCACCGTCAGCCAGGCGCTGACCCAGCTGCGGCTGGCCGGTGTCGACGGGCCCTACCGGCTGCTGCTGGGCGCGGACGCGTTCACGGAGGCGACCGAGACGTCCGACCACGGATATCCCGTCTCCACCCATCTGGCCCGGCTGCTCGACGACCAGATCCTGTGGGCGCCGGCGGTGGCGGGCGGGGTGCTGCTGTCCACCCGGGGCGGCGACTTCGAGCTGTGCCTGGGCGAGGATCTGTCGATCGGCTATCAGGAGCACGACGCGACGACGGTCAGCCTGTACTTCCACCAGTCGTTCACGTTCCGGATGCTGACGCCGGAGGCCGTCGTCCCGATCATCGCCTGATCGCGGCTCATGCCGGAGGCTCGTGGCGGTGAGCCTCCGGCATGAGCACGGAGAGCGGCGGTGTTCATCGAGCCGCCGGTGGGCAGGGACTGCGGCGGCCGGTCCCCCGCGTGTGTCCCCCGCACGGGTCAGCCCACCGGTGAGGGCTCCGGCTCCGGCGGCGGCACCGGCTCGGGATTCGGCGCGGGCGGCTGCGGGATCGGGTCGGGCGAGGGGCCCGGCGGCGTGGGGACGGGCGGGGCCGGCCCCGGACCCGGCGGCACGGGCTCCGGCTCCGGCAGCGGCTGGGGCGGGCCCGGAATGGGACCCGGGGTGGGCGAGGGCGGAACGGGGTCGGGAAACGGATGGGTCATCTCGGTCCTCCGAACGGTCTGGGTGGATCTCCTCCACCGTCTCCCGGAGCGGCTGCCCGCGCCCGGCGAGTCCATACGTTCGGCCTACGAAAGATCCGCCCGGCCCACCGAAGCGGCCACCGCCGCCGCGGCGGCCAGCCCCGGCCGCGGACTGGAGAGCACCGGAATCCGGGTGACCGTACGGGTGACGGCATCGGCCATGGACGCCTGGGCCAGCACGATCACATCGGCGTCCGCCACCGCGTCGGCGGCCTCGGCCACCAGATCCAGGTACCCGTCGCGCTCGCCCGCCTCGAAGCGCTCCCAGGCGCCCTCGACCAGCACGGTGCGCACGACCGCCGGACGCCGGCCCGCCGCGTCCGCCTCCTCCGCGATCAGCGCAAGGGTGGGCGCCGCGGTGGAGGCGACTGCCACGATGACGGTCACCCGCTCCGCACGGGCCGCGACGGCAGCCATCGGGCGGTCGACCCGCAGCACCGGGACGCCGAGCGCGGGGCCGAGCGACTCCGCGACGCCGCCGATCGTCGAGCACGTACAGAGCACCGCGGTGGCCCCCGCGGCGACCGCACCGGCGAGCGCCGCCTCGATCTCGCCCGTCACCGACTGCGGCCCGCACTCCCCGGCCCGGTCGAGGAGCCCCTCGTGCACGAGGTGGCGCAGCGCGAGCCCCGGATGGCCGGCGTCGCGCAGGGCGTCGAAGACCGGGACATGGGCCGGGGAGGTGTGCAGCAGAGCGAGGGACATGGGCGGGACGCTATCGGCCCCGCCGCCGGGGATCAGTTCGGGCCGGGGACCACCGGCGCCGGGGATCAGTACAGCTCGGGACGCGACGCGAGCTGTTCCTTCGCCCGCTCCACCAGTGCGGCCGGGGCCTGCGGTGCCTCGTCGGGATGGCGCGACGCCCACTTCGCGGCGTACGGGCACAGCGGTACGACGGGGACTCCGTCACGGCCCGCCATCGCGTAGAACTCCCTGACCAGGGCGCTCCCGATCCCCTTGCCCTCGTGCCCCGGCTCGACGACCGTGTGTACGGCGACGAGCGCGGCGGGGGCCCCGTCCATCACGAAGTACACGATGACCCCGGCGGCCGTGCCGTCCTCGTACGCGAGCAGCCTGCCCGCCGCCCGGTCGTCACGGATATCGGGTCCGTCCTGGCCGCTCAGGTCCGCCATGTCGGCTGCTCCTTCGTTGGGTCGGTCGCTTCAGCGTGCCGCGGGGACGGCGTGCGGGCTGCGCGCGGTGTCGGTGCCCGGGACGGGAGCGGAGGCGTCGGCGCCGAGCGCGACGATCCGGTTGCCCGCGTCGACGTGGACGACGCTCGGGACCAGGCTGCGCGCCTCGGCGTCGTCGACCTGCGCGTAGCTGATCAGGATGACCAGGTCACCGGGGCGGACGAGGTGGGCGGCGGCGCCGTTGATCCCGATGACTCCGGAGCCGCGTTCGCCCTCGATGACGTACGTCTCCAGCCGGGCCCCGTTGTCGATGTCCACGATGTGCACGAGCTCGCCGGGGAGCAGATCCGCGGCCTCCATCAGCTCGGCGTCGATGGTGACGGAACCGACGTAGTGCAGGTCGGCCTGGGTCACGGTGGCCCGGTGGATTTTTGATTTGAACATGGTGCGCATCATCGATATACCCCTGATTCCTCAGCTCCCTGCCTGCGCTTTTTGCAGGTCAAGGGCAGTCTTTCCACCTTATAACGAGCCGCGGGCGCGGGCAGCGTTCTCGCGGCATTCGCGAGTGGGCTGCGGTCCGGCGGTCCGTGCACAGCGCGGTCAAGGAGTCCGGGCCCGAGCGGGACACCCTCGTCCAGTCCCTCTCGGAAGACAGGGCCTCCTCGGCGCGAGCACGGCCTTTTCGTGATCACCGCAGGATCGTCCAGCACGTCCACGGTCGGTCACCGGCTCCTGGAGACGCTGACCGGCGCGGTGGTGGGCATCACCGTCAACGCCTTCGTCCTGCCCCCGGTCCATCTGCGCGGCGTTCGCGCTCCTGCTCCAGGAGGGCGTCGAGATCGCGGAGCCTGTCCAGACCTCGCACCGCCCGGGTCATCCGCGCGTTGCGTTCGAACCGGTCACGGTGGCGGTGCAGGAGGTTCCAGTATCCGGCAGTGAAGGGGCAGGCGTCCTCGCCGACCCGTACGGACGGGTCGTACCGGCAGGGGCCGCAGAGGTCGCTCATGCGGTCGATGTAGGCGCCCCCGGACGTATAGGGCTTGGTGGTCATGCGGCCCCCGTCGGCGTACTGCGACATGCCCACCACGTTCGGGACCATGACCCAGTCGTAGCCGTCGACGAAGCTGCGGTGGAACCAGTCGGTGACGGCCCGGGGATCCCAGCCCCGCTGGAGGGCGAAACTGCCCAGGATCATCAGGCGGGGAATGTGATGGGTCCAGCCTGTCGTCCTGACCTGTTCCAGGACGTGGGAGAGGCAGTTCGCCCCGGTGCCGTCCGGGGACAGTTCTGTGAACCAGTCGGGCAGTGGCTCGCGGTGACGCAGAACGTTGCTCGTTCGGTACCGCTCGTCGAAGTACCAGTAGACATGCCAGACGAACTCGCGCCACCCGGCGATCTGCCGCACGAACCCCTCGGCGCTGTTGAGCGGCACACCGCCCGACCGCCATCCGGTCTCCGCCCGCTCGACGCATTCGGCGGGGTCCAGCAGTCCGAGGTTGAGCGACGTGGACAGCAGACTGTGGCTCATCGTCGGGTCCCCGGCCAGAACCGCGTCCTCGTGTTCGCCGAACGTGGCGAGCCGGTGCTCCACGAAGCGGCGGAGTGCGGCGAGCGCCTCCCGGCGCGTGGCCGGGAACCGGCGTGGTGCGTCATCGCCGACGAACTCCACGTCCCCGTCGCGCGACCACCGGTCCAGGTCGGACCGCACCTCGTCGTCGATCTCGCTCTCCCGGGGCCGGTACGGTGCCGGTGCGCCCAGCTCGGTGACGCCGCGAGGCGGGGGCTGCCGGTTGTCGTGGTCCAGGTTCCAGCGGCCGCCGGCGGGCCGGTCGCCCTCCATCAGCAGACCGTGCGTCCGGCGGACCCATCGGTAGAAGTCCTCCTGACGAAGCTGCTTCGAGGCGCGGCCGTCCGCCCACGCCTTGAAGTCGTCATGGCTCACGAGGAAGCCACGCGCCGGCAGAACCCGCACCGAGGGCAACCCGCGTACGAAGGCGTGGGCCGTACGGGATGTGGGGTGGTGGACGGTCACCCGGGCGTCGCCCACCGCCTCACGCAGTCCTTGCCGGTACGTATCCGCCTTGACGTACCGGACCCGATCACCGAGCTCCGCGGCCCGATGGCGCATCGCCGACAGGAGCAGGTGCGCCTTGGCGCGGTGGAAGCGCCTCCTGCGCAGGACGTTACGGGACTCGATCATCAGCAGCGGCGCGTCCCGGTGCGGGCCGCCGTGCGCCGGGTCGATGAAATGCGGGCCGAGCTGATCACCGAACAGCCAGTGGGGCGTGCCGGATTCTTCCTTGCCCATGCCGAACGCTCCCTTGACGGACTGCTGCCCGGCCGGTGACACGCGGTGCCCGCCGGACCGATCCGCACCGCGCGCCTCCCCACCACAGATCAAAGCGCACGACGGCGCGGGGCGCGGGCGGCACACGCCAGGCGCCGCGCACGGCTAAGCCGACTCTGCGCCCGCTGCGTCAGGCTTTCCTGGGATGCCCTCCCCGGCGCGGACCGCCGCCGCCGGAGTACCCGCACCGACTCAACGTGAGCGCGGCATTCCATACGGTGACATCATGGCGTCGAGCAGCGTGCTCCTCATTCCGCTCTTGACGCACACACGTGTCCGCTGCCTGTGACCATTCCCGAAGACGCCGATCCGCAGGAGTTCCCGTGTCGGACCGAAAGTCCGTCCTGAGCGGCCGTACAGCCGTGGTGACCGGAGCCGCACGTGGCCTCGGTGCGGCTGTCGCCCGCCAACTGTCCGGGCGGGGCGTCCGCGTGGCCCTGCTCGGCCTGGAGGGCGACGAGCTCGCCCGGACCGCCGCAGGACTGCCCACGGAGTCACTCCACTGGCACGTGGACGTCACCGACGACGAGGCGATGGCCCGCGTCGCCGAAGAGGTGGGCCGTCGGCTGGGCCCCGTCTCGGCCGTCGTCGCCAATGCCGGAGTGGCGGAGGGAGGTCCGTTCGCCGACTCCGATCCGGACACCTGGCGGCGCGTGATCGAGGTCAACCTCGTGGGCAGCGCGATCACGGCGCGGACCTTCCTGCCGCAGCTGCTCCGCACCCGCGGTCACTACCAGCAGATCGCCTCGCTCGCGTCCATCGGCGCCGCACCGATGATGAGTGCGTACTGCGCGTCCAAGGCGGGCGTGGAGTCCTTCTCCCACGCCCTGCGCGCCGAACTGGCCCCGCACCGGGTCAGCGTGGGCATCGCGTATCTGAACTGGATCGACACCGATATGATCCGCGATGCCGACCAGCACCGTGTGCTGCGCGAGCTTCGGGCCCATATGCCTCCGCCTGCGCGCAAGACCTACGCCCCGGAGTACGTGGCCCGACTCGTGGTCGGCGCGGTCGAACGGCGGGCACCTTCCGTATATGTGCCCGGGTGGCTCCGGAGTGTCCAGGCGGTGCGAGGCGGTCTGCCGGGGCTGGTCTCGGTGCTGACACGCCGGGAGCTGACGCGATCGCCGTTCGAAGCGACGGGACTGCTGGGGGCCGGCGGACGCGCGGCGGAGGGGACCGGACCGGCGCATGCCTGACCCTCGGGCTCCCGTTCGTGGCCGGTGCTCCGCTGCGGCTCACCGGCCGCTAAGGCGGCGCACAGAACGCACGCCGCGCAGCGCGGCCTGCGCGGCGTTCGCGCCGGGGGCCCCATGGACCCCGCCGCCGGGGTGTGCGGAGGCCGAGGCGAGGTAGAGGCCCTTCACCGGCGTTTCCGGCCGCCCGGTACCCGGAGTCGGCCGGAACACCAACTGCTGGTGGGCAGCCGCGGTTCCGCCGTTGATCGCGCCGCCGTGCAGGTTGGCGTCCATGGACTCAAGGGTGGGCGGTGCGAGGATGCGCCGGGCGGTGATGAGGGAACGGAATCCGGGGGCCCGCCGTTCCACCTCGGCCTCCATGCGGTCGGCCATCGCTTCCTGTTCACGCCGGTCCCACCGCCCTGTCAGGCCGTCCTCGCCCGCGTCCCCCTTGATCAGGTGCGGGACATGGGTGTAGGCCCACGCCGATTCGGTGCCGGCCGGTGAACGGGTGGCGTCGGCCGTGGTCATCTGCCCGACGAGGAGGAAGGGGTGGTCGGGAACCCGGCCCGTCGCGATCTGCGCGGCGAAGCGGGTGAGCCCGTCGACCCCGTCGGCCAGGTGGACCGTGCCCGCCGAGCCGGCCCCAGCGGCGGTCCAGGGCACGCGGCCGGTCAGTGCCCAGTCGACCTTGAACGTGGCGTAGTCCCATTGGAACCCGTGCAGGTCCTTCAGCAGCCGGCCGGGGAGGTACCGCGCGTCGACCAGTTCACCGTAGAGCGCGGGCGCGGACACATCGGCCAGCACGGCACGGGACGCCGGTACGGACTCACCCTCCGCTGTGCGTACGCCGACGGCTCGTCCGCCGCGTACGACGATCTCGTCGACACGCTTCCCGCAGCGGACCACGCCTCCGTGCCGCTCCAGGCGCCGCACCAGAGCGGCGGTGAGCGCACCGGCTCCTCCGACCGGCACCGGAAATCCGTAGGTCTGTCCGAGCATGGACATCAGCCACCCGAAGCCCCCGCTGCCCGCCGCTTCGGGCCCGAGGTCCGCGTGCAGCGCGTTGCCCGCGAGCAGGAGCCTGGCGGCCTCGCCGCGAAACTGTTCCTCCCCCAGGCGACGGACGGGCAGCAACAGCATCCGCGCCAGGCGCAGACCGCCGGCCGCCCGGAGCCCGGCCGCCAGCCGAACACCGGACCGCACCGGCGGGAAGGGGGTGAACAGGGCGCGCAGAAGGTCCGGACCCAGGCGGTTCCACGTGCCGTACAGGTCGAGCCAGGCGGCACCGTCGCCCGCGGCGAACATGTCCAGGCCCTCCGCCGTCTCCTCGGCTCCACGTTCGAGAAGCGCGCAGCGGCCGTCCGGCAGCGGGTGTGCCAGGACGCGCGGGGCACGGCTCCAGCTGAGCCCTTCGGCGCGCAGGTCCAGCCCCGCCAGTACCGGGGAGGCGGCCGCCAGCGGGTAGAAGGCACTGAACAGGTCGCTCACGTAGTCGGGATGGACGCCCCGGTCACTACGGACCGCGCCGCCCGGCTCCGGCTGCGCCTCAAGCACCTCCACGGTCCATCCCGCGTCGACAAGAAGGTTCGCCGCCACGAGACCATTGGGCCCCGCGCCGACCACCACCGCGTCCGGCATCGGTACCTCCACGTGCTCGCCGTTCCGGGGGCCGGGCGGACTTCAGCCGGTCTTGCGTCTGCCCTGCGGGGCCGTCTCGACGGTGTCGGCCAGTCGGGCGAGCATGCTGCGGTGGCGTAGTTGGATCAGCGCGTCCACGGCTGTGTTGTGCAGCTTTCCGGCCGGTCCGCGCAGCGGGTGTTCATCGATGGTCACCAGGGTGTTCTCGCCCCACGGCCGGACCTCCAGGGCGATCCGGGCGGTGCCGAGCCACCCGCTGTCGACCTCCAGTTCCAGCACTTCGGGAGGCTCGCGGCGCCGAACGACGGTGCTTCCGGCCACCGACCACGGGCCGACCCGGACGGTGTACGTGATGCTGGAGCCGACCTGCGGCCACTCTCCGTCCTCAGGACGCGACTCCGACGTCCCCACCACCCAGTCCGCGTACCGCCTGCCGTCGGCCAGAACCGCCCAGACATCGTCCACGGGGCTTTCGATCAATCGATGTCGTACGGCCATCGGTCCTCCACGTCTCGTTGGGCGGCGTCCGCCTCCGCCGGGCCGCTCGGGCACCGCGCTCAGGGGATCAGCAACGTTTTGATCATCCCGTCACGCTTGTCCTGGAAGGTCTTGTACGCCTGCGGCCCCTCTTCGAGCGGCAGACGGTGCGTCGCGAAGTCGTCGACGCCCAACGGGTCCTCGTCCGTGAGCAGCGGGAGGATGTCGTCGACCCAGCGTCTGACGTTGGCCTGCCCCATCCGGAGCTGGATCTGCTTGTCGAACATGGTCAGCATCGGCAGGGGGTCGGCCGCGCCGCCGTACACGCCGGACACCGAGACCGTGCCGCCCCTGCGCACCACGTCGATCGCCGCCCGGACGGCGGCCAGGCGGTCCACGCCCGCCGTTTCCATGAGCCGTTCCGCCAGAGCGTCGGGCAGCAGCCCCACGGCCCCGTGCGCCGCTTTCGCCACGGGTGCGCCGTGCGCCTCCATGCCGACCGCGTCGATCACCGCGTCGGTGCCCCGTCCGTCGGTGAGATCGCGGATGGCGTCGCCGAGTTCCTTGCCGTGCCGGCGCAGGTCGAGGCAGAGCACCCCGTCGGCGGCGGCGCGGGACAGCCGGTCGGGCACGAGATCGACGCCCACCACCAGGCCCGCGCCCCGGTGCCTGGCGATCCGCGCCGCCATCGCACCGATCGGCCCGAGCCCCAGGACGGTGACGGACCCGCCGGGCGGGATCGCCGCGTACTCCACGGCCTGCCAGGCGGTGGGCAGTACGTCGGACAGGTAGACGAACCGGTCGTCCGCCGGCCCGTGCGGCACCTTGACCGGCAGGCTGTCTCCGAAGGGAACCCGCAGCAGCTCCGCCTGGCCACCGGGCACCTGGCCGTAGAGCTTGGTGTAGCCGAAGAGGGCGGCTCCCATGCCCCGCTCGCGGACCTGCGTGGTCTCACACTGGGAGTGCAGCCCCCGGTCGCACATGTAACAGTGCCCGCACGAGATATTGAAGGGGACGACTACACGGTCCCCGGGGGCGAGCGAGGTCACCTGGGGGCCGACCTCCTCCACGATCCCCATGGGCTCGTGGCCGAGAATGTCTCCGGGGTCGAGGTAGGGGCCCAGGACTTCGTAAAGGTGCAGGTCCGAGCCGCAGATGCCGGTGGACGTGATCCGGACGATGATGTCCGTCGGGTCCTCGATCCGCGGATCCGGAACGGTCTCCACCCGGACGTCCCTTTTGCCTTGCCAGGTCAGTGCGCGCATCATGCGAATCCTCTCGAGAGAAAATCCCGGCCGCAGCCAATGGCGCTCCGCACTTCACTGTCGCGCCCTTCACGGCTGGGCGCATTCCGGCAGGCTGCCACGGGGGGACCGGTGACCGGCAGGTAGGTGTGTGCGGGCTCGGGGCATAGGTACGGCGTGAGCGATGAGCGGAACAGCGACCCGGACACCACACACCGTCGTCCCGAAGGAGTCAGCGACAAGACCGTCGAAGCGCTGGGCGCCCTGTCCAAGGCGCTGGAGACGACCGAACGCGCCCGCGGCGCGCTGTACGACTTCCATCAACTGACCGGCAGCGCCGACTTCGCCGTCGGCGACGCGGTCCGGCTCCTGCGCGAGGCCGGCCACGACCTGGACGCCGACCTCGTCGAACGTGAGGTCCTCGGCCGCAACGTAATCCCGGGCCACTGGACCTTCCAGCTCATCGAGGCCTACAACCGGACCTATTACCGCCCCTTCACCGAGATCGAGCAGCAACTGGTCCAGAGGCTCGCCCAGGGCTGTGACCACCTGTACGAAGCCGAACTGAAGCGGGGCCGCCGCCCCCTGGGCGGCGCCCCCGGCACCTCCACGCACCCGGATTAGAGGTCACCGGTCGCGTCAGCGGTGGTTGCTTCCGTTTCGGTGGGCAGGAGACCCCCGAACCCAGGGAGGCTGCTGTGATGCATGACCGGATTGGTCCGGCCTCGGTACAAGGCGTGCCGGACGCGGACCAGCAACGCCGGAATGGCGCCCGGCCCGCGCGCGGCCCATCCTGGACGGGCGGCGATCAGTCGCCGCCCCTACGAGGGCGAGAGGCGGCCATGGCCGTACCACCGCGGAGCAGGCCACGGCGCATGCTGACAGTGCCGGGCGTCTACAGTCCGCAACACGACACGCACCTCCTCATGCGGGCCGTGGCCCGGGAGAACATCACCCCCGGGACACGTCTCCTGGAACTGGGGACCGGCAGCGGGGCCCTGGCAGTCCACGCCGCCCGGCTGGGCGCCCGCGTGACCGCCATCGACATCTCGCACCGGGCCGTGCTGTGCGCCAGGGTGAACGCCGCCCTCCACCGCAGCCGGATCACCGTCCGCTACCGCGATCTGTCCGCTCTCGACGCGAGTCAGTACGACATGGTGATCAGTAACCCCCCGTACGTTCCCGCGCCCGCCGCACGGCCGCCGTTGCGGGGCAGGGCCCGCGCGTGGGACGGCGGCCCGGATGGCCGGGCCGTCGTCGACCGGGTGTGCGCGACCGCCGCGACCGTGCTGCGACCCGGCGGAACACTGCTCATGGTCCATTCGGAAATGTGCGGTGTCCAGACCACGATCGATGTCCTCGCACGGGCACACCTCGACGCGGAGGTCGTCGACCGCGGGCTCGTCCCCCTCGGCCCCGTCCTGCACTCCCGACTGCCGTGGCTGCGCGATCAGGGACTGATGAACCACACAGAACAGGACAAAGAGGAGTTGGTGGTCATCCGTGCGCGACAAATCTGACATCCGCCGTGTCCGCCTCGAACGCAGCGGACCGCTCCTGGTGGAGGGGCCCGTGACTGTCACCGGGCATGACGGTGTGGCTGTCACCTCCGAGCGCTTCATGGTGGCGGTGTGCACCTGCCGTCGCAGCCGCAGCTACCCCTGGTGCGACACCAGCCACCGCAGCCGCGCGGCCCCGACCGCCGGGACCGGGACCGACGCCGCCACCGACCCGGAATCAGGTGCGACAGCATGACTACCGCGCTCTACCTCGAATCGCGCGCCACCAGCCCTGCGCTGCCCACGTCGCGCGGCGTGCTCTCCGGCGCCGTCCTGTCGGCCCTGCGGGACGGACACGCACCCCTGGTGGACCCACAGGCCGTGTCCGAGGCCGAGCCGTACGGCGACGATCTCCAGCTCGCGCTCTACGTGCTCTACGAGTTGCACTACCAGGGATTCCACGGAGTCGGTGACGACCGTGAGTGGGATCCCGACCTGCTGCGGCTGCGCGGTGCGCTGGAACGCCGTTTCCTGACCGCCTTGCGCACCGACGTGCCGGGGGAAGCCGACACCCGCGACGCCCTCGCCGCGATCCTCACCGAACCGGCCGTTGACGACGGCACCGGCGTGAGCGACTTCCTGCAGAGCGAGGGTCTGCTGTGGCAGGTCCGGGAATACTCGGCACTCCGTTCCCTCTACCACCTGAAGGAAGCCGATCCGCACGCCTGGGTCATCCCGCGGCTGCACGGCCGCGCGAAGGCGGCCATGGCCGCGGTCGAGTACGACGAGTTCGGCGCCGGACGCGCCGAAGACATCCACGCCCGGCTCTTCGCCGACCTGATGGACGACCTCGGCCTGGACCACGCCTACGGCGCCTATCTGGACGCGGCCCCCGCGCAGGGGCTGTGCACGGTCAACGTCATGTCATTGTTCGGTCTGCACCGGGCGTTGCGCGGCGCTCTCGTGGGCCACTTCGCCGCGGTGGAGGTGACGTCCTCCCCCGGCTCCCGGCGACTCGCGAAGGCGATGCGGCGCACCGGTGCCGGGCCGGCCGCCGCGCGCTTCTACGACGAGCACGTCGAGGCCGACGCGGTGCACGAGCAAGTCGTCCGTCTGGAGGTGATCGACCCTCTTCTGACGACGGAGCCCGGCCTGGACGCCGACGTGGCCTTCGGCATCAGGGCCACCGGTCTGCTCGAAGACAGACTGGGTGCGCTCTTGCTGGCGGCCTGGCGGGGCGGACGGTCCGCCCTGCGCGTCCCACTGGCAGCAGCCGCAGAGCATCCCGGCAGCCCATGACCAGGGCCGTCAGCGCTCAGGGGCACGTCACCGGAGACCTGACCGAGGTGGTGTACGACGGCGAGCTGCGCATGAGCGGTGGCTCCTTCGCGGGCTACCGTTCGCCCCTCACCGACCTGTCCGGCCCCGCGCGACAGGAACTGACCGCCTGGACCGCGGCACCGATTGGCGCTACGCCGCCCTGGCCACCGACCGGGCCCGGCTCACCGAAGTGGAAGCCGGGCTGGCCGCGGCTCTCGGTCACGACGGCCCATGAGCGGCAGTCCGTGTCGGTCATCCCCTGGGTTCGCCGCCTCACTGAACGCGGCGCGACCTCTCAGGAGCGGCCTTTTCCTCGTCGTCGTCCGAGCTGTCGTCGTCCCCCGGCACGTAGACATCAAGAACCTTGATGTTGATCTCGACGACTTCCAGCCCAGTCATCGTCTCCACCGCATCGGTGACATGGACGCGAATCTTCTTCGCGGTGTCCACGATGAGAGTTCCGTACTCGACCACGATGTCGACGTCGACGGCGGCCTGCTTCTCGCCCACCTCGACCTTCACTCCGCGGCCCGGGTCGTTGGAGCGGGACACCTTGTCCCTCATCGCACCCACAGCCCTGGAGGCTCCCCCGCCGATGGCGTGGACCCCGTCGGTCTCACGTACCGCTATCCCCGCGATCGTCGAGACCACGGTATCCGCGATGACCGTCGTCCCCTTGGTTCCGCCCGACGATCCGCTCGATCCGAGTGCCGTTCCGTTTTCACTGCCGTTCGTCGCCATGAGTACCTCGCAGCGAGAGTTCTGGGAGGGGCCAGCCGAACGCGGCGGACGTTTTCCGCCACCCGTGCCCCCTCCCACGGTGCTCCAAGATCCCCACATGCGCCATTCGAGTGCCCTGGAGGCACAGCGCATTTCCGTGTCCGCCGCTCCCTGGCTCCGCCCTCAGTCACGGGGCAGGAGGGAACCCAGGGGGCCGAGATCGAGATTCAGGTCTTCCATCCGTACCCCGTGCTGCTCGCAGAGCTCTGCCATGCGCTGATCGAGCATCATCAGGGTCGTGCCGATCTCATCGGTCTGGTCGTCGGTCAGATCGCCCTGGTCGATGCGCCGCAGGGCCTGCCGCTCCATCAACTGCCTGAGGAGTTCGACCACCGTGAGTACCAGGGTGACCAGATCGCGCCCCATCTTCTCGGAATCCAGGTCCACTCGTGAGCCCGTCACAGCGGACCGCTGTCGGCCCAGGGGGCGGGAACACGCTCGTTGACCGATGACAGCAGCGCATGGAGTGAGACACGTACGAGCGGTACGTCGGCGATTGCGATGACCAGGTCACCGCTCACGACCACCCCGGTCGCCAGCACACGGTCCAGCAGATCGACCAGCGGCACGCCGATCGGGCCGCTCAAGCCGCCGGGACCATCCCACGGAACTGGTTCGTGCGTCACGGACTACACCTCGCCCACGAAGGAGTAGGGCACCCAGGGACCAGAGACCTCGATGTGCGCACCGGTGCGTTCCCGCAAGCCGGCAACCAGCAGGTCCAGCTCGGCGGCCCGATGCGCCGCGACCAGATAGGTGGCGTTCAGGACCTGAACGCTCTGGTCGTCAACCGCTCCGTTGCCGTGCGGCCGGAGCCGGCGGGACTCCGTGGCAAGGCGGCTCACGTCCGCGTCCACGGCGTCCGCGAGCCGCAAGGAATCCGTCTGCCGCTGCTCACGCCGCGACTGGAGGCCGCGCTTGCGCTCCAGGTAGGCTCTACCCGCTCCAGGGGCCGGGGCCACCCTGCCCGCCGCCACAGCCGTCCGCTCCTCCGGGATCCCGTCGCCCGCGCTCCGCGAGACGGGTGCGTAGACTTTGATTCCCCATTCGGCGTGCTGCGCGATACGCCGCAGCGCTGCACGAAAGCGTGTCGACTCACCGGCGAGCGCGAATGCGGCCCTCTCGTCCCCGTTGTACAACGTGGCCAGCGGCAGGGGGACCGTGGGACAGCGGGCAGCGACGGCCGAGACGACCTCATGGTGGGCACGCGCGTACCGTTCGAGTTCGGCCTCGTCGGTCAGCCGTTGCTGCCAGGCCTCGTCCGAGAAGTCAGCCCCTCGAACGGTCTGCACGACCGCTGTGAGTGAACCGATGCGGAGGCACCGCACCGGTTCGCCCTGTGCGACCCCGGTAAGACCGTCCACATCGGGGTTCCCCTCCGTGCGGCAGACCGCGAAGACGTAGGTTGCGTGCGTCTCCGAGACGCCCGAGCCGCACTCCGTCATGAGCCCCTGCTCTTCCTCTCCCTGGCTCATCGCGGATCCGGCGATGTCTCTTCGGAGCCCGATTCAAGTGCCTCGATCCGCGCCCGCAACTCCCGGTTCTCGTCCTTCAGGGCGTCCCTCGCCGCGTGAGAGCTGAGCGCCGGATCGGTCTCCCACCAGTCGATCCCGGCCTTCTTCGCCGTGTCCACGGACGCTACGAAGAGCCTCAGGCGAATGGTGAGCAGCTCGATGTCGAGAAGGTCGATCTTGATGTCCCCGGCGATCACGATGCCCTTGTCGAGAACACGCTCCAGGATGTCCGCCAGGTTGGTGTTCTGCGGCCCGGCCACGGGATAGGAAGCGTCCTGCCGGAAGTCGAGATCAGTCACTTCGTGCTCTCCGTGATCGCTGCTTCGCGGACGGGGTCCGCCTTCTGCGCGGTGCCTCGTCCTCTTCTTCCTCTTCCGGCTCTTCCTCTTCCGGCTCCTCCTCTTCCTCCTCTTCTTCCTCCTCTTCGTCGTCCTCGTCCGGCTCCTCCTCGTCGTCCTCGTCCGTCAGCGGTTCCTCGTCATCACCGTCGTCCTCCTCATCCCACTCGTCCTCATCCTCTTCCTCCTCCCCCTCCGGGTCTTCCTCGTTCTCCGCTTCTTCCTCTTCCATGGCCTCTTCGTGCGACACGACTACTTCTCCGTCGCGGATCTCACCACGCCACCCGTCCGGCTCCTCGTCCGTGAGCGTGACGTACCGCTGGAAGTGCTTGAAGTCGAGCCGGATCCGGCGTCCTTGCACCCGCCAGAGGTTGCCCGTCTTCTCGAAGAAGCCGGACGGGTAGTACTCGATGACCAGGACGATGCGGGTGAGGGACGGTGCCAGTTCGTGGAAGCTCACCACGCCTCGCGTCGTCCCCTTGGCGCCCTCGGAGGTCCAGACAATGCGATCGTCGGGGACCTGCTCCTGGACCGTTGCCTTGAAGCTGCGGGAGGAGGGCCCCACCTTGACCTTCCAGTCGCTCGACATCTCTTCGTCCATCGAGACATCGCGCACGCCCTTGGCGAAGCTGCTGAACTGGTCGTACTGGGTCCAGTGGTCGTAAGCGGTACGGAGCGGCACTCCCACATCGAGGACCTCGATGATGTTCATGATCTTTCCGCCGCTCGCCTTACGTTTGCCCTTGCCGCCGCCGAAGGCCTCCTTGGCCTTCTCCACGACGTTGTCCTTGACGCCCTTGGCCTTCTCCGAGACGAACGCCTTCGCCGGGGAGTCGCCCTGGAGTATGCGGGAGCCGATGGCCGGCAATGAGCCGCCGTTCTCCGCGACATCGGTCAGCTGGCCGGTGACATCGGTCAGCTTGTCCCCTGCCTTCTCCGCGAGCTTCTCCACTTGCGCGCTGAGGAAGTTGGACAGCTCGCCGCGGAGTTTGCCCATTCCGGACTCGTCGGTCTCTTCGGTCTCGTCGGGCTCTTCGGTCTCTTCCGACTCAGGCTCTGCGTTTTCCGTCCTGGCCATGACTCGCTACCTCCGACCGCTGGTGCGCTTGGATGCGGCCCGCTTCGACGATGACTTGCCTGCTGCCGTCTTCTTGGCTGCCGCCTTCTTCGCCGGAGCGGTCTTCTTCGCAGCGGTCTTCTTCGCCGAGCCGCCGGACTTCTTGGCCGCCGCCTTCTTCGCCGGGGCCGCCTTCTTTGCAGCCGTCTTCTTGGCCGGGGCCGCCTTCTTGGCAGCCGTCTTCTTCGCCGGGGCGGTCTTCTTTGCAGCGGTCTTCTTGGCCGAGGCAGACGTTTTGGCCGCCGCCTTCTTCGCCGGAGCCGCCTTCTTGGAGGCAGCCGTCTTCTTGGCCGGGGCCTTGCCGGTCCGGGACGTTTCGCCGCCCCCACCGCTCCTGGCCGGGCCCGACGACGCCCGGCGAGAGGTGCGCCTTCTCGGCTGCTTCTCCTCCGGCTCCTCGGGTTCTTCCTCGGGCTCTTCCTCGGGTTCTTCGTCGTCCTCTTCGTCGTCCTCTTCTTCGTCCTCTTCTTCGTCCTCGTCCTCTACTGGCTGCTCATCCTCTTCCTCACCCTCATCCGGCTCCTCCTCGTACTCTTCGTCCTCGTACTCCTGGTCCTCGTCCTCAGGCTCCTCGTCGCCCTCGCCCTCGTACTCGTACTCGTCGTCCTCGTTCTCGTCCTCGTTCTCGTCCTCGTCCTCGTTCTCGTCGCTCGGCGGTTCGAGGAGACGAGCCGTACGCTCGCTGATCGAACCGGCCAGCGTGCTCATGCTGCGGTTGGCGGCGGCGGTCACGGCCTTGCGGCCGGCGTCGAGAACCTCGCCTCTGAGCTGTTCCTGAAGTTCGGCGACCTGGGGGACCTCGCCGAGTCGGCGCATACCCTCTGCGGCGAGTTGGCGGGGCTCCAGGCCGAAGCGCCGGCCGGCGAGGTAGGTCGCGACGCTGAGAGCCACTCGCCCCTTTTTGGTCCGGCCCAGCACATAGCCGCCGACTACTGCGACCGCGAGGGTCAACTTCGTCTGGTCTTCCATCAGTTCGTCACCTTCGATCACTCTGTGCCGGGCCGACCCTTACGGCGTGCAGGCGGTCAAGCAAGCGTTCCTCTTCGCGTTCGAACTCCTCCAGGCTGATGTCTCCGGATTCAAGTTCCTGATTGAGTACGGCCAACTGCGTGCGCAACACGGCAGGGTCGTGCAGCTCGCGCTCGGCAGTGTCATTGAGCTTCTCCGCGACCCAGACCACGCCGCGCACCGGCGCGATCGGGAGCGTGAGCAGACCGGTGATCAGTCCCATGTCATTTCCCACCCACGAGCACGGGCCGGGCCTGTGCCGAAACGAAGCTGTAGCAGGGAAGCGGGCCGACGGACCGGATCTCCGCATGCTCCCGAAACGTGGCACCGAGGTCCCGGGCCCGCGAGAGGAAGGCTTCGCTCTCGGCCCGGTCGACGAGGAAGGACTCGTTCAGCACGCATCCCGGGACCTCCGGCCCCGGGGCGGCCGCCCGAGCAGCAGGTGCGAGCTCACGAAGGATTTGCTGCCCCGCTGCGGCCGCCCGCCGGTTGAGGGCACCGGCGATGGCTTCGCCCAGCCGGACGCTGGCCTCGTACCCCGGGTTTCGCCGAGCTGCCGCACGGAGCTGCCGCACGTTCTTCTCCTCGGTGACGAGTGCTTCCAGTGCGTTCTGCGCGGGAAGGACCTTGACGTTGATCTCGATACGGCCCGCGAGTCGGTCCAGGGTGGCGGCATACCCGGATTCGTCAGCTGCCAGCTGCGCGAGGACCGTCTGCTCGTCCGCCGCGACCATTCCGAACCGCATGGGGAGCACCGGCCCGTCGTCGGCCAGTCGCATCAGAAGGTCCTGGTGTGCCAGCAGATCGCGTCGGCGGGCGCGGAGCTTCGGCGGCGCGTCGCTGACGACCGCCTCCAGCAGGCCCTGACCGATGACCCTGAGAGCTGCCGGTGGCGATCCGACGCCGACCGCGTCCTTGGGCAGCGCCGTCGCGGACCGCAGGATCGCGTAGACGTAGACGCCGTCGGTTGCCGCGCTCACGCTCATGCCTCCGCGCGCCGTCGTCGGCTCTCGCCGCTGCGGGCGGGCGCGCGTCGCTTCTTCGGGCGCTCCTGCGGCTCGTCCGCTTCCTCGGACGAGTCGTCGCCACCACCTACTGCTTTGCGTACGGTGTCGCCCACGGTCTCGGCCGCGTTTCGCACCTTGCGCTTCCCCACGGACTTCGCCACACCGCCACCGAGAAGCTCGGGAATGGTGGTGCTGCCGGAATCACGCTCAAGGTCGAGCCGGTTGCACGCCTCCGCGAAGCGCAGGTACGTGTCCACACTCGCGACGACGATGCGCGCGTCGATCTTCAGGATCTCGATACCTACCAGCGAAACCCGGATGAATACGTCGATGACCATGCCACGGTCGAGAATGAGCTCCAGCACGTCGTACAACGTTCCGGCGCGGGGCGGGCAGGCCACTACCTCGTCCGTGTAGGTGGTCGCGGTCATGGAGAGTCCTTCCAACAGGGAGCAAAGCGCGGATCACTCGTCGGCTGCACCACGTCGGTAGCGCCGGACCCTGCGGTATTGCAGGAGTTCGCCTTCCAGGTCCAGCTGCACCTCGTAAGAGGCGAGGAGGCTTGTGGTGTCGGGGATCCGTGGCACTTCGAGCACGTCCACCACCACGCACCATCCGTCGTCCTCGCGCCGCACGGCGGAGACCCCCTCCGCGGGATGGCCGATCAGCCCCTCCAGGCTCTTGCTGGCAGCGCGAGCCGCATGCTCCGGCCCCCGTGCCGGTCGCCGGGGACGGGAAGCAGTAGCCGTCTTGGAACTCCCGGCCTGTGTGCGACGTCGTTCTGCCATAAGGCCAGTCTCGTCACTCCCGTCGACCGCGCATCTTGAGCGGAACCATCGGAGTGCGTCGGCACGCGGACCGGGCGTCTGTCAGGGCTCCAACCCCAAGCGGTTTCGCGCGGGCGGCGAATGTCGCACGAGACCGGACGGCATTTCGTGGCTCTGACAGCTATCGCTGTTCCTCCGCATACGTGAGGGCCTCGCGATGCGTGTCGAGGCCCTCACGTCCGTCCCGCGCCCTCAAGGAGAGGTCGGAGCACAGTCTCCGCGCCATCTCCCGTGCGTCGTCACTCGGCGCCGCCCCCTCGACGTACTCCAGGAATCCCAGCAACGCCTGCAGCTCGCCACTGCGCAACGCCACCTCGACGACCTCTTGCTTCTCGGAGGTCAGAGCGCTCACCACACGCTTCTGACAGGAATCGATCCGCAAGCGGTCGAATCGGCTGTCGTAATCCGATGAATCCGCACTTCCGCCGTCGGTGCCAAAGAAGGCGAGCCGCTGCAGAAGTGATCTCGGGCTCGCGTGCGGAGCGCGATAGAAGGGTCGCTCGTCGCTTCCCGAGAATTCGGGATCCAGCTGGACCTCGGAGAGGAATGCAGCCACTCGGCCGGGGTCGGGCGTCAGCCCGCCCCCCATCCATCGAGCAGAATCCATGAGCGTCCGACCTGCCCCCTCCGGTATGGAGAAGAAGCACCACCCCGAAACGCCGCACCAGAGAAGCCCTGCGTCCCGGCCCTCACCGAACACCTTTCGCCGGAAGGTGCGGGTGAACTCCACGCTTCCTTCCACGTCCGCCCCGAACGCGTCCTGGCTGGGGTCGTCATAGGCCCCGTACGAGGAAATGGAGGAGACCGGGAGGCCTTCATCGAGAAGTCTGCCGGCGACAGCCACCATGTAGTGGCCTATGGCAGCTTCGAGGTCGTCCCTCATGTGCTGCGCACGGTCTTCCTTGTACACCACCGGGGGTCTCCTGGTTCGGCTCCGGTTGCGGATCCTGTCTTCAAGCCGTTTCCCAGAAAACTGCAGTTCACACGGGGTGCGGGACAGCTGTCTCCGCGACGGTGCCCCCTCGGAAGGCGGTGCACCCGGCCGAGCGGGGCCCGGTGGCCGGCAGGGTCAGGGCAGGATCGAGTCCACGTAGCCGCCGTCCACCCGCAGGGCGCCGCCCGTGGTCGCGGAGGCGAACGAGGAGGCCAGGTAGACCACCATGTGGGCGATCTCCTCGGGCTCGATGAGGCGCTGGAGCAGCGACTGCGGCCGGTGCGTGCGCATGAACTCGCGCTGCGCCTCGTCCCACGGAAGGTCCTTGTCGACCAGCTCGTAGACGAAGTCCTCGACCCCGCCCGTGTGCGTCGGGCCGGCGATGACGGAGTTGACCGTGACCCCCGTGCCCGCGGCGTCCTTCGCGAAGCCGCGGGCGACGGCCAGCAGTGCCGTCTTGGACACGCCGTAGTGGATCATCTCCGCCGGGATGACCACCGCCGAGTCGCTGGCGATGTACTGCACGCGGCCCCAGCCGTTCTCCTTCATGCCCGGCAGATACGCCCGGGTCATGCGGATCGCGGCCAGCACATTGACCTCGAAGTAGCGGCGCCAGTCGTCGTCGCTGATCTCCAGCGCCGGCTGGGCGCCGAAGATGCCGAGATTGTTGACGAGGATGTCGGCGTGCGGCAGCGCGTCCCGCACCTGCCGGGCGCCGTCCTCGGTCGCGATGTCGCCCGGCGCGGCGACGAACTCCGCCTCCGGGCAGTGTTCGCGCAGCCGCTCGATGGCAGCCGCCACCGAATCGGCGCTGCGGCCGTTGACCGCGACACGGGCGCCCGCCGCCGCGAGACCGGCGGCGATCGCCGCACCGATTCCCTGCGTGGAGCCGGTGACCAGGGCTGATTTTCCGGAGAGATTGACGAGCATGGAAGTCGCTTTCCCCGGATGAATCAGAATCAATCAGGATCAATCACCCGCGAACAGTCGATTGATCGCCTCCTTGGCCACGTGCGCGTCTCTCGTGACACCCCGCCCGCCCCACTGCCGCACTCCGGCCCCAGCAGCGCACGGCCGCCGCCTGCACCGGACTCAAGTCGAGGTGTTCATAGGGGAGTTCGGGGCAACCGAGGTTCAAGCCGGTCATCACCGGACCAGGCCTCAGGCCGATCACAAAGGAGTGGGTCATGACGACGAAGTACGGCGACCACCAGACCGGCCACCAGCCCCACGGCGCACCCCGGCCCGCGGCGACAGGCAACGTGCTGAGCATCATCGCGATGGTGCTGGGAGTGATCTCGCTCGTCTTCCTGCCGATCGTCTTCGGCGTGGTCGCTCTGGTCCTGGCCATAGTCGCCCAGACCGTCCGGCACGAGCGGCTCGCGGTGATCGCCATCGTGGTCAGCGCCGTGGGCCTGGTCGGCGGCATGGTGCTCGGGGCCCTGCTGGCCTCATGACGGTCCGGACCCGCGCCGGCCACATGCCGATCCGGATCCGCGCGTCGGGCCCGCCCCGAGCCATGCCGTCCCCGGCGCAGGGGCGTGGGTCCGGTCCGCCTCTGCGGACCGGACCCACGCTCCGTGTCGGCTACCAGCCGGCCTTCACCCCGTTGTAGGCCGCGCGGCAGTCGGCGTTGGTGGCGTCCGCGGCGAGCTTCTCCATGGCGCTCTTCCAGACCTTCTTGGCCAGCGCCTCCAGGTCACGGGTCGCGGCGGGTACGTTCGGGGCGAACTTCTTGAGCGACCCGATCGAGGCCTTGGCGAACTTGTTGCAGGCGGGCGCGGCGGCGTTCCGGTAGCGGGTGTCCAGGTCCGTGGCGACCGCCTGGCCGTTGTCGGTCGCCCAGGTGTTCCAGGCCGCGCAACCCGCCTCGGTGAAGGCCGCCTGATCGGCCTCGCTCAGCCCCAGCACTTCAGCCAGCAGGGCGTTCTTTGCCTTGTCGGGGACGGTGAAGTCCACGACAGGGAACTTGTCCAGGGTTTCGAGCAGCGCCTCCTGGCACGCGGGCGGCAGCGGCGCCGCCTGTGCGGCGGCCGGGGCGGCGGCGCGGGCGGCGGGCTCGGCCACGGCGCTGGAGGAGACGGTCAGCGCGGAGACGGACAGCAGAGCCGCGGTCAGGACGCTGCGCCGGACGGTACGCGAAAGAGTCATGGAGTGGTGCTCCTTGCACGGAAGGATCTGTCGGTCCGGGCACCGCGTCGGCGCCCGGCGGCTACTGAACGATCACCGCGTCCCGCAGGTCACGGCTCCTTTCCGCGGACCGGACGGTGGCACAAAGAGGCGTCGGGCGTCCGTGCGACAGGGACATCAACAGCCCTGCCGTCGGTCCGGTGTTCAGGTGGGCCGTACGTGCTCCGCCGACGGTCCGGGCTCCGCCGAGGGCAGGGGCGCGGGGGTGTCCCCGGCCGCTGCCCGCCCGTGGGGGGCCGGGATCCATGGCCGCCTTTCCGGCGGGAGCGCGTTTCCGGTCCGCCGGCGGAAGACCAGGAACCCGGCTGACGCGGCAGCGATGAGCCAGAGGCCCTGGATCACGAGGCCCTGGACGGCCGACGCGTCGGAGAACGCCGCCGACATGCCGGCCTGCACAGCTCCGTACGTCGGCAGGAAGCGCACCACCGCGCTGTCGGACCCGGAGCTGGAGAGGGGGTTCTGCAGCGCGACGTCGAGGATGCTGATCATCAGAATGGCGAACATGCCCTCCACCTCTCGGCGGAGTACCGATCCGAAGACCACGCCGAGCGCACCGTAGGTCAGCGCCGCGCAGAACAGCGCGGCGGCGAGCAGGAGGGGCTGCCGCGGCGGCCAGGAGAATCCGACGGCGACCGTGGCGTACCCGGCGATGGCGGCACAGACCAGCGTGAGCGCCGAGAGCTTGGCGAGGACCAGGTGATACCGGGGGTAGCCGGCCATCGCGAGCCGGCGGTCGAAGGCGCCTCCGGTGAAGGTGGCGGCGAACATCATGAATCCGGCGATCAGCGTGACCGCGTTCAGCGCGCCGGTGATCTGGGTCAGGTGGTTGCCCGGCGGGGACAGCACCTCGCCGGTGGCCCGCAGCCGGAACGGGGCGGGCCGGTCCGGGATGGTCACATAGGCGAGGGCGATCCATACGGGGATGTACACGACCACCAGCAGCATCGCGAAGCGGTTGCGGGTGTGCCCGATCAACGCGTACCGCGACGCCGTGACGAACAGGGACCAGTGCCGCCTCATGCCGCCGCCTCCGCACGGGGTTCCTGGCAGTGCAGGCGGCCGTTCTCCAGGCGCCAGAGCACGTCGAGCCGGTCGATGTCGTACGCCAGGTGGGAGACGACCAGCACCGAGCGCCCGGCGTCGCGCAGCCTGGTCGCCAGTTCCCAGAAGCGCAGATACGTCTCCCAGTCGAAACCCTGGTAGGGCTCGTCCAGCAGCAGGACGTCCGGATCGTGCATGAGCGCGAGGGTCAGGTTCAGCTTCTGCCGGGAGCCCCCGCTGAGCAGGCCCGCACGCTGGTCGAGGTACTCCGTGAAGGCCAGGACCTCCATCACCTCCTCGGCCAGCCGCAGGTCCGCAAGCCCGAACGCGCTCCTGAAGAAGTCGAGGTGCTGGCGGACGGTGAAGGAGTCGTCCAGGACCACGGACTGCGGGCAGTAGCCGAACCTGCCCCGGTGGCGCACCGAACCCCGGTCCGGCCTGAGCTCACCGGAGACGATCTTCAGCAGAGTGGTCTTGCCCGAGCCGTTCTCCCCGACGATGCCGGCGAGGGTGCCCGGCCGTAGCCGGAGGTCGACGCCCCGGAGGACTTCGCGCTGGCGGTAGGAGTGGTGCACATCTGTGACGTCCATGGTGTCGCTCCGTCGTGCCGGGTACGGCTGTCGGCCGCGGGAGCAGCCCGCGTCCTGCCGGTGTACGGGGATACGTCGGCCGGGCGTTCGGTGGCGCGTCCGGTCCGCCCGTGCCCAACGAGCAGGCCGGGCAGCGGAAACGGTGCCGGAGAGAGCGCCCGTGCCGCTGTCGTCAACCCGGTGCACGACGTGGTCATCCGCGCGACGGGTCCGCTGCCGAAGACCGGTTCCGTGGACCGTGGGGTGGATAGCGTGACCCGCTCCGGAGCACCGTGCCCGGTGCAGGCGAAGGGGCGGTCAGCCATGCGGAGAACGTGTGTGATCGGAGCGGGTCCGTCCGGCCTGGCCGCGAGCAAGGTCCTCGCCTCGCGCGGTGTTCCGTTCGACTGCTTCGAGGCGGGTTCGGGCATCGGCGGGCTCTGGCGGTACGGCAACGACAACGGCATGTCGGGGGTGTACGCGTCGCTGCACGCGAACATCTCGAAGGAGAGCATGTCGTTCTCCTCGCTGCCGATGCCAAAGGCCTACCCGGTCTTCCCGCACCACAGCAAGGTCCTCGCCTACCTGGAGGACTACGCCGCGACGTTCGCCCTGCACCGTCACATCACGTTCGGCACGGAGGTCACCTCGGTGCGGCCCCTGGACGACGGCGGCTGGGAGGTCGGCCGACGGTGCCGCGGGGACACGGCGGCGGAGGTGACGACGCGGCGGTACACCGAAGTGGTGGTGGCCAACGGGCACCACTGGGACCCGCGCCTGCCCGGCCCCGCCGTGCCGGGGGCCGAGGAGTTCGGGGGATCCGCCCTCCACTCGCACGACTACCGTTCCCCCGAGGCGTACACCGGCCGGCGGGTCCTGGTGATCGGCATGGGCAACTCGGCCTGCGAGATCGCGGCGGAGATCTCGCGAACGGCGGCCCGGACCTTCCTCTCCGCACGCGAGGCGACGCACGTGTTCCCCAAGATGCTGCTCGGCCGGCCGGCGGACCACCTGGTGCGGAGCCCGCTGTCCCGTATCCCAGGATTCCTCAAGGGCCCGGCGATGGCGCTCCTCCTGCGGCTGACCCGAGGCGGCCCGGCTCAGTACGGGCTGGCCGAACCGGTCCGCGGGCCCCTCGCCGCCCACCCGTCCACCTCGGACGAGCTGCTCGTCCAGCTGGCCCGTGGCGCGGTGACGCCCAAGCCCGGCGTCAGCTCCTTCGGCCGGAACACGGCGGACTTCACCGACGGCAGCCGCGAACCCGTGGACGCCGTGGTGTACGCCACCGGATACTCCCTCTCCTTCCCCTTCCTGGACCCCGCCGTCTTCGCGGCCCGGGACGGCCGCACAGAGCTCTATCTGCGTACCGTGCCGCCGAGGCTCCCGGGCCTCTACTTCATGGGGCTCGCCCAACCCGCCGGCGCGGCCTTCCCGTTGCTCGAACCGCAGGCGGAATGGGTCGCCGGTCTGATCACGGGAACGGTCGCCCTGCCGTCGCCGCAGGACATGACGCGGGCGATCGGCCGCGAGCGGCGGTCCCATGAACGCGCCTACGCGCCCAGCTACCGCCACGGAATCGAGATCGACATCCGCTCCTACCAGCGGGCCCTTCGCCGGGAGCTCCGGGCGGGCCGGCGCCGGGCACGCGGCGCCGTCCCGCCCCTGCCGGCGGTGGCCGCCGCCCGTCCCGGTCCGGCAGCAGAGGTCCCGTGATCCGCTCCGCGCGCTGACCGGCCGCGAACGCCCGGCCGCCTCAGACCGGCGCCGTGTTCTCCTCCAGCTCGCCCACCGCCCGCTCCCACAGCTCCGGCAGCGCCTCCCCGAGCGGAAGGGCGCCATCGGCCACGAACGACACCTCGGCCCAGTCGCCGAAGAAGGAGAGCCCCACCCCGAAGAGGTGTCCGGGCACGACCAGGGGCAACAGGGCGGTGCCCGTCACCTGCGTCTCGCCCAGGCTCCCCTTCTCGGCGAGCGGCATGGAGGTGGCCATGACGTTGGTGACGCGCGGGGAGAGGATCCGTCGCAGATACCACTCGGTGGGGCGGCCCGGCATGAAGCGGACCAGGTCCTGGATGGCCTGCCGCCACGCCTCGCCCCGCAACTTCCGGGTCGTCGCCATGACATGGTCCAGTCGCCGCAGTGCGGCGGGACCGGCGCCGGTCCCGTCCGGGTCCTCGGAGCCGGTCCGCACCGGCAGCTCCAGCGGCACGGCGAAGCAGCGGTTCCCCCACGTCTGGTCCTCGTCGGGACGGCGCGCGTCGATGGGCAGCACGGCCGTCACCCGAGGGAGCGGTACGCCGGAGCGGGCCGACCAGACGGCCAACGCCCCGGCGAGTGCGGCCAGATGCACGTCATGGGCGGAGCCGCCGCGTGCGGCGCCGATCCGGCGCAGGGTGTCCGCCGGTACCCGCCCGCGCCACAGCCGCCGCTCCCCCGAGGGGGTGAAGACGGCATCCGGGCGGTGCCCCCGAACCGCGAGGGTGCCCGCCACGAACTTCGTGGCCAGCCCGACGGCCGCGCCGACCCGCCGGGGCACCCCGGCCCGACGGCTCCGGCCCGGCACCGGGCGCGCCGACGGCTCCCCCTCGCCCAGCATGGCGCGGAAGGTCATGGCGGCGGCCGAACCGTCCTGGCAGGCGTGACGGAAGCGATAGCAGACGGCGTACGCGTCGGGTTCGTGCCCGTGGACCAGCCAGACCCCCCACAGAACCCCGGGTGCGAACGGGGCGTTGAGTGCGGTGTGCAGGGCGGAGTCCCAGGCGGCGGGGCCGTCGGCGACCACCTCGTGGACATGCTGTTCGATGTCGAACTCCGTGTCGGGCTGCCACCGGGGCCGCCGTCCGCCCTCGACCCGGCTCGTGTGCAGGGGCAGCCCGCCGAGGCGGAAGCCCACGTACGCGCGCAGGTCCGACAGAGCCGGGGGCGGACCGCTGAGGTACGCGACACCGCCGGCGTCCCAGCGGACATCGGGCCGCCGCCGCTCCATGCTGAGAAACGCTCGGTCGACCGAGTGCGTGGGGTGGCGGGGCGAGGGAACGGACGGAGCGGAGCGCTCGCAGGACGCGGGCGGCTCGGGCTGAACGGACTCAGTAGGCTCTGCGGACTGTTCAAGATCAGGCATGGGGATTCGGGGCTCCGATTCTGGCCGAAGGCCATGGCAGGGCGACCGCGGGGCCGCAGTTGGGCGACAGCACCCGCGGCAGGTGAGACAGTGCGCGAAAAACGGGTAGCGCGAACGGGCGTACGGCAGGAGGCCACCGACGCCGGGCCGTCCGCCCCGGTCGGCCGCAGCGCAACGCAGGCCCGGACCGGCCGGACAACAGAATGGCCACCGGTCGGAGCCGGTCCGCCCGGCACCCGTGTTCCGAACCGGCCTCGGCAACCCGGTTCGGGCGGATCCCGGTGCGGTCGGCCGCATCCGCCGCGCAGCCGTCCACGGCCCGTGTTCCCGTGCCGTGATTGGCCTGCCGCCCCGCGCCACCGGCACCCGCCGACGACGCGGCGGACCCCGGCTGCCTCGTCCGAGTCCCCCGGCCGGTCGAGGCCCCCCACCGGCAGGTTCCCCCGAAAGGAGGACGGCGCCCGTGCGGCTCCGCCCGTGTCCCGCCGTCGCGTTCACCGGGGCGGCCCGGCCAGGGGTGAAGTCCTCCCGGGCGTGCGGCCCGCACGGTTCGCGGTGCGGCGTACTTCGTTCGGGTGAGCAGGGGGAATCGGGGCTCTCGGCCCGCCCGCCGTCTGACATTGTGTGCCGTGCGCCGGAGGTCACCGGCCTGGGGCAGGCCCGGGGAACCCCTGCCGGACGGGGGCACCGGAGGCACCCGCGAGCACCGAACAGCACCGCGCGACGCGACCGCCAGTGGCACTCCGCCCCGCAGGGCGGCCGGTGGCATCCCACTCCGCACGCACCCGGTCGCCGCAACGGCGGCACCCCGCACCCGGTCCCGGGACCGCCCTCTCACCGCCCTTGGAGCCACACCCGTGCACGTCGCCCTCACCGGCGCCACCGGATTTCTCGGACTGCGCCTGTTACGCCGCCTGCTCGGCACGCACCACTCCGTGACGGTTCTGGCCCACGCGGGGTCGGCCGACGCGCTGCGCCGCATCACCCGGTTCTTCGAACTGACCGGCTCGCCGGAGGCGTTCACCGCCGAGCTCCCCGGCCGGCTGCGAGTGGTGGAGACCGATCTGGCACAGCCCCGGCTGGGACTGTCCGGACGGGCGTTCCAGAAGCTGGCCGACGGTCTGGGCACGATCTGGCACAGCGCGGGCAGCATCAACCTGGAGGGGGACCTGCCCGAGCTGCGCCGGATCAACGTCGAGGGGACCCGGCACGTGCTGGAGCTGGCGGCCGCGGGCCGCCGGGCACCCCTGATCCGTCACGTGAGCACCGCGTTCGTCGCCGGGGCGCGGCGGGACGGAGTGGCGTACGAGGACGAGCTGGACGACTCCTGCGGCTTCGAGAACGCCTACGAGCGGTCCAAGTACGAAGCGGAGCTGCTGGTGCACGCGTGGTCGCGGAAGCACGGCCGCCCGGCCCTGGTCCTGCGGCCGAGCATCCTCGTCACGGATCTGCCGCCGCACCCCGAACTGCCCTCGCACCCGCTGCAGGTCATCGAACGGATCCTGCGGGACGCGCGGTGCAGCGCCGGTCCCGGAGAGCCCGGCGGCCCGGCCGGCCGCCCGCTCATCCGGACAGTGGGGCAGCCGCAAGGGCGGCTGAATCTGCTGCAGGTGGAGCACGCGGCCGAGGTCATGGTGCGGCTGGCCGGGCTGACGCCCTCGGGCGGCGTCGACACGTACCACGTCGTCCACGACCGCGATGTGCCCGTGCCCACGGTCGTGACCCTGCTGGAGCGGCTGGTCCCGCTCTCGATCGAACTGGTCGCCGCCAAGCCGGACACCCCGTCGGCCCTGGAGGCCCTGCTGGAGTTCTATCCGGGAATGACGGCCTACCTCGCCCACCGGCGGCGGTTCGACGACACCCGGGTCAGGACCCGGCTGGGGCCGTCGGCGGCCTCCGCCCCGGTGGGCCTGGACTACCTCTGGTCCGGTCTCGCCCAGAGGGGCCGGCCCCTCGCCCCGGCGCCGGGCGCTTCCCCGGACGTCCTTCCGCACGCCTGACCAGCAGACCCTTACGCCTGACCAGCTCACGTCCTCTCCCGTTGGAGCCCTTGCGTGTCCGTCCTCACCGTTCCCGGCGCCCCCGCCGCGTCCCCGCCGGTCCCCTCGCCCGTCTTCGCGCCCGTCTTCTCGCCCGCGGAGATCACCGCCCGTGCCCGGCAGATCCGGAGACCCGTCCACGTCGTCAGTGCGCCGGACGGCCGTGAGCTGGGGATCGCGACCGGCCCGGTACCCGACGGCCCGGTGCTCGGCACGCTGCCGCCGCTGTACCCCGAGTGGCTCGGCGGCCGCACCTTCTGCGAGGCGCACGGTGTCCGCTTCCCCTATGTCGCGGGGGAGATGGCGAACGGCATCGCGACCACCCGGATGGTCTCGGCCATGGCACGGGCGGAGATGCTCGGCTTCTTCGGGGCAGGGGGGCTGGCCTATCCCGATGTGGAACGGGCCGTGCACGCCCTCGCGCGGGAGCTGGACACCCGCGGCAACTGGGGTGTCAACCTCATCCACTCACCGGCCGAACCGGAACTGGAGTTCCGTGTAGCCGAGTTGCTGGTGAGCGCCGGGGTCCCCCGGATCTCCGCCTCGGCGTTCATGGAGCTGACCCCGGCCGTCGTGCTGTGCTCCGCGCACGGGCTGCGCCGGGACCCGGATGGCGCCATCGTCCGGCGCGCCCGCCTGCTCGCCAAGGTCTCCCGGCCCGAGGTGGCCGAGAGGTTCCTCTCCCCCGCTCCGCCCGTGCTGCTGGACCAGCTCGTCGCGCGGGGAAAGCTGACCCGGCAGGAGGCCGAGCTGGCCGCTCTGGTGCCGGTGGCCGAGGACATCACCGTGGAGGCGGACAGCGGCGGGCACACCGACAACCGGCCGCTCCAGGCCCTGCTGCCGAGGATCGCGGCCCTGCGCGACACCCTGTGCCGCCGGTTCGGTTACCCCCGGCCGGTCCGGATCGGCGCGGCCGGCGGCCTCGGCACACCGGACGCGGTGGCCGCCGCCTTCGCCCTCGGCGCGTCCTACGTCGTCATCGGCTCCGTGAACCAGACGGCGACAGAGGCGGGCCTGTCCGACGAGGCCAAGGCGATGCTCTGCGACGCGGACATCTCCGATGTGACCATGGCACCGGCGGCCGACATGTTCGAACTGGGCGTGAAGCTGCAAGTGCTCTCCCGGGGAACGATGTTCGCCCAGCGGGCCGGACGGCTCCATTCCGCGTACCGGGCCCACGGTTCGCTGGAGGAGATCCCGGCCGCGCTGCGGGCCTCGATCGAACGGGACGTGCTGCGCGCCCCGTTCGACGAGATCTGGCAGCGCACCCGCGCGTTCTGGGCCCGGCGCGATCCTGCGGAGATCACCCGTGCGGAGACGGATCCGAAGCACCGGATGGCCCTGGTCTTCCGCTGGTACCTGGGGAGCTCCAGCCAGTGGGCGATCACCGGCGAGGGATCGCGGCGGGCCGACTACCAGATCTGGTGCGGTCCGGCGATGGGCGCGTTCAACCAGTGGGTGGCGGGCACGTTCCTGGCCGCGCCGGCGAACCGGTCCGTGGTGCAGATCGCGCTCAACCTGCTCGAAGGGGCCGCGGTCGTCACGCGCGCCCATCAACTGCGCACCTACGGCGTCCCCTTGACGGCCGAGGCGTTCAGCTTCCCGCCTCGCGAGCTGGCGTGAGCGGGACCGGCGCCGCCCCGGCGTCAGCAACGACAGCCCGATCCGGAGGAGAGACCGTGCCCGGCCCACCCCACCGCCAGGTCCCCGTCGCCGTGGTCGGCGTAGGAGCCCTGGTGCCCGGCGCGACGGACGCGGCCGGCTACTGGCGGATCGTGACCGGCGGCCACGATCTGATGACCGAGGTGCCCGCTTCGCGCTGGAGCGTGGCGGACCACTACGACCCGGACCCGGCCGCCCCCGACAAGACGTACGCCCGTCGGGGCGCCTTCCTGCCGGAGGTCGACTTCGACCCAATGGCGTACGGGGTGCCGCCCACCAGCCTGCCGACGACCGACACCTCCCAGCTGCTCGCCCTGATGGTCGCCGACCAGGTACTGAAGGACGCGGGCGGTCCTGCCGGGGTCGACCGGGACCGGACCGGTGTGGTCCTCGGCGCCGCCGCCCTGGAACTGCTCCCGCACATGTACGGGCGCGCCCAGCGCCCGGTGTGGCTCGCGGCGCTGCGGGAGAGCGGACTCGGTGAGACCGAGGCACAGGCCGTGTGCGACCGCATCTCGGCCAGCTTCGCGCCGTGGCGGGAATCGACCTTCCCCGGACTGCTCGGCAACGTGGTCGCGGGCCGGATCGCCAACCGGTTCGACCTGCACGGCATCAACCACACCACCGACGCCGCCTGCGCCAGCTCGCTGGCGGCCCTGTCGACCTCGGTCGGTGAACTGTCCCTCGGCCGGGCCGATCTGGTGATCAGCGGAGGCGTGGACACCGGGAACGACATCGGCATGTTCCTGTGCTTCTCCAAGACGCCCGCCCTGTCTCCCAGCGGCGACTGCCGGCCGTTCTCGGCCTCGGCCGACGGCACCATGCTGGGCGAAGCGGTGGTCATGTACGCCTTGAAGCGGCTGGCCGACGCGGAGCGGGACGGCGACCGGATCCACGCCGTGATCCGGGGCATCGGCACATCGTCCGACGGCAGGAGCACGGCGATCTACGCCCCGCTCCCCGACGGCCAGGCGCGGGCCCTGCGCCGCGCCTACGAGGAGGCGGGTTACGGGCCGGAGACCGTGGAGCTGGTGGAGGCGCACGGGACCGGCACGAAGGCCGGGGACACCGCCGAACTGACCGCGCTCAACGAGGTGTTCGGCGCGACGGGCCGTACGGACGGCCAGTGGTGCGCCATCGGCTCGGTCAAGTCGCAGATCGGCCACACCAAGTGCGCGGCGGGCGCGGCGGGGCTGCTGAAGGCCGTCATGGCTCTGCACCACAAGGTGCTGCCGCCGACCGTGAAGGTCGACCGGCCGAACCCGGCGGCAGCCGCCGCGGACGGCCCGTTCTACGTCAACACCGAGACCCGCCCGTGGGTGCGGCCCGCCGGGCATCCACGCCGGGCGTCGGTGTCGAGCTTCGGTTTCGGCGGCAGCAACTTCCACGTCACGCTCGAGGAGTACGCGCCCGGAGGCGCCGGGGGCCGTACGGCTCTGCGCCACCGCTCCGCCCCGAGCGAGCTCGTCCTGTTCAGCGGCGATTCCCCGGCCGGCCTCGTGGCACCGAGGGCCGACGACGGCCGTCCGCTGGCCGCACTGGCACGGGAGAGCCACAGCTCCTTCTCGTCGGCCGCCCGGATGCGGCTGGCCGTCGTCGCCACCGATGCCGACGACTTGCGGGAGAAGCACGCGCAGGCCCTCGCCCTGATCCGGCGGCGCCCCGGTGACGCGTTCTCGACGCCCGCCGGTGTCCGGTACGCGTCCGGGGACGCCGAACCCGGCCGCATCGGCTTCCTGTTCCCGGGACAGGGGTCCCAGTACGTCGGGATGGGCGACGGTCTCGCGATGCTGGCGCCGACCGCCCAGGCCGTGTGGGACCGGCTCGGCGGCGCCCGCTTCGACGGACGTCCTCTGCACCGGGTGGTGTTCCCGCCGCCCGCCTTCACCGACGGGGAGCGGGCCGCCCGGCGGGACCTGCTGGACGCCACCGAGTGGGCGCAGCCCGCGTTGGCGGTGCACGCTCTCGCGCTGCTGGCGGTGGTGCGCGAGCTGGGTCTTCGGCCGGACTGCGTAGCGGGCCACAGCTTCGGAGAGCTGGTGGCGCTGCACTGCGCGGGAGTTCTGGACGCCGGCTCGCTGGTGGATCTGGCCCGCCGCCGCGGTGAGCTGATGCGAGAGGCGGCGCTCGCCCCTGGCGGGATGCTGGCGGTGGCGGCGGACCGCGCGCACGTGGCTCAGGTACTGGCCGGCGGCGGGTTCGGCGACATCTGGCCGGCCAACCACAACTCGCCGCGCCAGGTGGTGCTTTCCGGCTCTTCCGAGGCGATCGCGCGGGCCGAGAAGGCGTTCTCGGCCGACGGGACCGGCACCCGCCGGCTGGCGGCGTCGACCGCGTTCCACAGTCCGTTGGTCCGGCCGGTAGTCGAGCCGCTCGCCGAGTACCTGCGCACGGTGCCTCTCACCGGGCCCCGGACCGAGGTCTACGGCAACGCGGACGCGGCGCCGTACCCGTCGTCGCCCGAGGAGGTACGCAGCCGGATCGCCCGCCATGTCTCCTCGCCGGTGCTCTTCCAGGACCAGATCGAGGCCATGTACGCGGCCGGGGTACGGACCTTCGTCGAGGTCGGCGCGGGCGCGGCGCTTACCGGTCTGGTCGGACAGATCCTCGGTGACCGCGAGCACGCGGCCGTCCCCCTGGACCGGCCGGCCCGGCCCGGCGCCGACACCCTGCACGCCGCGCTCGGGGAACTCGCCGTACGCGGCGTCGCCCTCGATCTCGACACTCTCTGGGCGTCGTACGCCCACGAGGGCCCAGCGAAGGAGCACGAACCCCGAATGACCGTGAAGATCAGCGGAGCCAACTGCGGTCAGTTCCCGCCACCTCGCGCCGCGTCCGCCGAACCGCCGCCCGCTCCGGAGTACGAGCCGGAGCCCGAGCCGGAGCACCGGTCCCGGCCCGCCCCCGTATCCGTATCCGCGTCCGACACCCCGGCGGTCCCCATGCCCGCGTACGTCCCCTCCCCGGTCCACCCCCCGCAGCCTTCTGAGTACGGGACGGCTTCCGCGCCGTGGCAGCCGGAGCTCGAACCGGCGCCCGGGGCCGAGGCCGCCCCCGACGGCAGCTGGTACGCCGCCGTCGAGAGTGTCCAGCGGCAGACGGCGCAGGCCCACGCGGCCTGCCAGCGCATGCTGACGGACAGCCACATCGCCTTCCTGCGGATGACCGAGACGACCCTGGCCGCCATGCTCGGGGGAACGCACCCGGGCGGGGCCACGGAAGTGCCCGCAGCCGGGGCTCCGGACGGGTACGCCGGCGGAGGCCTGGACGTGTCCGTCCCCGCGCCGCCACTGCCGCTCCCCCGCTCCTCCTCGCCACGACCCGCACCCGCACCGGTGGCTCCGTCAGCTCCCCCGGCTCCCTCGGCTCCGGCCGTGAGCGCTGTGCCGGCAGCGGTGCCCCCGCCCGCGTCCGCACCGGCAGCCGTCCCTGTCCAGGCTCCCGGCCCCGACCCCGACCCCGCCGATGGCGCGATGTCCCTGTCGCCCTCGGAGCTGGAGGAGTTGCTGCTCTCCGTGGTGGCCCGGCTCACCGGCTATCCCGCCGCCATGCTCAACATGGACATGGAGCTGGAGGCAGATCTGGGCGTCGACTCGATCAAGCGCGTCGAGATCCTCTCTGTCATGCGCCGAGAGGTGCGCGACGTCGGAGCGGGCGACATCGGCCGGCTCGGCAAGCTCCGTACGCTGCGCGAGATCGTGGACGCGCTCACCGACGGCGCCCCGTCTCCCGGGACCACCGCGCCGGAGGCCGTCGAACCTCCCGGATCCGCTGGAAGCACCGAAGTCGCCGGCACCGCCGCGACATCCGCGCCGCCCGCCCCGCGCACCGGATCCGACGAGCGGACGCCGCTGACCAGGCTGGTCCCGCGCGCCGTGGAGTCGCCGCCGTCCGGGCTGGCCACGGCGGGCCTGCTCGACGGGCCCGTCGTGGTGACCGGCGGCGGGACGGCCGGGTCCGCGACGGCCGCAGTCGTCGCGCGGAAGCTGGCGGAACACGGCGTGGACGCCACCGCCGAGACGGAGGTGCCCGCGGACGCGCGAGCGGTCATCCATCTCGGCGCGCTCACCTCGGACGCCACGCCGGACGGGGCCCGGGAGGTCCACCGCTCGGCGCTGCGCGCGGCGCGTGCGGTCTCCGCGGCAGGAACGGCCGGGGGCGGCGGGTTGTTCGTGACCGTCCAGGACACCGGGGGCGACTTCGGGCTCGGGGGTGGCGAACCCGGCCGTGCGTGGCTGGGCGGGGTCGCCGGTCTGGCCAGGACCGCGGCGAAGGAGTGGCCGGACGCCTCGGTCAGGGTCATCGACTGCCGGCGCGGCGGCCGGGGCGACGAGGAGGTCGCCGCCGCGATCGTGCGGGAACTGCTCGAAGGCGGAACCGACCCGGAGGTGGGCCTGCGCGCGGACGGCACCCGCACCCTCCTGCGGCTGGTACCCGAGCGGGTGACGCCCGGCGGCGCGCCGCGGATCTCCTCCGATTCGGTGATCGTGGCCACCGGAGGGGCCCGGGGGGTGACCGCCGCGGCGCTGCTCGACCTGGCCAGGGCCCACCGTCCGCGGATCGTGCTGCTCGGCAGGACCGAGCAGGCCGCCGAGCCCGCCGGGCTGGCCTCCGCGACCGACGAACCGGCCCTCACCCGGCTGCTCGCGGAACGCTCCGGCCCGGACGCGGCGGACACGTCGCCCGCCCGGATCGCGGAGCGGGCCCGGGAGATCCTGGCCGCGCGCGAGGTGCGGGCGACGGTGGCGGGGCTGGAGGCCGCGGGATCGCCCGTCCGGTACGTCCGGGTGGACGCCCGCGACGGTGCCGCCCTCGCCGCCGCCCTGTGCGACGTACGCGAGACGTGGGGGCCGGTCACCGGCATCGTGCACGGCGCGGGGGTGCTGGCCGACAGCCTGATCGCCGACAAGACCGACGATCAGGCAGAGCGGGTGATGTCCACCAAGGTGGACGGTCTGCGGGCGCTCCTGGCAGCGACGGCGGACGACCCCCTGGACACGATCTGCCTCTTCTCCTCCGTGGCCGCCGTGTTCGGCAATCCGGGCCAGGGCGACTACGCGATGGCCAATGAGGTGCTCCACCAGGTCGCGTCGGCCGAACAGTCCCGCCGCCCCGGCTGTCTGGTGCGGTGCGTGGCCTGGGGCCCCTGGCAGGGCGGCATGGTCTCCCCGGCGCTGGCCGCGCACTTCGACCGGTCCGGGGTCCCGCTCATCCCCCTGGACCAGGGCGCCGCGGCCTTCACGGCCGAGCTGGCCGGAGCCGCCGGGGAAGCCCGCGTCGTGCTGACCGCCGGGGACGATCCGGCCGCCCTGTCCCCGGCGGCCGATCCGCGTCGCGCACAGGTGCTGCTCCGCTCCGACACCCTTCCGCAGCTGGCCGACCACGCGCCCGCCGGGGTTCCCGTGCTGCCCGTGGCCATGGTCCTGAACTGGTTCGCCGCCGCGGCCACGGCCTGGCTGCCGGATGCCGGACAGCTGGTTCTGCGCGATCTGCGGGTCTACAAGACGTACGCCCTGCCCGAACTGCGCGGCGCGGGCCACCGGATCACCGTGGTCTGCGGCCGGACGCCCGGTTCGTTCCGGGAGCTGGAGGCGGAGCTGCTGGGCGAGGACGGCTCGGCGCACTTCCGGGCGGTCCTGGACACCGGGGACGGCAGCCCCGATGCGGCCGCCTGGGATGTCCCGGACGGCCTGGAGCCGCTCGCGCGGGCCGAGTCGTACGACGGGAAGGTCCTCTTCCACGGTCCCCGCTTCCAGGCACTGCGCTCGGTGCACGGCGTCTCGGAGCTTGGCGCGGAGGCGACCGCCGCGGGCCTGCGCGCCCTGGACTGGCCGGGTGAGCACTACTGGCCGCTCGATCCGGCCGCCGTGGACGGCGCGCTGCAACTCGCCCTGCTCTGGGGCGAGGAGGTGCTCGGCTCGGCGACGCTGCCGATGGCCGTCGCCGAGTGCAGGGTGTACCGGCGCGGCCCGGTGGACGGCACCGTGCGGTGTGTGGTGCGGGGGCGGAAGGTCCACGACGCGGGGGCACGCTGCGACGCGGCACTGATCGATGCCGACGGGTCCGTCCGGCTGGAACTGATCGGTGTCGAACTCGTCCGCCGCCCCTCCTGACCCCGCCCTCCTGATCCCGCCCTCCTGATCCCGCCCCGGCCTCCGCCCTGCCGTGAAGTGAGACCCGCATGCCTGTCGAACCCATCGCCGTCGTAGGCCGGGGCTGCGTGCTGCCCGGCGCGCTCGACCCGGACACGTTCTGGGAGAACATCGCCGCCGGCCGTCCGAGCCTGTCGGCCGCCCCCGCGGACCGGTGGCGGTTGCCGCGCCACTGGGCCATGGGTTCGGTGGACGACCATCTCGACCGCACCTGGACCGACGTCGGCGGATACGTCCACGGGTTCGAATCCGTCTTCGATCCGAGCGGCTTCCGGATCGCCCCGGAGCAGATCGCGTCGCTGGACCCGCTCTTCCACTGGGTCCTGTACGGGGTGCGGCAGGCGCTCACGGAGGCGGGCCGCACCGGCCCGCTGCCGCGCGGCGGCCTGGTACTGGGGAACCTGTCGTATCCGACACCCGCCGGGGCGGCCTTCGCCGAGCACGTCTGGCTGTCCGCGCAGCAACCGCCGCTCCGCGACGCCCTGCTGGCGGGTACCGGCGCTCGCCCCGACGCCCGCAACCGCTTCTCGTCCGGGCTGCCCGCCCGGATCGCGGCCGACGCGCTCGGCCTCGGTGCAGGGGCGTGGTCGCTCGACGCCGCCTGCGCGTCCTCGTTGTACGCGATCAAGCTGGCGTGCGACCGGCTGCACGACGGTACGGCAGACCTGATGGTCGCGGGCGCGGTGAGCCGCCCCGATCCGCTCTACCTCCACGTGGGGTTCTGCGGGCTGTCCGCGACCAGCCGCACCGGGCGCAGCCGCCCGTTCCACCGGGACGCGGACGGGCTGGTGCACGGCGAGGGCGCCGGGTTCGTCGCCCTGATGCGGCTGTCAGAGGCCCGCGCCGCCGGCCTGCCGGTGTTCGGCGTGATCCGCGGGGTGGGGCTGTCCAACGACGGTCGTGGTTCCGGACTGATCAGCCCGTCGCAGGAGGGCCAGGTGCGGGCCATGCGGCTGGCGTACGACGTGGCGGGGGTACCGCCGGAGTCGGTGTCGCTCGTCGAGTGCCACGCGACGGGGACACCGGTCGGTGACGCGGTGGAGGCGCGCGGCATGGCCCGGGTCTTCGGGTCGGCGGACGACGTGCCCATCGGTTCGGCCAAGTCGAACGTCGGGCACCTGCTGGCCGCTGCGGGCGTGGCGGGGCTGCTGAAGGTGCTCGGGGCGATGCGGGCGGGGGTCCGCCCGGCGACGCTCGGCGCCCAGCGGCCGCTGGACGCGCTGGCGGGCACCCCGTTGCGGGTGCTGACCGCCGCGGAGGAGTGGACGGGGCCGCGGCGGGCGGCGGTGAGCGCGTTCGGGTTCGGCGGCACCAACGCCCACCTGATCGTGGACCCGCCGGACGCCGTTCCCACGTCCGCCCTGCGACGCGGTGGCCCGGCCGCCCCCGCCCCGGCTCCGGCACAGGTGGCGATCGTGGCCATCGGGGCCAGGGTCGGCGAGGGCACGTCCACCGAGGACCTGCGCCGGGCGGTGCTGGGTGGTGAACGGCGCGGCCCCGTCGCGGAGATCGCCGTGCGGCTGACGGACCTGTGCTTCCCGCCGCTGGCCCTGGGACGGGCCGTGCCGCATCAGCTCCTGGTGCTGGAGGCCGCCCGGGAGGCCGTACGGAAGGTGAGCCTGCCCCGCGAGCGGACCATGGTGGTCATCGGAACCGGGGTGGACCCCCAGGTGGCCCGCGCGGGTGCCCGCTGGCGGGTGCCGTTCTGGCTGGAGCGCTCTGGGGCGCCCGCCACCGGTCCGTCGGCGGATGCCGCCCGGGAGGCGTTCACTCCCCCGATGACGGCGGAAGGGGTGGTGGGCAGCATGCCGAACCTCGCGGCGAACCGCATCAGCACCCAACTGGACCTGGCAGGGCCCGGATTCACGGTGTCCGCGGAGGAGGCGTCCGGTCTGGTCGCGCTGGAGCTCGCGGTCCGGGCCATCCGTTCCGGGGAGGCCGACGCCGCTCTCGTCGGTGCCGCCGACCTGTCCTGCGAGGCGGTCCACCGGGCCGCCCTGCGGGAGCTCGGCCGCGAGGACGAGCCCGGGGACGCGGCCGTCGTCCTGGTCCTCAAGCCCCTGGAGGCCGCGCGCAGGGACGGCGACACGGTCGTGGCCCTGCTGGATGAGGGGGCCGCGGGGGAACCCGACATGGTCATCGGGGACGGCCCCGACGCGGTGTTCGATCCGTCGTCGGTGTTCGGGCGTGCCCATGCCGCGTCCGGGCTGGTATCCGTCGCGGTCGCGGCGCTCTCGCTCCAGCACCGCGCGGTGCCCCGTCCCGGCGGGCCCGCGGACGCCGCGGCCGTCGCCCACACGGCGCTGGCCGTGTCCGTACCCCTGGAGGGGCCGGCCGTGAGCGTACGGCTGCGCGCGGGGGACGCCCTGGCGTGGCTGCGGGGCACGGCACCACGTCTGCACGTCTTCTCCGGGGCGGACCGTCAGGAGGTGCTGGCCGCGCTGGACTCCGGTACGCGGTCCTCCGCGGGTCCGGCCCGGCTGGCGCTCGTGGCCGACGGGGACACCGTGCCGGCCGATCGCAGGGAGGCCGCCCGCCGCTGGCTGACGGAGGGCGGGGTCCGCCCCGCCGACCTGCTGTACCGGGACGGGCCGGTCACCGGGCAGACCGCCTTCGTGTACACGAACGGCTCGGCCGCGTACCCGGGCATGGGCCACGAGCTGATGCTCGCCCTGCCGTCGCTGGGCGAGGCCGTACGGAAGAAGCACCGGGAGATGACGGCCCGGCTGCGGTCACGGCCGGAGCCCGGAGTCCTCGGCCAGATCTGGGCCGCCGCCGAACTGGCCGTCTTCCACACCGTTCTCAGCCGCGACCTGCTCGGGCTGCGACCGGACGCCGCGCTCGGATACTCCTCGGGCGAGTCGACTGCGCTGGTCGCGCTGGGTGCCTGGCCGGACGCCTCCGGGCTGTTCGAGGCCGTCCGGGACAGTGGTCTGTTCACGACCGAACTCACAGGTGAACTGCGGGCGGTCCGGCGCTACTGGCGGCAGCGGGGCATCCAGGGCTCCCGGTGGTCGAGTTATCTCCTCGGAGCACCGCTGGAAGCGGTCCGTGCGGAGCTGGCCGCGGACGCCTCGGTTCACCTGATGGCGGTGAACGCGCCCGGTGTCTGCGTCATCGGTGGCGAGTCCCTGGCGTGCGCGGCCGCCGTGGCCAGGATCGGCGCCGACCGGGCGATCGAGCTGGACTACGATCTGGCGGCCCACGCACCGGAGCTGGCCGAGGTCTCCGAGGTGTGGCGCGAGGTCCACCGCCGTCCCACGGTCGACGTGCCCGGGGTGCGGTTCTACAGCGGGGCCACCGGCCGGGCGTACCGGCCGACCGCCGAGCGGGCCGCGGAGGCGATCACCGCGCAGGGCATCGACACGATCGACTTCGCGGCCACCGTCGAGCGGGCGTGGGCGGACGGCGTGCGGGTGTTCGTGGAGCACGGACCCCGGGGGCTGTGCACCGGCTGGATCAAGCGGGTGCTCGGCGACCGGGAGCATGTGGCCGTCGCGCTGGACGCCTCGGGGGACACCGGGCTGCGGCAGCTGTGCCTCGCGGTCGGCGAACTCGTCGTCGCCGGAGTGCCGGTGCGGGCCGACGAGGTGTTCGCCCGGCTCGCCGAGGCCTCGGCGCAGCTCCCGCCGCCCGGCCCCACCGTCACCGTTCCCGTACCCCCGACTCCGTGCCTGCCGCCCCTGGAGCGTGCCGTGACCGTTCTGCCCCGGGCCCCCGAGCTGGCCCCCGTGCCGGACCGGAGCCCTGCCCCGGCCACGGGTTCCCCCGCTGAGACCGGCGAACCCGTTGCCGTTGTACCTTCGCCCTCCTCCCCCGTCCCCTCCCGGCTGCCCGCGCGGGCAGCCCAGGAACCGGGGCCGACGGGGGCCGTGGCCGTGGTCGCCCGGCACGGTCTGCGGGTCGCCGCGCTGCACCAGGAGGTCATGGCCGCGCACACCGAGGCCCACCAGCGGTTCCTGCGGGTGTCCGGGCTCGCCGTCAGGGCACTGACCACCGCCGGCCGGGAGGGTGCCGGCCCGCGCCCCGCACCTGTACTGTCACCCGCGCCCGCGCCTGCGCCCTCACACGTCCCGCGGCCGGGGCCGAAGTTCGACCGCGCCCAGCTGGAGCACCTCGCCTCCCGCGAGATCTCCACGCTGTTCGGTCCGCGCTTCGCCGAACAGGACGGATACGCGGTGCAGACCCGGATGCCGGGGCCGCCCATGCTGTTCGCCGACCGGGTCACCGGCCTCGACGCGGTGCCCGCGGCGCTCACCCTGCCGGGGCCGGTACGCACGGACGGGAGGATCTGGACGGAGACCGACGTCCTGGCCGGGAGCTGGTACCTGGACCCCACGGGGCGCATGCCGGCCGGTCTGCTGATCGAGGCGGGCCAGGCCGATCTGCTCCTGCTCAGCTGGCTCGGCGTCGACCTCCTCAACCGGGGCGAGCGCGCGTACCGGCTGCTCGGCTGCGAGGTGACGTTCCACGGCACCCCGCCGGAGGCGGGCGACACCCTGTGCTTCGAGATCCATGTCGACGGCCACGCGGAGGCCGACGGAGTCCGGCTGGCCTTCTTCCACTACGACTGCTACGTGGACGGCGAGCTGCGGCTCAGCGTCCGCGAGGGCCAGGCCGGTTTCTTCACTCCGGCGGAGCTCGCCGGCAGCGGCGGTGTCCGCTGGAATCCCGCCGAGCACCCGCCCGGTGACGACCTGCCGCTCGACCCGCCGGCCGTGCGCTGCGAACGGACCCGGTTCGGCGCGGACCGGATGCGGGCCCTGGCGCAGGGGCGGCCCGCCGACTGCTTCGGGCCCGGCTGGGAGGCGACGGCGGCCCACGTGCGCACGCCCACGCTGGACGAGGGCCGGATGCGGCTGCTGGACGAGGTCGTCGCCTTCGACCCGGCCGGAGGACCGTGGGGGCGGGGGTATCTGCGCGCCGAGACCGCACTGTCGCCGGACGACTGGTTCTTCACCGGGCACTTCAAGAACGACCCCTGTATGCCGGGCACTCTGATGCTCCAGGGCGGTCTCCAGGCGATGGCGTTCTACCTGACGGCCTTGGGCTTCACCGTCGACCGGGACGGCTGGCGCTTCGAACCGGTCACCGAGCACCCCTCCAGCGCGATGTGCCGGGGCCAGGCGACCCCGGAGGGCCGACGGGTCGTCTACGAGGTGTTCGTCTCCGGCGTCTCCGGCGGACCGGTGCCGACGCTGTACGCCGATGTCCTCGGCTCGGTGGACGGGGCGAAGGCGTTCCTGGGCCGTGGCATGGCGCTCCGGCTGGTCCCCGACTGGCCGCTGTCGCACTGGCGGCACTCGGGCCCGCCCACCGTGCAGACCGGCGGCGCCCCGGTGCCCCTGCCGAGGCTCGCCGGGCTGGCCGGGCACCGGGAGGCGAAGCCGGTGGCTGTGGCGGCCGACGGTTTCCCCTTCGACCACGCCTCGCTGCTGGCCTGCGCGTGGGGCAGGCCGAGCGAGGCGTTCGGCGCCATGTACGAGCCGTTCGACGGCACCCGCAAGGTGGCCCGGCTGCCCGGTCCGCCGTACCACTTCATGAGCCGCATCGTCTCGGTGGACGGGCCGCAGGCCGGAATGCGGGAGGGCAGCGTCGTCGTCGCCGAGTACGACGTGCCCGCCCTGGCCTGGTACTTCGAGCAGAATGGCGGCCGCGCCATGCCGTTCGCCGTCCTCCTGGAGATCGCGCTGCAGCCCTGCGGGTGGCTCGCCTCCTACGTGGGCAGCGCGCTGACCGGCGAGACGGACCTGCTGTTCCGCAACCTCGACGGAACGGGAACGGTCACCGGCGAGGTCACTCCGGCGACCCGCACGGTCCGTACCAGGGCCGAGCTGACGCGCGTCTCGTCCGGCGGAGACATGATCATCGAGTCGTTCCGGGTGGAGTGCACGGCCGACGGCGTGCCGGTGTACGAACTCTCCACGGTCTTCGGCTACTTCCCCCGGTCCGCCTTCGACGAGCAGCAGGGTCTCGCGGTGTCAAAGGACGAACGGGCCCGGCTCGACGAACCCTGCGGCCGTACCGTCGATCTCGCCGCCCGCCCGGCCCGGTACTGCGCCGGGGAACCACGGCTGCCGGGGCCGATGCTGCTGATGCTGGACCGGATCACGGGCTACTGGCCGGACGGGGGGAGCGCGGGGCTCGGCCGGCTGCGGTCGGAGAAGGACGTCCGCCCGGACGCCTGGTTCTTCCGGGCCCACTTCTTCCAGGACCCGGTTCAGCCGGGCTCGTTGGGCATCGAGGCCGTGTGCCAGCTCCTCCAGTTCCACCTGCTGGAGAGCGGCGCGGCCGACGGTGTTCCCGGCGCCGTGTTCGAACCGGTGCTGCCCGGCCGGGAGTCCGGCTGGACGTATCGTGGCCAGATCACCCCGGCGAACCGGCTGATCCGGGTGGACATGGACATCGTGGCGAGCGGCACGGACTCCCTGGGGCCCTATGCCGTGGCGGACGCGTCGCTGTGGGGCGACGACACGTGCATCTACCGGGTAAAGGGGCTGGGGATGCGGGTGGTGCCGGGCGTGGAGCGTACGCCGTAACGGGCGCTGCGGCTGCGGCGGTCCCGTGCCGCAGCCGGTGCGATCCGGCGTGGACGGCGTAACGCGGCGCGTGCCGGGGTCGGGGCAGTGGACCGTTCTGACTCCGCACGCCCTGCCGGTGGCCTCGGCCCGCGGCCATGATGAGCGGACGGCAAGTGATCCAAGTGGCTCAGATCCGACCGCCCGCGGGCAGCCGGGCCTGCGGTGGAAGGAACCCACATTGTTGCTTCTCATCTCCCCGGACGGCGTCGAGGAAGCCCTCGACTGCGCGCAGGCGGCGGAGCACCTCGACATCGTCGACGTCAAGAAGCCCGACGAGGGGTCGCTCGGCGCGAACTTCCCCTGGGTCATCAGGGAGATCCGGACCGCGATCCCGGCTGACAAGCCGGTGTCCGCCACCGTGGGGGACGTACCGTTCAAGCCCGGCACGGTGGCCCAGGCGGCGCTCGGCGCGGCCGTCTCCGGGGCCACGTATATCAAGGTCGGCCTCTACGGCTGCACGACGCCCGAGCAGGCCGTCGAGGTCATGCGAGGGGTGGTCCGGGCGGTGAAGGAGTACCGGCCGGACGCGTTCGTCGTCGCCTCCGGGTATGCCGACGCGCACCGGATCGGCTGCGTCAATCCGCTGGCGCTGCCCGACATCGCCCGACGCTCCGGCTCCGACGCGGCCATGCTCGACACCGCGGTCAAGGACGGTACGCGGCTGTTCGACCATGTGCCGCCCGATGTCTGCGCGGAGTTCGTCCGACGCGCCCACGGGGCCGGTCTGCTCGCCGCCCTCGCGGGCAGTGTCCGGGCGGCCGACCTCGGGGCGCTGACCCGTATCGGCACCGACATCGTGGGGGTGCGCGGGGCGGTCTGCGAGGGGGGAGACCGCAACTCCGGGCGGATTCGGCCGGAGTTGGTGGCCGCCTTCCGGGCAGAGATGGACCGGCATGCCCGGGAGCACGCCGCCACCGCTGCCCCTGCCGCTGCCGCTGCGGGCTGACCGCCGGCATGCCGAACTGCCGGCCGCGCCGCGGGCCCGGGGCCCGCGGCGAGCGTTTCGCCGTCGTCGATCCGGCGACGGGCGAGGCCTTCGACGACTCCCCCGACCAGCAGGCGGACGAGCTGGACGCCGTCGTCGGCCGGGCCCAGGAGGCGTGGCGGGGCTGGCGGGCGGATGACGGCGCCCGCGTCACCGCTCTGCTCGCGGCCGCCGACGCCGTGGAGGCGGCCGGGCCCGGCCTCGCGCCGCTGCTCACCCGTGAACAGGGCAAACCCCTCACCGAGTCGTACGCCGAGGTCGCCCGCACGGCGGCCCGCCTGCGCTACTTCGCGAGGTCCGCTCCCGGGCCCCTGCCGATCACGGACGGCCGTCCGGTGCGCAGCGAGCTCCGCTGGCGCCCCCTCGGCCCGGTCGCCGCGATCGTTCCGTGGAACTTTCCGCTGCAGCTCGCGTCGGCGAAGTTCGCTCCCGCGCTCGCCGCGGGCAACACGGTGGTGCTCAAGCCGTCCCCGTTCACGCCTCTCGCCACCCGGCTGATGGTGTCCGTGATCTCCGCCGCCCTGCCCGAGGACGTGCTGACGGTCGTCACGGGCCGTGAACCGCTGGGCGCCCGCCTCGCGTGCCATCCGGGGATCCGCCATGTGACCTTCACCGGTTCGGTTGCCACCGGGCGGGCGGTCGCCGAGGGTGCGGCGGCCTCGCTCGCCCGGGTCACGCTGGAGCTGGGCGGGAACGATGCCGCGATCCTGCTGGATGACGTGGATGTGGACCGGATCGCTGAACGGCTGTTCTGGGCGGCGTTCCGCAACTGCGGGCAGGTCTGCATGGCGGTCAAGCGCGTGTACGTCCCGGCCCGGCTCCACTCCGGTGTGGTGGAGGCCCTCGCGCAGTACGCGAAGTCCGCGGTGGTCGGGGCCGGGCTCGCCCCGGGCACGCAGCTGGGGCCGGTCAACAACGCCCCGCAGCTGGCCCGGGTGGCGGACCGCACGGCCCAGGCCCTGTCGGACGGCGCCCGCGCCGTTACCGGTGGCCACCGGCTGGACCGGCCGGGTTACTTCTTCGCGCCGACGATCCTGGCCGATGTGCCGCCCGACAGTGCGGTGGTGACGGAGGAGCAGTTCGGTCCGGTGCTGCCGGTGCTGCCGTACGCAAGCCTCGACGAAGCGGTCGAGGCGGCCAACGACACCCGCTTCGGACTGGGCGGCTCGGTGTGGGGAACCGATCTCGACCGGGCCGAGAAGGTCGCCGGCCGGCTGGAATGCGGAACCGCGTGGATCAACCACCATGCCGAACTGTCACTCGCCCAGCCCTTCGCGGGCATCAAGGAGAGCGGGGTCGGCGTCGCGGGCGGGCCGTGGGGGCTGTACGGGAACCTCAGGCCGTTCGTCGTGCACCGTCCCCAGGAGGGGTGAGGATGAGGTTCGACGCGGCGGTACTGCGCTCGTACGGGGACCCGTTCACCGTCGAGGAGGTGGTCCTGGACGCCGGGCCGGCGGCGGGCGAGGTCCTGGTCAGGATCGCGGGCTGCGGCATGTGCCGGACCGATCTCGCGGTGCGGCGCTCGGAGGGCCGCTCACCGCTGCCTGCGGTGCTCGGCCACGAGGGGGCCGGGGTCGTGGTGGAGACGGGCGGCCCGGACACCGGTCTGAGCGCCGGTGACCACGTCGTCCTGGGCTTCGACTCCTGCGGAAACTGCCGGACGTGCCTGGGCGCCGCCCCCGCCTACTGCGACTCGTTCGCCTCGCTCAACCTCTTCGGAGGCCGGACGGAGCACGCGGCACGGTTCAGGGACGCGGCCGGCGGCGCGCTGGCTCCCCGGTGGTTCGGCCAGTCGTCGTTCGCCGGGTACGCGATGGTTTCGGCCCGCAATGCCGTGCGGGTCGATGCCTCGCTGCCGGTCGAACTGCTCGGCCCGCTCGGCTGCGGCTTCCTGACCGGCGCCGGAGCCGTCCTCAACACCTTCGGAGCCGGTCCCGGTGACACCCTCGCGGTCTTCGGTGCGGGGGCGGTGGGTCTGGCCGCGGTGATGGCGGCCACCGCCGCCGGCGTGGTGACCGTGGCCGTCGACCGGTTTCCCGAACGGCTGGCCCTGGCCGAGCGGTTCGGCGCGATCCCGCTGAGTGCCGGATCGTCCGGGCTGGCCGACCGGATCCGGGGCCGGACCGACGGCGGCGCCCAGTACGCGTTGGACACCACGGGCTCCGCCCCACTGATCAACGACGCGCTCCGGTCCCTGCGCCCGACCGGTCATCTCGGCCTGGTGGCACGGCTGCGCGGCGCGCTGCCGCTCGAACCGGGCTCGCTCGACTGGGGCCGACGGATCTCCCACATCTGCGAGGGGGACGCGGTGCCACGGCTGTTCGTCCCGAGGCTGACAGCGCTGTGGCAAGCGGGCCGGTTTCCCTTCGATCAGCTGATCCGTACATACCCGCTCACCGACATCAACGAGGCCGAGCGCGACTGCGAGGCGGGCCGCGTGGTCAAACCGGTGCTGGTTCCGTAGGCGCAGCGCCGATTCCGCAGGCGTGGCACGGATTTCCCAGGTCCGGCACGGATTTCCCGGGCGCAGGCACGAGAAGGGAGACCGGACCGCCCCGCAGTGGGGTCACGGCCGTGGCTTGTTCGCGAACACCCAGCGGTTGCCCGCCAGCGCGTCGTTCTCCTCTGGCAGTGGGCCGCGTCCGTGGTGACGGGTGAAGTCGAAGGGCGTGCGGACCGATGTGGACCAGCCCCTGCCGGTCAGGTTGCCGGCGGAGTCGGGCCTCGACTCCCTGTTGAACAGGTCGAGGAGGTCGATGCCGATCTGCTGTGTCGTCGAGGTGTAGAGCGGACTGTCGCGGTATTCCAGCAGGTCCTTGTCGAGTTTGACCTCGAACGCGAGGGCGCTTCCTCCGGTGCTCAACCGGTCCACCGTGTCGATGAGGTGGGTCTCCGTGGCGCTGGGCAGGTAGAACAGCAGCCCCTCGGCCAGCCAGACGCTCGGTGCGGCCGGGTCGAAACCGGCTAGGGTCAGCGCTCCCGCCCAGTCCGCGCGCAGGTCGATCGGGACCGGTACGCGCGCTGCCTTCGGGGCGGCCGACAGACCGTCGAGCACCTCGTGCTTGAAGGCCAGCACGCCTGCCCGGTCGACCTCGAAGATCACACAGTCCGCGGGCCAGTCGAGCCGGAACGCCCGGGAGTCCAACCCGGCTCCGAGCAGGACCACTTGGCGGGCGTCCGCATGCACCGACCGGAGGAGGAAGTCGTCGAGGACCCTCGTCCGCAGACCGAAGTAGCGCGCGAACCGTCCCCACAGCGGGTTCGCGTCCCCGTCGGGAACCTGCTGGATACGGACCGGCCAGCCCGCGCACGCCGGTGCGGCGAGCACGAAGTGCTCCGCGAAGACATCCCGTGCCAGGGGGTCGTGGCGGTGGGTCTCGATCGCCCGTGCCGCGGCGACCAGAAGAGCGGTCAGGCCGACGCCTCCCGCCACCCCCTCCGCTCCTCCGGCCCCTTCGGATATTCCCGTCCCATTCACTTCTTCCGCCCCTTCCCTTCCACTGATCCGATACTCCGCGCCGATCACGCGCCCCCTGGGAAACAGGACGATCACAGAAAGCGACACATCGAAATGGCGGGTCCGATTCCGAATGGAATCGGACCCGTCGTTTCAGACTGCCGCACTCCCGACAAGGCAGTCACCGGGAATCCCAGCCTTTTCCGGGCTGTAGTAGTCCTTGATGCCGACCACCCAGGACGTCACGTCGATCCGATCGGATTCAGAGGGCCCGAAGGCATCGAAGAGGGCGTCGATGTTCGGGGGTTCGAAGCCGATCGCTGTCATCAGCGCCATGAAGAGCGGCCGCTCGATGAGACCGTCCCCGTCCGGGTCACCCAGCGCGGCGAGCGATTCGGCGAAATCGCCGAGCGCCAGGTCGAAACGCGCAGGTGAAAGTACACAGGCCGCGTACTCGTCGAAGGTGATCAGGCCGTCCCCGTCAGCGTCCAGTTCGGCACTGAGCGTCGACCAGTACCGTCGGAACGCGGCCACCATGGCGCTCTTCGCCGCCGCGTCGGAATCGGGTGCCGCCTCGATGACACGACCTGCCATGAGCTCGAAGTCGTCGGCTTCGAGAACGCCGTTGGCGTTGGCGTCGAACAGCGAGAAAACAAGCCTGACCCGATTGGTTGCCTCTACACGCACAGCCCAGCCACCTTTCTTCCGACCAAACCGTGCCGGCGGCCAGAAGGAATCAACGAATGATCGGTCACCGCACTTTCCGGCCTCGCCCGGACCCCGGGCTTCGACCGCCCCTTTACTATCCGACCGGCGATCGCCTCTGCTCGAAGAATCCACGTCGGTTCACCTGAACGGGTGCATTTCATCCAGATGATGTGTGCCGTGAGCAATGAGGCATTCGGCATGCGAACCGAGCGCGAACAGCCCGTTCCGGCCCACCGGTCCGACGTCGGCCCGACACCCTCCCCGCCGGGCGGAGTTGCGGCCGTCACGCCGACGCGCCGTGGAGAGACCGTACGAATGTGCCGCACAGGGGTAGGCCGACGCCCGCTCTTGTTATACCTTCCGTCCAACAGCTTGCTAGACGCCACGTCTAATAAGCGAGGACGGTGTCCGGCGGCCGGCTGTCTCATCGAGTGGGCAGGGATGAGGCTCCGGCCGGGCGCCGTCGGGTCGATCTCCCTCGATTCAAGGAGCCGCAGCATGGCAAGCAGCACGGTTCGGCCGGAGGACCACCACCAGGACCGGTCCGCCGGGCAGGACGTCGCCCGACGGCTGCTCGACTCGGCCGCGAAGCTGTCGTACGACCCGGCCGCCGAGGTGGACTGGGACACCCCCCTGGACCCGGACCACCACGGCGCGAGCCCCGAGTGGAGCACGCTCTACGGGACGGCGTACTGGCAGGAGCTGACCGAGGCCCAGCGCAAGGCCCTGACCCGCCAGGAGGCCGCGTCCGTCGCCAGCACGGGCATCTGGTTCGAGATGATCCTGCAGCAGATGGTGCTGCGCGACATGTACGCGAAGGACCCGACCGACCCGCGCTTCCAGTGGGCACTCACCGAAGTGGCCGACGAGTGCCGGCACTCCATCATGTTCGCCCGGGGCGCGGCGAAGCTCGGCGCACCGGCCTACCGGCCGCACCGTGCGGTGGTCGAACTGGGCAGGGCCTTCAAGACACTTGCCTTCGGAGAGGCCGCCTACGCCGCGATCCTCGTCGCCGAGGAGGTGCTCGACGTGATGCAGCGCGACTGGATGCGGGACGAGCGGGTCGCGCCGTTCGTCCGCACCATCAACAACATCCACGTGGTCGAGGAGTCGCGGCACATGAAGTTCGCCCGTGACGAGACGCGCAGGCGCCTGCGGAACGCGGGTCCGGTGCGCCGCCGCATCAACTCCCTGGTGGTGGCGATCGCCTCGTACTACATCGTCACCAGCATGGTGAACCGGGACGTCTACGCGAACGCCGGGCTGGACAGCGAGCGCGCCCGTAGCGAGGCGGGTGCCAACGAGCACCACAAGTCCCTGATGCGGTCCAGCTGTTCGGGCCTGATGGAGTTCCTCGCCTCGGCCCGTCTCCTCACCAAACCGGCCCTCTTCTTCTACAAGCGCGCCTCCCTGATCTGACCGGCGCGCGCCGACCGGACCGACAGAGCCGACCGCACCGACCAGCCGACGAGATGCCGAGATGACCTACGCCATCACCCAGACCTGCTGCAGCGATGCCACCTGTGTCGCCGTGTGCCCCGTCAACTGCATTCACCCGACCCCGGAGGAACAGGCCTTCGGCAGCACCGAGATGCTCTACGTCGATCCGGCGACCTGCATCGACTGCGGCGCCTGTGCGGATGCCTGCCCGGTCGACGCGGTCTTCCCGGTGGACAGCCTCTTCGGGGCGCGCGAGGAGTACGCCGCGATCAACGCCGCCTACTTCGAGGACCGGGAGCCGGAGCCGGTCGCCGGGCCGAACTTCCACGCCTGGGGCGAGCCGTCGTTCCCGCGCAGCCTGCCGTCCGGCTTCGCGCCGATCCGGGTGGCGGTCGTCGGCACCGGGCCGGCCGGGATGTACGCCGCGGAGGACCTGCTGCTGCACACCAACGCCGAGGTCACGCTGGTGGACCGGCTGCCGGTGGCGGGCGGCCTCATCCGGTACGGCGTCGCGCCCGACCACCCCGCGACGAAGAAGGCGGGCGAGGCCTTCGCGCGCTTCCACACGCACCCCCGGGTACGGATGGTCCTGGGCGTCGAGGTGGGCCGGGACATCACCGTGGGGGAGCTGGCCGAGCACCATGACGCGGTGATCTACGCGGTCGGCGCCTCCACCGGCCGGCGGCTCGGCATCCCGGGCGAGGATCTGCCGGGCAGCATCTCGGCCACCTCGTTCGTGTCCTGGTACAACGCCCACCCGGAGACGCCGCCGGAGAGCGTCTCCCTGACGGCGGACCGGGCGGTCGTCGCCGGGAACGGCAACGTCGCGCTCGACGTCGCGCGCATCCTCGTCACGGATCCGGCCGCCCTGGCGGACACGGACATCGCGGCTCACGCACTGGCGGCCCTGCGGGACTCAGGGGTGCGCGAGGTGGTGCTGCTGGGGCGGCGCGGCCCGGAGCACACGGCCTGCACCGCCTCCGAACTGCTCGCCCTCAAGCACCTGCCGGGCGTCGAACTGGTCGTCGACGACAGCGACCCGAGGACGGGCGCGGCGATCGACGCCGCCGCGCCGGGCGAGAAGGCCGCACTGTTCCGGGACATGCCACGGGAGACGGCCGGCCTGGCGCGTCCGACGGCCGCCGGACGGCGCATCGTCTTCCGCTTCCACGCGGCTCCGGCGGAAGTGCTCGGCCGGGACCAGGTCGAAGCGGTGCGGGTGACGGCCGCCGAGGGGCAGCGGGAGATACCCGCGGGGCTGTTCCTGCGGGCGATCGGATACCGGGGTCTGCCGGTGCCGGGACTGCCCTTCGACGAGACGACCGGAACCGTTCCGCACGAGGGCGGCCGGGTCACCGGCCTGCCCGCGACGTACGTCGTCGGCTGGATCAAGCGGGGTCCGTCGGGCGGCATCGGGGCCAACCGCACCTGCGCCGCCGAGACCGTCGGCTCTCTCCTGGCCGATGCCGTGGCGGGCGTACTGCCCTCCCCCGCTCCCCCGCCCCGGGCGTTGCGCCGCCTCGCCCGGAGCCGGGGCCGCGATGTCATAGACGCCAGGGGGCTGGCGGCCATCGAAAAGGCCGAGCTGGCGGGCGGCCGCGAGCAGGGCCGCCCCCGGGTCAAACTCGCCACGGTGCCCGCACTGGTCGCGGCGGCGAAGCGCGGCCGCCGCAGACCACCGAACTGACCGGACGGGACGGGACTGGCCCCGACCGGCCGACGGAGGGACGCCCGGGCTCAGGACCCTCGCCGGATCAGAATTCTTCCGGGGCCGGGGCCGGAGCCGGGACCTGTCCCCTGGCCCGCTTGCCGACGACGGCAGCCGCCGCCACCGCGCCGCCCGCGAAGGCCAGGGCCACCGTCCAGGGCCGGTTGAACACGTGGCAGGTGGCCTCGTCCAACGAGTAGCGGCCGGGGCCGATCAGTCCGATCGCGGCAGCGGTGAACCCGAGGAAGGCCGGGTACTCGTAACCACCGCCCTGTGCGAAGAATCCGGCGGGCGCGTGGACCGCCACGGCTCCGGCCATCGCACCGGCGGCCGCCGCCCCCGCCGCCGGCGTGGCCAGGCCCAGGGCCAGCAGCGCGCCGCCACCGGCCTCGCCCAGTCCGGCCGCGACCGCGCTGTGCTTCGGCGGGTGGAAGCCCATCGCCTCCATCGCGGCGGTGGTGCCCTCGATGCCTCCGCCGCCGAACCAGCCGGCCAGTTTCTGGCTGCCGTGCGCGGCCAGCACCGCGCCGGTACCGACGCGCAGGAGAAGGAGGCCGAAGTCACGACGGTTCACGCTGCCCATGGGGTTCTCCGGGAGGGTTCGGGGGCCCGGCCGGACGGAAAGGGGCCCCGGGTGCGGTACGGATCCACTCTCCGCGCCCCGGAGCCCCGACGGGTCACGTTGTTAGGCCGTCCGGGCACGGCCGGAGGACGGGTGACCCATGGCACAGTGCGACGAACGCCATTGTGCAACTTGTTGCACAATGGCGTGCCGGTGCTCTAGAACTGGTGCGACGACACTGCGCGAGGAGCCGCCGCATGAGCCCGTACCCGCATCTGCTGAGCCCGCTCGACCTCGGGTTCACCACTCTCCCGAACCGGGTCCTGATGGGGTCGATGCACATCGGCCTGGAAGAGGTGGAGCACGGCTTCGAGCGCATGGCCGCGTTCTACGCCGCCCGCGCGCGCGGCGGCGTGGGCCTCATGGTCACCGGCGGGATCGCGCCCAACGACCCCGGCTGCACCTTTCCCGGCGGCGCCAAGATGACCACGGAGGCGGAGGCGGCCGAACACGCGCGGGTCACCTCCGCCGTGCATGCGGCGGGCGGCCGGATCGCCATGCAGATCCTGCACTTCGGGCGTTACGCCCATCACCCCGGCCTGGTGGCACCGAGCGCGATCAAGGCGCCGATCAGCGCGTTCACCCCGCACGCGCTCAGTGACGACGAGGTCGAGTCGACCATCGAGGACTTCGTCACGGCGGCCGCGCTGGCGCAGCGCGCGGGTTACGACGGCGTCGAGATCATGGGCTCTGAGGGCTACTTGATCAATGAGTTCATCGCCGCCGCGACCAATCACCGCGACGACCGGTGGGGCGGCTCGTACGAGAACCGCATCCGCTTCCCCGTGGAGATCGTGCGCCGGGTCCGTGAGCGGGTCGGCCGCGACTTCATCCTGATCTACCGGCTCTCGATGCTGGACCTGGTGCCCGGCGGTTCTTCGCTGGAGGAGGTCGTGCTGCTCGCCCGGGAGATCGAGGCGGCCGGGGCGACGATCATCAACACGGGCATCGGCTGGCACGAGGCGCGTATCCCGACCATCGCGACGTCGGTGCCGCGCGGTGCGTTCACCTGGGTCACCCAGAAGGTGCGCGGCGCCGTCTCCGTACCGCTGGTGACGAGCAACCGGATCAACACCCCGGAAGTCGCGGAGGAGATCCTGGCCGCGGGGCGCGCGGACATGGTGTCGATGGCCAGGCCGTTCCTCGCCGACCCCGACTTCGTGGTGAAGGCGAGCGAGGGCCGCGCGGACGCGATCAACACCTGCATCGGCTGCAACCAGGCCTGTCTGGACCACATCTTCAGCGGTCAGGTCACCTCCTGTCTGGTCAATCCACGGGCCTGCCACGAGACGGAGCTCACGCTGTCACCGACCAGGACCCGCAAGCGGGTCGCGGTCGTCGGCGCCGGTCCCGCCGGGCTCGCGTGTGCCGTGACGGCGGCGGAGCGCGGCCACGAGGTGACGCTGTTCGACGCGGCGGAGGAGATCGGCGGGCAGCTCGACGTGGCGCGCCGGGTGCCCGGCAAGGAGGAGTTCAACGAGACGCTGCGCTACTTCCGTACCCGGCTGACGGAGGAGAAGGTCGGGGTCCGGCTCGGTGCCACGGTCACCGCGGAGCAGCTCGACGGCTTCGACGAGATCGTGCTGGCCACCGGGGTCACGCCGCGCACTCCGGCGATCCCGGGCGTCGACCACCCCAGCGTGGTCAGCTACCTCGACGTCCTGCGCCACGGGGCGCCGGTGGGCGACCGGGTCGCGCTCGTCGGGGCGGGCGGGATCGGTTTCGACGTGGCCGAGTTCCTGACCGACGGAGGGGACGCGGCGAGCCTGGACCCGGAGGCGTTCTTCCGCCAGTGGGGTGTGGACACGGAGTACCGGGAACGGGGCGGGCTGGGCACCGCAGAGCGCCCGAAGGCGCCGCGTACGGTCCATCTGCTCCAGCGCAAGGCGAGCAAGGTCGGCGCGGGGCTCGGCAAGACGACGGGGTGGATCCACCGCACCGAGCTCCGGCACCGCGGCGTGACCATGCTGGCGGGCGTGGGCTACGAGCGGATCGACGACGACGGGCTGCACATCACGGTCGACGGCGAGCAGCGGTTGCTGCCGGTCGACACGGTGGTGCTGTGCGCGGGCCAGGAGCCCCGGCGGGACCTGCACGAGGAGCTCATCGCCGCGGGCCGCCCTGCGCATCTGATCGGCGGCGCGGACGTCGCGGCCGAGCTGGACGCCAAGCGGGCGATCCGTCAGGGCACGGAGCTCGCCGCCGCGCTCTGACCGAGCGTGTCCGGGGGGCCGGGTGTCCGAACGCCCGGCCGCCCGGCCGCCCGGCCGTCTTTAGGATGCACCCCATGTCACTCCCGCACGCGATCCTCACCGCCCTGCTCGAAAAGCCTTCGTCGGGGCTGGAGCTGACCCGCAGGTTCGACCGTTCGATCGGCTACTTCTGGTCGGCCACCCACCAGCAGATCTACCGGGAGCTGGGAAAGCTGGAGCGGGCCGGGAGGATCCGGGCGCTCGTCCCGGCGCAGCCGGCCAGGGGACAGAAGAAGGAGTACGAGGTGCTGCCGGCGGGCCGCGAGGCGCTGTCCGAGTGGGTGGCCCGTCCGGAGGACCCGAAGCAGGTCCGGGACCCCTTGCTGCTGCGGATGCGGGCGGCGGCGGTCGTCGGAGCCCCGGGCCTGGAGACCGAGCTGCGCCGGCATCTGGCACTGCACCGGCAGCAGCTGTCGGAGTATCTGGCGATCGAGGAGCGGGATTTCCCGCCGGAGCGCACGGCGGCGGAGGACCGGCTGCGCCATCTGGTGCTGCGGGGCGGCATCGATCTGGAGAACTTCTGGATCGGCTGGCTGACCCGCGCACTGGCCGATGACGCCGCCGCCCCGGCGGCACCCGGGCAGCGGTAGCCGGACCCGGGCGGAGCTTTCACCGCACGCTCGGGCCTTTCACCACGCGCTCGGGCCCTTCACCGCACGGTTCAGGACCGGCCGGCCCTGATCCTGCGCAGGTGTCCGTGCTCCGGGCGGAGCGCGCGCGGGCTCCTGATGACCACCCGCGACGGTACGGGGATGTCCGGCGCGGGCATGGGCACGGGCGCGGCGACGGGCGCCGCCCCGGCCTGCGCGCGGCTGAGCAGGAACACTCCGCGTACCGCGGCGGCCGAGCCCAGCAGCGCCGCGATCAGGCTGATCGTCCCGCCCTGGAGGCGCTCCCCGAGCAGCGCGAGACCGATGGCCGCCGCGGCCACGGGGTTGGCGAGTGTGACCACGGCGAGCGGTGCGCCGAGGCCGCCCCGGTAGGCCGTCTGGGAGAGCAGCAGCCCGCCCATCGCGAACGCCGAGACGAGCAGCGCGACGACCACCAGGCGCCAGCTGAACAGCGGGCCCGTGGTGTGGTCGGTGACGGCGACCGTGAGCGTCTGGGTGAGCGCGGAGGCGACGCCGGACGTGATGCCGGAGGCCGCCGCGTGCCGCAGCCCCGGGCGGGCGCCCGGACGGCTGAGGCCCGCCACGACCGCCATGGTCGCGGCGCCCACGGCGAGCGCCTCGACCAGGCTGAGGGTCTGATGCGGGGCGGAGCCCCCCGCGGTCGTCAGCAGGGCCCCGAGGCCGAGCAGGGTGAGCAGGGTGCCGCGCCACTCGGTCGTGGAGACACGGCGTCCGGCCGCGCGGGCGCCCAGCGGGACGGCGGCGACCAGGGTGAGGGCGCCGAGCGGCTGGACGAGGGTGAGCGGGCCGTATTTCAGCGCGGCCACGTGCAGCAGCGCGCCGCCGGCGTTCAGCCCGACGGCCGACCACCACGCCCCGTGGCCGAGCAGCCGGAGCGTCCCGGTCCCGGGTGCGGTGCGCCCGGCGAGCCGTGCCTGGGCGACCGCGGCCGACGCGTAGGCGGCAGCGGAGACCAGGGACAGCGCGACGGCGATCAGGGTGGCGTTCATCGTCCGGCTCCGGACGCGGCGTAGGACGGGGAGCGGTCGCCCGACTGCACGGGGACACCGGCGGGGACACCGGCGCGGACGGCATGGGAACCGGTGGCGTAGGGGCCCGCCGCCGCGGCCGGCCAGGGGATGTGCCTGACCGGTTCCGCGCGCGGCAGGCGCAGGGCCGCGAGGGCCACCGAGAGCAGTGCGGCCACGACGATCGAGTCGAGCCAGTAGTGGTTGGCGGTGCCGACTATGACGAACAGGGTGATCGCCGGGTGCAGCAGCCACAGCCAGCGCCACCGGGACCGGGTCGCGACGACAAGGCCGACACCGACCATGACCGCCCAGCCGAAGTGCAGTGAGGGCATCGCCGCGAACTGGTTCGCCATCGAGTCGGTGGCGGGCGTCGACCCGTAGACCGTCGGCCCGTACACCTGCCCGGTGTCGACGAGGCCGGTGGCGGCGAGCAGCCGCGGCGGGGCGAGCGGGAAGACCAGGTGCAGGGCGAGTGCGGCGCCGGTGAGGACGGCGAGGACGCGCCGCGACCAGACGTAGTGGCGCGGACGGCGCCAGTACAGCCAGCCGAGGAAGAGCAGGGTGGCCGGGAAGTGCACGGTGGCGTAGTAGGTGTTCGCCAGGTGGATCAGCGTCTCGTTGTGGAGCAGCAGCCCCTGAACGGTTCCCTCGCCGGGCAGGTGCACGGCGCGTTCGAAGTCCCAGACGTGTCCGGCGTTGCGGAACGCCTCATCGACATGACCGTTGGCGGCCTGACGGCCGAACTTGTAGATCGCGAAAAGCCCCACGACGAGAAGAAGCTCGCGGACGAGGGGCGGTCGGGCAGCGCTGTCCGGCTCCTGATCTGCGGGCCTGCTACCGGCGAACATCACCCGGTGCCCCTTTGCTGACGAAGCGGTGTTACGGCGGCATGGATCTGCCCATGCCGTATCGATACGCCAGTGTACCGATACGCGGGCGTATCGGAACACTCGCGTATCGGTACACTGGCGTATCGATGGACCTCGTCGCAGAGTCGCAGAGAGGGAACGCGCATGTCGTCGCAGGAAACCGAGCAGGAGACGGCGCCCGCGCCACGCCGCTCGAAAATCACGCCGGAGCGGGCCCAGGAGCTCTACACCGCCGTCCTCGACATGCTCAGGGAGAGTGGCTACGAGTCACTCACCATGGAGGGCGTCGCCTCCCGGTCCCGCTGCGGCAAGTCCACGCTCTACCGGCAGTGGGGCTCCAAACCGGAGCTGGTCGTCGCCGCCCTGCACGGCACCCGGCGCGGACTGCTGCCGAGGATCGACACGGGCACACTGGCGGGAGACCTGCGCGAGGCGGCGAAGGCCATCGGCGAGGGCTCGGGCCGTGACACCACGCTGATGCTGGCGCTGAGTCACGCCGCGCTCCAGAGTCCCGAGCTGCTGTGCGCGCTGCGCGAGTCGCTGATCCTGCCGGAGCTGGCGGCGCTCGACGCCATGGTCAGACGCGGCGTGGAGCGCGGCGAAGTGGCGGCGGACAACCCCGCCGCGGAGTTCGTCTCCGCGCAGCTGCTGGGCGTGATGCGTGCCCGGCCCCTGCTGGAGGGGACCTGCGCGGACGAGAACTTCCTGGTCCGCTTCGTGGAGGGCGCCGTCCTTCCCGCACTCGGCCTGGGCGCCCACTCGTCCGGGTCCTGAAAGACGTGGGCCGTCGCCCCAGCGGATGACGACGGCCCGCCCGCGCCGCACCGTGGGGACGGGGGCGGCGCACCGACCGGGCGGCCGGTGACTTCTTCGGAAGTCACCGGCCGCCCGTTTTCGTACGCGCCCGCACTGCCGGCATCCCCTTCTCGTCCTCTTGACGATATGACGTACCGCCCGTTATCGTCTCCATGACGAAAACAAGGGGGTCCCACCATGGCCGACATCACCAGGCGCTTCGGCTGGCGCCATCTGCGCTCCGCGCCCACGGCCCACATCCGCCACCACAAGCGCGGCCTGCTCGCCCACGACGGGGCGGGGCTCAGCTTCTGGTACCGGTCGCTCAGCGCCGCGCTCTCCGAGGTGCCGGTCAACGACCGCGAACTGGCCATGGCCTTCCACGCCCGCACCGCCGACTTCCAGGACGTCACCGTGCAGGCCACCGTGACGTACCGGATCAGCGATCCGGCCGAGGCCGCCGCGCGCCTCGACTTCTCCGTCGACCCGGACTCCGGCGTCTGGCGCGGCGCACCGCTGGAGCAGATCGCGACGCTGCTCACCGAGACGGCCCAGCAGCACACCCTGGACGTACTGGCCCGCACCCCGCTGGCCGGCGCGCTGGTCGACGGCGTCGCCGCCGTACGCGAACGGGTCGCCGCGGGGCTGGCCGACGAGCCCCGGCTGCCGGCCACCGGGATCGAGGTGGTGGCCGTTCGCGTCGTCGCCATCCGGCCGGAGGCCGAGGTGGAGCGGGCCCTGCGCACCCCCGCCCGGGAGCAGATCCAGCAGGAGGCCGACCGCGCGACGTACGAACGGCGGGCCGTGGCCGTCGAGCGCGAGCGGACCATCGCGGAGAACGAGCTGGCCAGCCAGATCGAGCTGGCCCGCCGCGAGGAGCAACTGGTCGAGCAGCGCGGCACCAACACCCGGCGCGAGGCGGAGGAGAACGCCGCGGCCGACGGGGTGCGCGCCGAGGCCGAGGCGGCGCGCAAGGTGCGCCTCGCCCGTGCGGAGGCCGAAGCTGCGCGTGAGGTCGGGGCGGCCCGTGCCGAGTCCCAGGCCGCCTGGCTCCAGGTGCACGGAGACGTCGAGGCCGCGACCCTGCACGCGCTGGCCGCCACCCGGCTCGCGGAGAACCTGCCGCGCATCGACAGCCTCACCCTCTCGCCCGACATCCTCACCGGCCTGCTCACCAAGCTCGGCCGGCCCGCTCCGGAGAGCCGGGCATGAGCCTGGCGCCGCGAGCGGTACTGGTCCACCGCACCACCGAGTACGAGGAGTTGCTCGCCCGGCACGGCACCCACGGTCAGGCGGCGTTCTTCCTGACGAGCCGGGGCCGGTCCATCGAGGAGGTCGCCCGGCGGCACGAGCGGACCCGGCAGGCGCTCAGCGAGGTGGCGGCGGCCGTTCCGCTGCAGTGGCGGCAGTCCCGGGTGGAGCGCCAGGATCTGGACCGGTTCCTGTTCGCGCCGGAGGACGTGGTGGTCGTGGTCGGCCAGGACGGTCTGGTCGCCAACGCCGCCAAGTACCTCTCCGGACAGCCGGTCGTCGGCATCGACTCCGATCCGGGACGCAATCCGGGGGTCCTGGTCCGCCACCGGCCCGCCGACGCGGCGGCGCTGCTGCGGGCGGCCGTGGCTCCGGGCGGCACGGCGGACGAGCTGACGATGGTCGAGGCGGTGGCCGACGACACCCAGCGGCTGCTGGCGCTCAACGAGATCTATCTCGGTCCGCCGGGGCACCAGACCGCTCGCTACCGGCTCGGCCCCGACGCGGCGGACTCCCCCGCAGAACCACAGGCGTCCTCCGGCGTCCTGGTCGGCACCGGCACCGGCGCCACCGGCTGGCTGCGCTCCCTGTGGCAGGAACGCCGAAGCCCGCTGACGCTGCCGGCGCCCACCGACACCCGGCTGCTCTGGTTCGTCCGGGAGGCCTGGCCGTCACCCGTCACCGGCACCTCGCTGGTCTCGGGCGAGCTGGGGCGCGGGCAGGGGCTGCGGCTGACCGTGGAGTCCGACCGGGTGGTGGTCTTCGGTGACGGCATGGAGGCGGACGCGCTGGAGCTGACATGGGGACAGACGGTGCGGCTCGGCATCGCGCCCACGTCGCTGCGGCTGGCCGGGTGACGGCGGGCGCCCGCCCGTAGGCTCGACACCTTGTGGCGGTCACCGGCCGCCGATCAGTCCGAGGAGCAGACATGGACAGCGAAACGGCGCGGATCCCCGACCGCAACTCCCGGCCGCCACAGGCCCAGGCCGCACTGGGGGTGGGCGTGATCGTGCAGGACACCCGGGGGCGCATCCTGCTCGGCCGGCACCACAGCGGCAGCTGGGAGCTGCCCGGCGGGAAGGTCGATCCGACGCACGAGTCCATCGCGGCGGCGGCGGTGCGGGAGCTGCGCGAGGAGACCGGGCTGGACGTCCCCGAGCACGGCATGGGCGTCTTCGCGATGCTGCACGACGTGGCCGGCGGCATCAACCGGGTGACGATGGCCGCCCTGGTCACGGTGGAGTCGGGCAGCCCGCAGGTGACCGAACCCCATCTCATCAGCGCCTGGCAGTGGACCCGGCCCGAGGCCCTGCCGACGCCGTTGTTCGACCCCTCGGCGCAGATCCTCGCGGCCTGGCGCCCCGATCTCGGCATCGAGCACCCGCCCGCCCACCGACTGGCCGTACTGCCCGAGGGCACACAGGTGAACACCTAAATCGTTTATTTATTTGCCTAGGGGTCGTAGGCAGAGTTAGCGTCGATGTCATGAAGGCCTTGACCGAGCAGGACATCCGCACATCGTTCGTCAACTGCTCCAAGGGGGAAGCCAAGCGTCTGCCGCTCCCCCGCGATCTCGACGAGCTGCGGTGGGACGATCTGGACTTCCTCGGCTGGCGCGACCTGTCCGCTCCCGGGCGCAGCTACATCGTCACCGAGCACGACGGCCGGACCGCGGGCATCACGCTCCGCTTCCCCTCCCAGCAGCGCGGCTTCCTGCACCGGAGCATGTGTTCGCTCTGTCTGACCACGCACCCCGGCAGCGGGGTCTCCCTGATGACCGCCCGCAAGACCGGGCAGTCAGGGCGCGAGGGCAATTCGGTCGGGCTCTACATGTGCACCGACCTGGCCTGTTCGCTCTACGTCCGGGGAAAGAAGGCCGTGCCCTCGGGCGCCCGGTTCAAGGAGTCGCTGACGGTGGAGGAGCAGATCGCCCGCACCTCGGCCAACCTCTCCGCGTTCGTGGCCAAGCTCTTCGGCTGAACCGGGACGCGGTGGACGGGCGGGCGGACGGCGGTGCCCGTCCCGGCTTCCGGATGCCGGGACGGACCGCGCCTCGCCCAGCCGGTCAGCGGATTTCGGTCTCCACCGGGGACGGGACCAGCCGGGTCCCGTCGGCCAGCCGGAACTCCAGCGTGACCCGGTGCGCGCCGGCCGCCGCGTCCGCGGTGGCGCTTACGGCGACCCGGGCGGTGGCGCCCCGGGTACCGCGCACCCTCAGCGTGCCGCTCGACGGCTCCAGGACGACGCCGTCGGGCGCGGTGGCCGTCCACTGGACGGTGTGGCCGGCGAAGTCGACGTCCTGCGCCTCCACGTCGAGCGGCACCGGGTCACCGCCCCGGGTCAGCACCAGGAATCCCGGATCGCCGAACCCGGCGGCGGCGCTCGCGTAGGTGTCGACGACGTCCTGGCGGATGCGGGCGTCGTCGTACGGCGACTGCCCGTCCGGACCGTTCCAGCGCCCCCACGCCTGCATGTTGGGCAGGCAGACGCCGTTGAACCGGTTGCGGTGCACGAGCGCCCGGTACTCCCGGCGGGCGGCGTCCAGTTCGGCGCTGCCGGCCGGTGCCAGCCCGATCCTCATGTCGGCCAGCGCGATGTCGAGGTTGCGGGTCAGCCGGTCGAGCAGGGTGCGCGGCGCGGGATCCTTCGTCCGGCCGGCCGCCTCCTGCAGTGCGGCCCGCGCCTGCCCGTAGTTCGCGGTGAGTACGCCGGGCCCGTGGGTGTCGGGGTCCAGGGCGGTCAGCTGGTAGTAACGGCCCATCGCTGCGGTCGCGGCCGCGCCGAACCGGGCCTCCAGGTAGCCGTCGAGGTAGCCGCCCGCGTCCAGTGAGCTGTCCCAGGCCAGCGCGGCGACCAGGCTCTGGACGTGCTCGTAGGTGATCCAGTCGGCCGGCTCGCTGTACATGCCGATGCCGTCGAGACCGAGCCCGGACTCGAAGACGGCGTCGCCCGCGATGGTGGTGAGCGGGTGCACCGGAAGGCTGCGCCAGCGGTATCGCCGGTAGTACTCGTACATGGCGAGCGGGCCCCGGTGGGTGGAGCGCCAGGCCCGCAGCGCGTTCGCCAGGCCGGTGTTGGCGCCCACCGCCGGGTCGCCCAGGTGACCGTCGTAGTTCCGGCCGTACGGGGCGAAGTCCACCACCACCTCGGGGTCGCAGGGGTACTGCGGGCCGGGCGGCTGGACGGTGGACGCGTACGCGATCCGTTCGACCCGGACACCGGGCAGTTCCTCGCGCAGGACCCGGGCGAGTTCGTTGACCACCACCGACTCCGCGTCGGACGCGGTGCCGTACCGGTCGAGGACGGGCTTCTGGAACGCGCCGACATCCGGTGGCCAGCAGTCGAAGAGCGTGATCTCGGGACGCTCCCGCAGGAAGGCGACGACCTTGGCCACGTACGCGTCCAGGGCCTCGGGGTTGTAGATGTCGAAGACCGGGCCGCCGGACTCGTAGAACTGCGGGTAGTCGGCCCTGGGCAGGAAGCTGTCGTAGCCGTGGCCGCCGGTCTCGATGCGGATGGAGCGCTTGGCGGCCTCGCGGACCAGGACATCGCGCACCCCGTCGTAGGTGGTGACGCCGAGGCCCAGGTAGTCGGTCGGGTAGACGAAGGTGTTCAGCCGGTTCTTGGCCATCCAGTCGAGCAGCGGGGGCAGGCTCGCGGCGGTGTGGCTGAACCCCTCCTCCGCGTACTGGCGCCGCAGTTCCGAGCCCGGCCGGTCTGTGAGGCGCACAGCCGGGACGTCGAGGCCGCGGGCGTTCGGTATCCGCTCGTGGTGGCCCTCGTACGCGGGGAAGCCCGGGGCGAAGAAGCGCACGCCGGTGCGTTCCAGGAGGGCGTACACGGCGTACAGCGGAGCCCGGTCGCCGTGCCCGGTCAGCAGGAGGAGGGTGTCGTCGCCGAGCAGGGTGAAGGAGTCCTCCGGTGCCCCGTCGAGCTCCCGTCCGGCGTCCGCCAGCCGGCCGGCGGCGATCGGACCCGCGCCGCCGGTCCCCGCGCGCAGGGCCACCAGGCCGGTGACGCCCTCGGGCGCGGAGGACCCGGGGTCCGGGGCGGCGCGCAGCGGCAGCCGCACCCCGGTCATCCTGCGGATGTAGTCGCGCAGTTCGGTGGCGGCGAACTCGGCGCTGCCCGCACCCCACCAGAGCACGGTGGCCCGTGCCCGGCCGCCGGAGACCACCCGGAGCGGCTCGCCGGACGCCGCGCCGCTCGCCCCGGTGTCCGCCGCGGCCCGGCCGGCGGTGGCTGCCGGCAGCAGGGCCGCACCGGCCAGGCCGGCCGCCCCCGCGAGGAATCCGCGCCGCCTCATGGCGCTGGACGTGGTGAGGCCGTCGGTGTGTGTGGAGCCGTTCATGAGCGGTCCGCCTTTCCGGCTTCGGCGTACAGGTCACCGAGGTAGTAGTCCTCGGCCTTGCCCGGCTCGGGCAGCTTCCCCATCCGGCCGAACACGGCGGCGAGTTCGTCGAACCAGCCGTCGACCGTGCCGTCCTCACTGAGCTTGGTCAGCTCGGCGGAGGGAAGGATCTTCACGTACTGGGTGGAGCCCTTGAGCTGCCCGGCCGGCAGCTTCAGGAAGTCGGCGGTGACGGTCTCGGACTCCTCGGGGTGCGCGGCGGTCCAGTCGCCGGCCTCCTTGAGCACCCCGGTCACCTTCTTCACGAGTTCCGGGTTCCCGGAGGCCAGCTTCGGCTGGGTCACGAAGACATTCGGGAAGGTCAGCTTCGGGTAGTAGTCCTGGGTGCGGCTGATCTCCTTGAGGCCGGGGACCTTCTTCTTCATCGTGTCGATCAGCGGGTACCAGGTGGCCGCCGCGTCGACCTGGCCGGAGGAGAACGCCGTGACGACGGTCGAGGCGTCCATGACGACCTTCTTGACGTCGTCCTGCTTCAGACCGGCCTCGCTCAGCGCCAGGTTGAGGATCATGTCGCCCGAGGTGCCCTCCGCGACGGCCACCTTCTTCCCCTTGAGGTCGGCGGGCCTCTCGATGCCGGAGCCGGGCCGGGCGATGACCCGGTCGGCCAGACCCAGCATGTTGACGGAGACGATGGACGCGCGGCCCGAGGCGGGCAGCCACAGTGCGCCGGGGCCGAGGTAGCCGAAGTCCAGGTCGCCGGAACCGAGTGCCTGGACCTGGAGCGGCCCGTTGGTGAATACCTTCAGCTCGGGGGTGATGCCCGCCTTCTTCCACAGCCCCCGTTTCTGGGCGACGGCGAGCGCGACGGAGCCGCTGTAATCGGCGATGTAGCCGAACCGCACCTTCTGCGGTCCGCCGTCGGCGGCGTCGGAGGAGGAGTCGCCCCCGCAGCCGGTGGCGACGGATACCAGCGCCAGGGCGAGGAACAGGCCGGCCGTACGGCGGCCGACGGCACGGATCGAATTCATGACGCGATTCCTTCGAGCGGGGCGGGCTGGTGGTGGACGGCGTGCCACACCTGGGCACGCAACTCGGCGAACTCGGGAGACAGCCGCTGTTCCTCGGTACGCGGATAGGGCAGCGTGACGGGGATGACGGTGTGGACGCGGCCGGGGCGGGCCGCCATGACGACGACGCGGTTGGCGAGGAAGACCGCCTCGTCCACGTCGTGGGTGATGAACATGACGGTGCGCCGGTCGCGGCCCCAGGTGTCCAGGAGCGACTCCTGCATCCGCACCCGGGTGAGGGAGTCGAGGGCGCCGAAGGGTTCGTCCATCAGGAGCACCTTCGGGTCGACCGCGTAGGCGCGGGCGATGGCGCAGCGCTGCTTCATGCCGCCGGAGAGGGTCTTGGGCAGTGAGTCCGCGAAGTCGGTGAGGCCGACGAGTTCGATGACCTCGCGGGCGCGGCGCCGGCGCTCCGCCTTCCTGACGCCCGCGACCCTGAGTCCGTACTCGACGTTGGCCGTGACGGTCATCCACGGGAAGAGCGCGTACTGCTGGAAGATGACGCCCCGCTCCGGGGCCGGGCCGCGGACCGGGACGCCGTCGACGGTGACCTCGCCGCCGGTCGCGTCGAGGAGTCCGGCGGCGATGTTCATCAGGGTGCTCTTGCCGCAGCCGGAGGGTCCGACGACGGTGACGAACTCGCCGTCCTCGATGTCGAGGCAGACCCGGTCCAGGGCCAGGAAGTCGCCGTCCTTGACCGCGAAGCCGCGGCTCACGTCACGGAAGTTGATGGTGGGCATGGTTTACCGCCGTTCCTGCCAGTGGGTGAGCCGGCGCTCGGCGAGGAGCAGCAGCCGGTCCATGGCGAGGCCGATCGCGCCGATCGCGATGAGCTGGACGAAGATGGTCGGCAGGTCGTAGTAGAGCTGGGCCTGCTGCATCCGGAAGCCCAGTCCGCCCTGGGCCGCGATGAGTTCGGCGGCGACGACGGTCGCCCAGGAGGCACCGAGCCCGATCCGCATGCCGACCAGGATGAACGGGGTGGAGGCGGGCACGACGACGCCGATGAAGACCTGCGGATCACGGGCGCCGAGCACCCGGGCGGCGTTGACGAGGGTGACGTCGACGGCGACGACGCCCTGGAAGGTGGAGACGACGGACGACAGGAACGAGGCCAGGAAGATCACGAAGATCTTCGGGGTCTCGTCGATGCCCATGAGGACGATGGCGAGCGGGATGATCGCGAGCGGCGGCACCATCCGGAAGAACTGCAGCCAGGGCTCGATCAGCCTGCGGACGACCGGGTACCAGCCCATCAGGAAGCCGACCGGGACCGCCAGGACGACGCCGAGCACGTAGCCGGTCAGGACCCGCTTGAGGCTGGCGCCCGCGTCGCTGAACAGGGTTCCGTCCGCGATGAGTTCACCCGCGCGGCGGGCCACCACGACCGGTCCGGGGAAGCCGTCGATGCCGCTGTTCGCGAGGATGCCCCAGGCGAGCAGGCCGAGCGCGGCGGAGGCGAGGGCCAGCAGCACGTCGGTGAGACGGCCGGTGCCGCGCGGCTTCTTCCCGGTGTCCCCCGTGCGCTCGGGGCTCTTCGTGCCTTCCGCTGCCGGGGCCGCGCGCTCGTCCCGGTGTTCCACGGGAGCTTCGGCCGGTGTCTTCATGCCACTTCCTCCGCGACGCCGTCGACGTCTGCGGCACGGTCGCCGCCGATGTCGGCCATGTAGCTCATCCAGGAGTACGCCGGGTCGCCGCGGCGCAGCAGTTCGCGGTAGAGCCGCACGGTGAGGTCGCGCCGGACGTCCGCGTAGGCGGGCGCGTCGTACACGTTGTGCAGTTCGTGCGGGTCGGCCTCCAGGTCGTAGAGCTCGTGCACGCTCTCCGGGTTGTGGACCAGCTTGTGGCGCCGGTCGCGGAGCATGCGCTGCGAGTACGGGAAGTGGTGGCCGTGGAATTCGGCGACGATCTCGTCGCGGGTGTCCCCCGCGTCGGCCCCGTGCAGCAGGGGCAGCAGGCTGGCGCCGTCGCACTGGTCCGGCACGGGCGCTCCGGCCAGTTCGAGAATGGTCGGGTTGAGGTCGATCAGACTGGCGAAGTCATCGCTGACCTGGGCCGGGGCGCCGGGGATCCGGGCGATGCCGGGAATCCTGTAGATGTCCTCGTACATGGCCGGGCCCTTGTCATTGAGCCGGTGGGCACCGGTGAACTCACCGTGGTCGGCGGTGAAGAAGACCGCCGTTTCGTCCCACAGGCCGTGTTCCTTGAGCGCCGCGATGAGCCTCCCGGCCTGGTGGTCGATCATCGTGACGTAGCCCCAGTAGACGGCGATCAGCTTGCGCCAGGCGGCGGCGTCGAATCCGTCCGAGGACCAGTACGCGCTGTACTGGCGCTGCACCTCGGGCTTCCCGGCGAAGGTCTCGGCCATCGAGGCGGGCAGCGGGACGTCGTCGGGGTCGTACAGGTCGTAGTAGCTGTCGGGGATCAGGTACGGAAGATGCGGGCCGTACCAGTGGCAGGACAGCATGAACGGCTTGCCGTCGGCCTTCCATTCGCCGGCGTAGCGGTCCAGCAGGCCGAGTGCGCGGTCGGTGAGGAAGGCCTCCATGGTGGCCTCCGCGGGCTGCTGGAGCCGGCCCGCGATGAGGTGCCCGCGCCCGGTTCCGTTGGCGGCGGTCCCGAAGACGGGTTCGCGTACCGCGAAGGGCGGGAAGCCGTTGTCCTCCAGCCACTTCTCGTACGAGGGGTGGTGTACGGGGTTGAGGGCGCCGGGCAGGTGTTCGCCGTCCAGGCCGTAGAACTCGGGGCCTCGCTCGCGGCCGATGTGCCATTTGCCTACATGGCCCACCGAGTAACCCCGTTCCGTCAACCGGCTCCAGAGCATGGGGTCTTCGTCGGAGAGTTCGTCCTTGCTCCCGCCGTTGCGCTCGGGGTTGTTCAGCATCCCGTGGCGGAAGGGGTGGAGGCCGGTGGCCAGCGAGGCGCGGGCCGGGGTGCAGATCGCGGTCGGGGTGTAGAAGCGGTCGAACCGGGTTCCCGCGGCCGCCAGGGCGTCGAGGGCCGGGGTGTCGACGAGTGGGTTGCCGTAACAGCCCAAAGTGTCGACCCGGTGTTGGTCGGTCATCAGGAACAGGACGTTGCGCGGAGCCACTCGGGCCGCCCTTTCGGTGGTCGCTCGGTGTGCTGCCGGGAACCCGGCCGATACCGGTCCGGCGGTGCTTCGGCAGGTGCCGGTGCAGTCGGCTGACCGGAACTGTAGGGACGCCGACTTTTTTACGTCAACCCTTGGGAATAAACATTGTGTGAATTCGTCCGGCGCGTTGACAGAAAGCCCTGCCCCGATCGACCATGCGTCCATGACGGAACGCACCGATGCCCTGCAGCGCCTGCGCAGGGCCAATGAAGCCGCCGTACTCGGTGAACTGCGCAGGTCGGGCGCGCTGAGCCGCGGTGAGCTGAAGGAGCGGGTCGGGCTCTCCCGTACCACCCTGTTCGCGATCGTGTCCGATCTGCTGGAACGCAAGGCCGTCGTCGAACAGCCGGCCCCCGACCCGGAGCAACCGCGCGGCCGAGGCCGTCCGGCTCTGGAGATCTCGCTCAACTCCCGCGGGGCGGAGCTGATCGGCATCGACCTCCAGCGCCACCGCATCCATGTCGTCGTGGCGAACTGCGCCCATGAGGTCGTCGGCCGGTACAGCGCCCCCGTCCCTGCGGACAGCGGCGCCGCGGAACGCGCCGCGCAGGCGATCAGAGGCGTCGAGGAGCTGGTGCGGCGGGAGAACATCAGCCTCGCCCCGGTCCAGGGCATCGGCCTCGGCCTCCCCGGCTTCGTACAGAACCCGGCCTCCGGCGACCCCCGCACGATGACACCGTTCGCCGGGCACGTCGCCGCCGAACTGGGCAGGCACTTCGACGCCCCCGTCCTCACGGACAACAACTCCCGGCTCGCCGCACTCGCAGAAGTGACCTGGGGCGCCGCCCGCGGCTTCGACAACGCCGTCTATCTGCGCTGGTCGGAAGGGGTCGGTGGCGGACTCGTCGTCAACGGCTCACTGGTGCACGGCGCCCATGGCGCGGCCGGCGAGATCGGCCACACCAGCTGCGACCCCGAGGGAAAGCCCTGCCACTGCGGTGGCCGCGGCTGCCTGGAGGGACTCATCTCCGTCCCCGCGCTGCTCGCCGCGTGCGCCGATCGCGGGGTCACCGCGCGGGACGCCGCCGAGCTCGTCGCGCTCGCCGCCGGGGGCCAGCCGGACGCCGCGGACGTCGTCCGGACCGCGGCCCTCGTGGCGGGCCGGGTACTGGCCGCCCTCGCCGCACAGGTGGACCCCGAGTGCATCGTCGTCTACGGCGAACCGGCGGCCCTGGACGGCCTCGTCCTCACCCCCATCCGGCAACAACTGGCCGCACTCTCACTGCCGTCCGCCCCCCGCACCATCGAGGTGCGCGGCTCCACCCTGGGCGGGGAGGCAGCCGCGCTCGGCGGGGTGGCCCTGCTGCTGCGCACCACCGGCCAGGACCTGGAGGAGCTCCTCGACCGGCCGGCGCCCGGCGCGCCCGGCACCGGGTCCGCGCGGTGAGCGCCTGCTGCGGTCCCGCCCGCGAGAGCACCCGGACGGCGCCCGCCGCTCCCCCGGCGGACTTCGCCGTCCCGGTGCGAGGCCGGGCCGACCTCCTGCGCGGCATGGTCGCCGTACCGGGCGGACCGTTCCTGATGGGCGGCGAGGACGAGGACGCGTTCCCGGACGACGGCGAGGGGCCCGTACGGGAGGTCACGACCGGGGCGTTCCATATCGACGCGGCCTGCGTCAGCAATGCCCGGTTCGCGGTCTTCGTCAAGGCCACCGGCTATCGCACCGAGGCCGAACTCATCGGCTGGTCCTACGTGTTCGGGTCCTTCATCCCACCGGAGGCGCGCCGTGCCGTACTGCCGGGCACCGTGCCCGGCGCCCCCTGGTGGCGGGCGGTGACCGGAGCCCACTGGCGGGCACCCGAGGGGCCGGGCACCTCGGTCGGCGACCGCCGGGACCACCCAGTGGTCCACATGTCGTGGAACGACGCGACGGCCTACGCCCGGTGGGCCGGCAAGCGGCTGCCCACCGAGGCCGAATGGGAGAAGGCCGCCCGGGGCGGCCTCGTCCGGGCCCGGTTCCCCTGGGGCGACGAACTGACCCCGAACGGCCGGCACCGCTGCAACATCTGGCAGGGCGACTTCCCGGTACGCAACACCCGCGAGGACGGCTACGCGGGCACGGCACCCGTCAAGGCCTACGCCCCCAACGGCTTCGGCCTGTACAACGCCTCGGGCAACGTCTGGGAGTGGTGCGCCGACCGGTTCAGCACCGACTGGCACACCGCCGAGCACCCCGCGACCCGGACCGACCCCACCGGCCCGCCGCACGGCGAGAACCGGGTGCTGCGCGGCGGCTCGCACCTGTGCCACCGCTCCTACTGCAACCGCTACCGCGTCGCCGCCCGCACCTCCAACACCCCCGACAGCACGACCGGCCACGGCGGCTTCCGCTGCGCGCTCACGGTCTGACCGTCGCCTTCACCCCTCCCGTCGCGCTCCGCGCACACCCGGCTATCCTGGCCGCCTCACCGGACACGGGGTGCCCCGCACAGGGGCTGAGAACACACCCGTCGAACCTGAACCAGTTAGCACTGGCGGAGGGATGTCTTCATGTCATTGCCGTATGCCCAGGACGAGCGCGCGGCCACGGACGCGCGGCCCGCGTTCGACGGACGGATGCCCACCGCCCCGGGCGATCTGCGCGTCGAGGCGCACGGGATAGCCCCCGTCCCCGAGGACCGCCGCTACGGCGGGCCCGGCCGGCTGTTCACCGTCTGGTTCGCCCCCAACCTGACCATGACCGGGGTCTTCACCGGCACCGTCGGCATCGCCCTGGGCCTGGACTTCGCCACGGCGCTCACCGCCGTCGTGCTCGGCACCCTCGTGGGCGCCGTGCCCACCGCGTATCTGGGCACCTGGGGCAGCCAGACAGGCGCCGGACAACTCCCGCTCGCCCGGCTGGCGTTCGGCCGGGGTGTGGTGCTGCCGGGCACGCTCCAGTGGCTGTCCTCCATCGCCTGGGACGCGCTGATCGGGCTGTTCGGCGGGGAGGCGCTGGCCCAGCTGTGCGGCTGGCCCTTCTGGCTCGGAGTGCTGGCCATGATGGCGGCCCAGGGCGCGCTCGGCGTCCTCGGGTACGAGGTGATCCACCGGCTCCAGACCGTGATGACCTTCGTCCTCGCCGCCGCCTTCGCGGTGCTCGCCACGAAGCTCCTGGACGGGGTCCACCCCGCCGCGACCGGCACCGCACACGGCGCGGACCGGGCGGGCGCGTTCGTCCTGACGTGCACGATCGCCCTCAGCCTGGCGCTGTCCTGGGCGCCGTACGCCAGCGACTTCAGCCGCTACCTGCCGCGCACCACGTCACGGCCCCGGATGTTCTGGTGCACTCTGCTCGGCATCAGCGTCTCGTTCGTGGCGGTCCAGACGCTCGGCCTGTGGGGCGCGTCCGTCTTCACCGACCAGACCGCGCACGGCATCGACACCCTGCTGGGCGGGGGCGCGCTCGGGGCGTTCGGGCTGCTCGCCGTGGCACTCGCCGCGCTGTGCAGCAACGCCATGAACGACTACAGCGGCTCGCTGGCGCTGCAGACCATGGGCGTTCGCCTGCCGCGCCCCGTCGCCGCCGCGCTCGCCGCCGCCCTCGGCTTCCCCCTCGTCCTGTGGATGCACGCGGCCGACACCACCGCCCGCTTCCAGAACGTGCTGCTGCTCGTCGGCTACTGGATCCCCGGGTTCGTCGCGATCGTGGCCGTCGACTGGATCGTCCGGGCGAGGGCGCGCGGCGGCTCCCCCGTCGACCTGGCCGCCGAGAGCTCCCGCCCCCAGCCGTGGTGGCCCGCGCTCACCGCGTTCGCCGCCGCCTTCGCCGCGGCGGTGCCGTTCATGAGCACCGGCCTGTACGTGGGCCCGGTGGCGCGGGCGCTGCACGGGGCGGACCTCGCCTACGGGGTGGCGTTCCTCGCGGCCCTCGCCGTGTACGCCCCGCTGCGACTGCGCCGCCGCTGACGGTCCCGGCGGGCGCGGCGGACGGTGGGGCGCCGGGGCGTCACGCCTTCGCGGTCTCCGTCTCGCCGTGGATGTAACGGCCGCCGCGGAGCAGCGAGACGACCGCGGCCACCAGGCACGCAGCGATGGCGAAGTCGAAGGCCACGGAGAGGCCCTGCTCGAACGGTCCGGAGATCAGCGTCGGGAAGAAGGCCCGCCCGGTGAGGTAGTCGGCGTGGCTGGTGGGCAGCTGCGCCAGGGTCTCCGGGCCGAGCAGGCTGCGTACCGGGTTGTACCCCAGGAGCGCCGCGAACAGCACGCCGACCGGTGGCAGGGCCGCGACGCGTGCCGCGTCGGCGGGCGGCACGCCCTGCTCGGTGAGTCCGTGGGCCAGCGTGTCGGGCAGCGAGCTCGCCAGCCCGGCGATCATCAGCGAGAAGAAGATGCCGATCGACAGCACCGTGGCCGAGTTCTGGAAGGTGGTACTGATCCCCGCGCCCACCCCCCGCTGGTCCGGCGGCAGACTGTTCATGATCGCCGCCCGGTTGGGCGAGGCGAAGAGCCCCATGGCCAGCCCGTTGACGAGCAGGATCAGGGCGAAGAGCCAGTAGTCGAAATCGACCGGCAGTTCTTTGAGCGCCACGAAGGTGGCGGCGGCCAGGAGCATGCCGCCGGTGGTGAAGAGCCGGGCACCGTAGCGGTCGGAGGCCCACCCGGAGAACGGGCCGGCGATCAGGAAACCGATCGTCAGCGGCAGCATGTAGATACCGGCCCACAGCGGGGTCTGCTCGAAGCCGTAGCCGTGCCGGGGCAGCCAGATCCCCTGGAGCCAGATGATCAGGATGAACATCAGGCCGCCGCGCCCCAGGGACGCCAGGAGACTCGCCACGTTCCCCGCCGTGAAGGCCCGGATGCGGAACAGCGCCAGATGGAACATCGGCTGGGCGACCCGGGTCTCGATCAGGCAGAAGAGCCCCAGCACGGCCAGCCCGCCGACGATCGCGGTGATCACCCACGGGTTGGTCCACCCCATCGTGTTGCCGCCGTAGGGCTGGATGCCGTACGTGATGCCGGACAGTACGGCGATCAGACCGGCCGCGAAGGTCAGGTTGCCCCACCGGTCGATCCGGGCCGGGGTGCGGACGCCGGTGTCGTGCAGCTTCAGATAGGCCCAGACCGTGCCGAACAGTCCGATCGGCACGGAGACCAGGAACACCAGGTGCCAGTCGAAGGGACCGAGCAGCCCGCCGAGCACGAGTCCCATGAAAGAGCCCGCGATCGCCGCGACCTGGTTGAGCCCCAGGGCGAGACCGCGCTGCCGGGGCGGGAAGGCGTCGGTGAGGATGGCGTTCGAGTTCGCCATCAGCATCGCTCCGCCGACGCCCTGGAGCACCCGCATCCCGATCAGCCACAGGGCGCCGGCGGTGCCGTGCATCCAGGTCACGGAGAGCAGTACGGAGAAGAGCGTGAAGACCGCGAACCCCAGGTTGTACATCCGGACCCGGCCGTACATGTCACCCAGCCGGCCGAAGCTCACCACCAGCACCGCGGTGACGACCATGTAACTCATGATCAGCCAGAGCAGCAGGCTCGTGTTGCCCGGCTGCAGGGGGTCCACTCCGATGCCGCGGAAGATGTCCGGCAGCGCGATGAGGATGATCGACAGGTTGATCGTCGCGATCAGCACACCCAGCGTGGTGTTCGACAGGGCGATCCACTTGTAGCCCGGACCCAGGGGATCCTCGGCGCCGCCGAGGCGTACGGCTGTGCTCTGCATCGGACCATCCCGCCCGTCGGAGGTACCTCGGCCGCGTACGGGAGCCAAGCTATTCCCGGGCCCCGGGCACGGCCAGTCCTGATACTCCGGTGCGGCGGCCGTTCGTCCACCCGGGACACCGGGTGCACCGGGTACTTCACCGCCCACCCGGCGGGTGACTAAGGCCGGGCGGGTGACTAAGGTACGAGCGGCTCGGAAGGCGTGTACACCGCGGCCGGGGCACCGAGACCGGGGGGTTGCGGAGATGGCGGAGAGTACGGGCACGGTGCGTGGCGACGTGGCCGGCGGGCGGACGGCTCCGCCGGACCGGAGGGTGTTCGCCGTCGCGGGGCTGGTGTTCGCCCTGCTGATGGCGCTGGCTCCGCGCTACGGCTTCCACATCGACGAGTTGTACTTCCTCGACTGCGCCCGGCACCTCCAGGCCGGCTATGTGGACCAGCCGGTGCTGGCGCCGCTGCTGGCCCGGGTCTCCCTGTCGTTGTTCGGGGTCTCGGAGGCGGGCCTGCGGCTGTGGCCCGCGCTGGCTGCGGCGGGCACGGTCGTCGTGGGCGGCCTGACGGCGCGGGAGTTCGGCGGCGCGCGCCGGACCCAGCTGCTCGCGGCGGTCGCGACCGCCACCATGCCCGTGCTGCTGGGCGGCGCGCACATCGCCAACACCACGTCGTACGAAGTACTGGCCTGGGCGGCGACCGCGCTCGTGGTCGTCCGGATCGGCCGCACCGGGGACACCCGGTGGTGGCTCGCCGTGGGAGCGCTGATCGGCATCGGCTCGGAGTTCAACCACCTCGCCGCCATCTTCGGCATCGTCCTGCTGGCCACCGTGCTCCTCGGCCCGGCCCGCCGGACCGTGGCCGACCGCCGACTGCTCGCGGGCGCCGCGATCGCCGTACTGCTCGTGCTGCCCGACCTGTGGTGGCAGGCGAGACACGGCTGGCCGATGTTCGCGATGACGCGGGCACTGAACGGGGAGAACGGGGGCCCGGGGAACATCCCCACCTGGATCGTGGGCCAGTTCGGGATGTCCTGCCTGGCGCTGGCGGTGCTGTGGATGGCGGGCCTGCGGTTCCTGTGGCGCTCCGGCCGCCCGCTGTGGCAGTGTCTAGTGGCCTCGTACGCCGTGCTGTTCGTGCTGTTCGCCGTGACGACCGGAGCCCAGGTGTACTACCTGGGCGGGCTGTATGTCTGCCTGTTGGCGGCCGGCGCCGTCGGGCTCGACGGCCGGCTGCACTCCCGGCCGGGCCGGCTCCGTGACCTGATGATCGCGACCGCCGCCTCCGCCGGGCTGTTCGCGGTGATGGTCCTGCCGGTGCTGCCGCCCTCAGAGGTGGCCTGGACGTACGGCATCAGCTCGAACTCGGGCGAGACCCTGGGCTGGCCCCAACTCGTCGGCACCGTACGGCAGGTGTGGACCGGGCTGCCGGCCGAACAGCGCGCGAACGCGGTGTTGTTCGCGGCGGACTACGGCGAGGCCGGCGCCGTCAACGAACTCGGTCGCGGCACCGGACTGCCCACCGCCGTGAGTGCCCACAACACCGACTGGTGGTGGGGTCCGGGCAACCCGGACGCCACCACCGTGGTGGCCATCGCCCCCGGCCCCGAGCACGACCCCGGCTACGCGGCCCAGCTGCGCAGCCACTTCCGGCACGTCCGGGTGGCCGCCACCCTCTCCAACCCGTACGGCGTGCACAACGTCGAACAGGGCGGCCACGTCTACGTCTGCACGGGCCCCCGCCGCCCCTGGGGAGAGATGTGGCCGGAACTGCGCAACTACGCGTAGCCGGGGACAACAGAAATGATCAAGGGCGGTCCGGCGGGAGGATCCCAAAGGCCACGGCCTCGTCCGTCAGAGACAGCTCCTGTGCAACCCCCGGATTGCTTCGAGGTCACAACCCGTCGGTGTACAGCAGCCGGTTGGGGGTCCCGCTGGTGACCGAGAGGATGTCCTTCGTGGATTCGTCGTCGAGCCAGCCGGCCACCGTTGCGGCGTCCGCCTGCGGGTGTGCCGCCTTGTACAGCAGGGCAACGCCAGCGACGTGCGGACTGGCCATCGAGGTGCCGCTCTTGGAGACGCTGCCGCCACCGAGCTTGGCCGAGGCGATGTCCTGCCCCGGGGCGAACAGTGACACACAGGGGCCGTAGTTGCTGAAGCCCGTCTGGCGGTCGGTTCTGTCGCTGGCCCCGACGGCCAGTACCTCATGTGCGCTCGCGGGTGAGGCGGTGCAGGCGTCCTTCGCGTCGTTGCCCGCTGAGACCACCGGAAGGACGCCGCTCTCGGCCAGGGCGTCGGCTGCGAGGTTCAGCGTCGAGGAGTAGGAGTCGCCGAGTGAGGCGTTGAGCACCGCGGGCTGCACGGCGTTCCTCGCGACCCAGTCCAGGCCAGCGATGGTCCCGGCGATGCTGCCTTCGCCCGAGCAGTCCACTACCCGCACGCTCACCAGCTTCGCCGAGCGTGCGATCCCGAAGGTCTCGCCGCCGACCGTGCCCGCCACATGTGTGCCGTGACCGTTGCAGTCCTGGCCGTTGCGACCGTCTCCGACCGCGTCGAAGCCCGCGACCGCGCGCCCGCCGAACTCGCTGTGGCCGAAGTCGATGCCGGAGTCGAGAATGTAGCCCGTCGTGTTCGTCCCGGTGCCGACGGCGTTGAACTGCCCGTCGAGCGGCAGGTTCCGCTGGTCGATCCGATCCAGCCCCCATGACGCGGCCGCGGCACGGGACTGCCGCTCGCCGCGCGTGCCGTCGGACACGGCGATGACGGAGTTCTCTTCGACCGCCGTGACGCCGGGCGTCGCGCGTACCGCGTCGAGCTGCGCACCGGTCAGCGCGGCGGAGAAGCCTTGCAGCACCGTGTCATAGGTGAACATCGTCTTGATGCCGAGGCTTGCGACCGTCCCCGGCACGTTCGCAGCCCTGTCGAGCCGGACGATGTACTGGCCCGGCACAGCCCGGCCGGAATGGTAGAGGGGGGCGGCCGTCACCGGGGCAGCCTCGGCCGCCGGCACGGGGGCTCCCAGCGGCGCGATCAACAGAGCGGCGGCGGTCACGCCGCCCCAGAGCATGCGCATATCCAACACTCCATCGCTGAGGCTGTGAGGGCCTGCGACCCCGTGTGGTGGCGGCGGCAGGGCATGACCCTCGTACAGTCCGACGTCACCGTGCCCCGTTGCCCCCGACACGCCGCCTCCGTCGGCCTCGTCAGCCGATCAGACCCGCCCTGCGCCCAGGCCGCTCCTTGCGCGGCCAACCCGGCCCGTAGCGCACGCCCGCACGCGCCGACCGGTTCTCCCGCCCGCGACCCGCGCACCTTGCCGGCCCCGCACGTCCTCACCCGCTGACACCGGTCAAGGAATGCCGGTCTCCAACCGGTCCCCGAAAATGATCAAGGGCCGGTTTCGGATTGCTCCGAAACCGGCCCTGACCTGCGACTGTCTCCAGTCGGGACGACAGGATTTGAACCTGCGACCCCTTGACCCCCAGTCAAGTGCGCTACCAAGCTGCGCCACGTCCCGCTACGGTTCCTCCCGGTGTTCCGGGTGGCCGCGCAGGACAAACATTACCTCACTCGGTGGACCGCATTGACGCCCGTGCCTGCTGGGCGCGGGCCGCCAGGGATTCCGCGCCGCAGGCCGTCGCCAGCTTGTACGCCCGCGCGAGCTGCCCCGGGGAGCGGGTCGCGATGCCGTGCTCGACGAGGGCGAGCGCGAACTCGTAGCCGGACGGGGACGCCTCCAGGTGGCGGACCGCCTGGGCCAGCAGCTGTTCGGCCTCCTCCGGAGGGGCGAAGAGCGCGACGCAGCGCAGTGCCTCGCCGATCGCGGTCTCCGTCCCGAAGCGCTCGGCGTGCACCCGGGCGGAGTTGGCGATCCGGGCGGCGCGGCCCGGGTCCTCCTCCGCCAGCGCGCGTGCCAGGTCGCCGGCCCAGGGTCCCCAGATGCCGTTGAACCTGCCGCGCGGTTCGAGGGCCTGGCCGGCCGCCTCCAGCTCGGTGACCGCTTCTTTCGTACGCCCCTCGGCCAGCAGCAGGCGGCCCCGGACGCATGGGCCGTCGGGCAGCACCATGGCGCTGGGGTAGGGCGTACCGAAGTCGTACCGGTCCGCGATCTTGCGGGCCTCGGTGACGCGGCCGCGGGCCAGCAGCGTGTCGATGAGCAGGCAGGCGGCGTCCCAGTGGACGGGCAGTCCGCTGCCGACCCGGTCGGCCAGCCGCAGGCCCTCGCGCAGGAAGCCCTCGGCCTCCGCGAGACGCCCTCGGCGGCGGTTGACCAGGCCGAGGAGCGTATGGGCGAAGGCCAGGTGGGCGCCGCTCCAGCCGGAGATCTCGAAGGCGCGCACCGCTTCGCCGAAGAGCTCCTCCGCGCGGTCGAGCCGGTCGGTGAAGGCGTAGGTGATGCCGAGCAGGGTGGGGAGTTCGAAGCCCCATTCCGTATCGGTCCAGCCGAGGCCACGGGCCGGATGGCCGTTGACCAGGGCGCGTTCGCAGAGGTCGACGATCAGCTGGGAGTTCTCGCCGCGCAGCATGGCGTCGAAGGCCCGCAGGGTGAGCAGGGCCCGCTCCGCGTTGTCCCGGCCGGTGAGGTGGTCGGCGTTGGCGGCGAGCCGGCGGGAGCGGCCCGGACCGTCGTCCTCGGCCGCCTGCATGCCCTCCCAGAGGAAGTGCGCCGCCTGGAGGCGCATCAGGCCGGGGCCGGGCGCGGTCCGCTCGGCCTCGGCCGCGAGGGCGAGCGCGGCCTCCTTCAGCTGGTTGTTGTGGGACAGCGCGGCGGCGAGCCGGAACGTGGCGTCGACCCGCAGGTTGTCGGCGAGTCCCGGAAGGTCGAGCGCGGCACGCAGATGCCGCACCGTGGTGGGCGGCGAGCTGAGCAGCGTGGCACAGCCCAGCTCGTAGAGCAGGGTGGCGTGCACGTCCTGGCGGGGTGGTTCCTGGAGGGCCCGTTCCAGACAGCGGCGGGCCGCCTCCGGGGCGCCGACCGCGAGGTGCTGTGCCGCGGCTGCCCGGAGCTGCTCGACGAGCTCGTGGTCGTCGTCCGGATGGACTTCGAGCAGATGCCGGGAGGCCGCGGCGGGGCCGAGACCGGCCCGGGTGATGGCCCAGGCCGCCCGGCCGTGCATGGCGGTGCGGGTGGCCGGCGGAATCGAGCGGTACACGGCGGTGGCGATCAGCGGGTGGACGAACTCCAGCGGGTCGAAGCCGCTGACAATACGGGCCTCGCGCAGCCGGGCCGTGCAGTCCGCCGCCTCCGCGGGGCTCATTCCGGCCAGCGTCGCGGCGAGGTCCTGGGAGATGTCGGTGCCGAGCACCGCCGCGGCCCAGGCGAACCGGTTGGCGTTGGTGCCGAGCCGTTCGAGCCGGGCGACCAGTCCGCTGCCGCGGGCCGACGCACCGAGTTCGCGCAGCAGCCCGGCGGACTCCTCCAGCGGGGCCAGCTCGCGGTCCTGGACCTTGGCGACCAGTTCGACCGCCTCGTACGGGTTGCCGCCGGTGACGGCCCAGACCTCGCGGCAGAACGGGTCGTCGGCGTGTTCGCCGAGGCCCGCGCGGACCAGTTCCGCGGTGGCCTCCGGGGTGAGGGCCCGCAGGGCGACCCGGACCTGCGCCGGATGCCCGCCCGCCGCGGTGCGCGCCGGCTCCCGGGCGGCGAGCTCCTCTGGGCGGTGCGCCTGGACGACCAGGACGCGCAGTTCACCGAGCCGGGCGGTGAACGAGGCGAGCCAGGCGAGGGATTCGCCGTCGGCCCAGTGCGCGTCGTCGATGAGGAGCAGCAGCGGGCGGTGGCTCAGCCGGGAGGCGAGCCGCGAGACGACCCAGTCGAGGCCGTCGCGCACGCCCTGCGGATCGGGCTGCGGGCCGGTCGGCTCGACGAGGCCGAGGGCGGGCGCGGCGATCTCGTACCAGGACCCGAACAGGGCGCGTACGTCGTCGGCGGGGAGCTGTTCCAGTGCGGGCTGGAGCAGTTGGCGTACGACGTGGAACGGCACGGAGGTGACGGTCTCGCCGCCGCGTGCGGACCAGACGGTGCACCGGTCGGCCGCCATGGCCTGGATCTCGGCCAGCAGCGCTGTCTTGCCGATGCCGGCCTCACCGCTGAAGATCAGCAGCCCGCCGGACGCCTGCGCGCCGCAGAGCGCGTCGACGGCTTGTGCGGCAGCGGCGATCTCCGGTTCGCGCTCGTACAGCGGCCGGGACGGTTGCATGCCTACCCTCCCCCAAAGTGGTACGGACAACTGTCGAGAGTAGTCGTGCGCGGGTGCCCACCAACAGTGCTTCGGGGAGTTCGCCGCAGGTGCGGGGCACAATCGAGGGGTGGACGAGACACGCAGGGACCGCGATACCGAAGGCCGGGCGCACAACGCGCGCCCCCGCGACGGGCTGGGGCGCCCCTTGCCGTACGGCTCACCGGGGGTGGAGCGGCAGCCGGAGGGCGTGGTCCGTTCCCCGCAGGAGACCGTGCGGGAGGCGCAGCGGCTGCTGGATGCCGGGATGCCGTTCCACGCCCATGAGGTTTTCGAGGACGCGTGGAAGTCGGGCCCCGTGGCCGAACGGGAGCTGTGGCGCGGGCTGGCCCAGCTTGCCGTCGGGCTGACCCATGCCGCGCGGGGCAACGTGACGGGAGGGGCGCGGCTGCTGCGCCGGGGCGCGGCGGCGCTCACGGAGTTCATGGAGTTCATGGAGGGCTCGGACGCCTTGGAGTCTGTGGAGTCCACAGACTCTGCCGACGGTGGTGCGCCGGCGCACGGGATCGATATCGGTGCGCTCACCGGCTGGGCGCGGGAGCTTGCCGGGCGGGTGGAGGGGCCTGGTGCGGAGCCCGTCGACGCCGCTGCCGAGGCGCCACGGCTGCGGGGCGGCAGCCGGTAGTCGGCAGCCTGTGGCCCGGACCGTGGCGCGCGCCGGGGCGCGTCCTTTCCCTCCCCTTGACCGAGAGCGGCGAACAGGGCCGCGCGAAGCTATTACCATCCCGCGTCATGAGCACTTCTGACCCGGACCAGGCCGTGGACACCCCGATAGCCGCACCCGACGCCGAGGAGCGTCGGCTGACACCACGTCAGGCGAGACGGCTGCGCATCATCCTGTCCTCGGTCGGCATGGCCGCGATGGCGGTCGTCCTGGGGCTGCGGATCGCGAGCCGGTCCTCCGTCCTGGTGGTCGGGGTGTACGGGCTGGCGCTGATCCTGTGCGGGATCGTGATCGAGCTCAGCCGGAACGGCCGAACCAGGCTGGGCAGTTGGCTGCTGGGGATCGGGCTGGTCGCGGCGATCGGTTCGGACTGGCTGCTGATTCCCTGACCTCCGGAGCTCCGCCGCCCCCGCGCCCGGTCAGCGCATGCGGATCCGTACGGTGTCACCGTGCGGATCCGCCCGGTCCAGCCAGTCCGCGGACAGGTGGAGGGGGACGCCGGGCCGGGCGGGAAGCAGCAGCCGCTGCCGGTGCAGCAGCCGCCCGCTCTGGCGGACCTCGAACAGCGGGGCGGCCCGGCGCCGCCCGGTGCGCAGGACGAAGCGGTTGTCCAGCGGCGGTTCCCCGCCGGGGCCGATGAGATTGGGCGCGATCCACGTCAGCGGGGCCTCGACCGCGAGCGCCGTACGGCCGGCGGGCCAGGATCCGGTGGCCAGGTGGCGCAGTACGGGGGCGGCGGCCGCCCGTCCCTCGGCCGCCGCGGTGCCCGCGCTCTCCACCGCGTGCAGCAGATTCCCGATGGCGAAGACTCCGGGCTCGCCGGTCCGGTACGAGGTGTCGTGGGCGGGTCCGCGGGTGCCGGGGTCAAGGGCGACCGCGCCCCGCCGGGCCAGTTCGTGGTCGGGGATCCAGTCGCCCGTGAAGACCACGGTGTCGCAGCGCAGCGTCGTGGTCCGGCCGTCCTCGTGCCGCACCGTGACTCCGGCGAGCCGGCCGCGACCGGTCAGGCCGGTCACGGTGGTGCGGCTGAGCACCGGTGCGCCGGGGCCCCGGCGCAGCACGGCGAGGGGTTCCGGCGGACGGCCGGTGACCAGGGCGACGACCTCGACTCCGGCGACGCGCAGGGTGCCGGCCGCCGCGTGGCCGACCGGTTCGTCGCCGACGACCACCGCACGGGTGCCGATGTGCTGGTGGTGGAGGTGGACGGCCTGCTGGAGTTCACCGGTGGTGTAGACGCCTGCGGGGCGGCTGCCGGGGACGAGCCGGGCGCTGCGGGGGCGTTCCCGGGCGCCGGTGGCGAGGAGGACGGCGCGGGCGGTGATCCGTTCCAGTCCGCCCGGTCCGGTGGCGTCGAGGGTGCGGGGTCCGGCCCAGCCGGTGACGGTGATGCCGGTGCGCAGGGTGGCACCGGCCCGTTCGGCGGCGGCCACGCACCGCAGGGCGTACTCGGGGCCGCTCAGGCCGCCGCCCGCGCGGCCACCACGGCCGCCGAAGCCGCCGTGGTGGCAGTGGCGTGGGATGCCGCCCGCGCTCTGCTCGCGCTCCAGGACCTCCACCCGTACCCCGGATGCGGCGAGTTCGGCCGCCGCGCCGAGTCCGGCCGGGCCCGCTCCGACGACCAGCACGTCGACCGTCCGCTCGCGGCGGGTCATGGCCGCGTCCTGGCGGTCAGTGCGCGGAGCCGGGCTCCGCAGTAGAAGCCCTGGCAGCGGCCGTTGCCGGCCCGCGTCCTGCGCGCGAGTCCTTCGACGGAGCGGGGCGGCAGCACGGAGTCCAGTGCGTCGCGGATCTCGCCCTCGGTGACGCGTTCGCAGTGGCAGACCACGGTGCCGTAGGCGGGGTCCGCCGCGATGAGAACGGCGTCCAGATAGGGGCGGCGGTCGGCCGCCTCCCCCAGGGTCGGCATGGTGACGTGCGGCAGCTCGACGGGGGCGCCCAGATCGAGGCCGGTCCGGGCGAGCAGATCGGTGACGTGCGCGGCGATGGCCATGGAGGCGGTCAGCCCGGTGGACCTGATGCCGCCGACGGCGACGTAGCGCAGCTCCGGGTACTCCTTGATCCGGTAGTCCTCGTGGCCGGTGGCCGCCCGCAGTCCCGCGTAGACGGCGGTGACCTCCTCGTCGATCAGCCGCGGCAGGATGCGGCGCCCCTTCTCCCGCAGCAGCGCGAGTCCGTCCTCCGTCGACTCGGTGGCGGCCTTGTCGTCGAGCTCCTCCGCGGTGGGGCCGAGCAGCACGTTGCCGAAGACGGTCGGTGCCACCAGGACGCCCTTGCCGGCGGCGGTGGGGACGGGGAGCAGGATGTGGCGGACGAGGTCGCGGGCGAGCTTGTCGTAGACGATGAGCTGTCCGCGGCGCGGTGTGACGGTGAAGGCGTCGTGCCCGAGGAGGCGGTCGATCTCGTCGGCGTGCAGTCCGGCGGCGTTGATCAGCGCCCGGGTGCGGAGCGGGCCGCGGGTGGTGGTCAGGGTGTGGATACCGGTGCCGGGCTCATTACCGGGCTCGGTGCCGGTCTCGATGGCCGTGACGCGGCAGTCCAGGTGCAGGTGGACGCCGGCCAGGACCGCCTGGGTGGCGAAGGCGAGCGGGGTGGTCCACGGGCAGATGACGGACTCGTCGGGAATCTCCAGCGCACCGAGCGCGCCCGGCCCCAGGTGCGGTTCGATCTCGGCGAGCCGGCTCGCGTCCAGCAGCCTGGCCGCGTGGTAGCCGTTGCTCTCGGCCTTGGTCAACAGGCCCGGTAGCGAGTCGAGTTGTTCCTGGTCCCAGGCGACGAGGAGGGCGCCGACGCGTTCGACGGGGATGCCCGTCTCGGCCGCGTACACGGCGAGTCCGCGCTGCCCCTCGCGGACCAGCCGGGCCTCCAGCGAACCGGGCACGGCGTCGAAACCGGTGTGCAGGATCGCGGTGTTGGCCTTGGACGTGCCGTTGCCGATGTCGTCCGAGGCCTCGACGAGTGCGGTACGGACGCGGTGGCGGGCCAGTTCCCGGGCGATGGCGGTGCCGACCACTCCGGCGCCGATGACCGTGACGTCGTAGTCCTGGCCCTCGGGAAGCGGCTGCCCGGCCCTGGTGACGGTCCGGGTCATCGGCCGGTCCGGGAAGCGGTCACGACCGCTCCAGGAGGGTGCCGACAGCCGCCCCGAATCCGGCGAGCCGCTCGGCGGCCTCGTCGGGGCCGATCCTCGGCTCGTACACCGCGGCCGGTTCCCAGTCGGGCACCGCCCGGCGCAGCGGGAGCCCCGGATCGAGGCCGAGCCGGGCCACGGCGCCCACGCCGAGCGCGGTGACGTCGGGCAGCGCGGACACCTCGACGGGCCGTTGCAGCAGATCGGCCTGGGTCTGCATGAGCAGGGCGGAGCGGGTCAGCCCGCCGTCGACGCGCAGCACCCCGGGCCGCTCCCCCAGATCGGCCGCCACCGCTTCGGCCAGCTCGGCCACCTGTGCGGCGATGCCCTCGCACAGCGCCCGCACCAGGTGTCCCGCGGTGGTGTCCAGGCTCAGCCCGGTCACCGACCCCCGGAGGTCTCCGCGCCACCAGGGGGCCGCGAGTCCGGCAAGCGCCGGGACGAAGGTGACGCCCCCGGAGTCGGGTACGGAGCCGCCGACCGGGTCGAGGTCCGCGGCGCCGGAGATCACCTTGAGGTCTGTGAGCCAGCGCACGGCGGAGGCCGCCGTGTAGACCTGCCCGTCCAGGCAGTAGCTGGTCCGCCCGCCGAGCCGCCAGGCCACGCAGCTGACGAGTCCGGTGGAGCTGCGGCGCGGCACCGGGCCCGTCTGGGCCAGCAGGAACGCGCCGGTGCCGTAGGTGCACTTGGCGGTGCCCGGCTCCAGCGCGCTCTGGGCCAGCAGGGCGGCCTGCTGGTCGACGAGGAGGCCGGTCAGCGGCAGCTCGGGCCCGAACGCGGTCGTCGTCCCGAACGCTCCGGCGGCGTCGACCACCGACGGCAGGCGCTCGTCCCCGAGACCGAAGATGTCCAGTGCGGCGGGTGACCAGCCGACCCGGTCGAGGTCGAGCAGCTGGGTGCGTCCGGCTGTCGCGGCGTCCGTGACGAACGCGCCGGTGAGCCGGTGGACGAGCCAGGAGTCGCTGGTGGTGACGACCCCCTCGCGGGTCAGTTCGCGGCGGATCCAGGCCATCTTCGGGGCGGCGAAATAGGGATCGAGGGGGAGCCCGGTGAGCTCTCTCAACTCCTCTTCATGTTCAGCGAGTTCAGCACACAGCCCGGCGGCCCGGCGGTCCTGCCAGACGATCGCCTCGGTGAGCGGCACGCCGGTCTCCGGATCCCAGGCGAGCACGGTCTCGCCCTGATTGGCGAGGCCGACGGCGACGGCCGGTTCGCCCGCTTCGGCCAGCGCCCGCCGTCCGGCGTCGACGACCGAGTCGAACAGTTCGGCCGGGTCCACCTCGACCACCCCGCCGGAGCCGAACCGCGGTCGTACCGGAGCCGAACCGGAACCGATCACCCCCCGCTCCGGACAGATCACCAGCGCCTTGGTGCCGGAGGTCCCCTGGTCCACGGCGAGTACCGGACCTGTCATCGGCTCTCCATGGGGACGCGTACTCCGGCGCTTGAACGGAATCGTGATCTTCGATAGCGGGACCCCAGAGTGATGCAGCCCAGCGATTGAGTCAAGCACCGGAAATGCGTATGTCCGGAACCCCCCTTTGACGCCCAACCTCCCATTTGCTGAGGAGACTTGAATAAGATCCACGATTCATTCGGGGGTTCGGTACAAGGGGCTCTACACTCACCGCCGAGCAACAAGCGGACGCTTTACAGCAGTTCATATTTCAACAGCTGCTTCACCCCCCACGTCCTTGAGGATCGATGAGCCCGACACCACGCCCAGAGCACGTCCATGGCCAACAGTGATTTCCGGCCGGTCTACCATCCGGCCGGCCACGACAACGAACTCCGTTCCGCATTACAGGACTTACGGACGGGACGCTGGCTCTCCATGCGCGATCTGCTGGAGAGCACCCCGGACTGGACCCTGTGGACCCAGCGCACCCAGGTGCTCGGAGCCGTCGCCGCGGGCTCGGACGCGGTACAGGCCTGGCTGACCGAGGAGCCCCGCAGTGTCGCGGCCACCGTGATGCACGCCCGGGTCGTCGTGGAGCGGGCCGTCCGGGCCCATCGCGAGCGACACGGCCGCGCACAGGAGCTGTGGCAGCAGGCCTGGGAGGCCTGCCGCTCTGCCGCCCACGCCTCGCCCGCCGACCCGGTGCCGTGGGTGTGCCTGCTGGCCCTCTCCCAGCTGGACGAGCGCCAGCGGCTGGAGGAGCACCGGCTGCACCCGCCGGGTCCCATGCTCTTCCCCGGCCCCTGGGGCCTGCTGGCGGAGGCGGACAAGCGCGATCCGTACAACCGCGAGGCGTACCACCGGATGCTCCAGTTCGTGTACGCGCGCAAGGCCGGCGGTTCCCTCTCCGAGGCGGTCAACTTCGTCCAGTGGGCTGCCTCCTCCGCACCGGAGGGGTCCGCCCTCCATGTGCTTCCGCTGTATGTGCGGGTCGAGCGCTACCGGCGCGAACGCGGCCACGAGAAGGCCCTGGACCTGCACTGGGTGACCGAGGACGCAGAGCGCGACGCCGTCCGCGCTCTGGAGATCTGGTTCCTGCGCACGCCCGCGCCCAGCCACACGCTGCTCGACCTCAACCATCTGGCGCACGCACTGTGGGGGGCGCTCAAATTCGCCGACGCGGCACCGGTGTTCAGGGAACTCGGCCCCTATTTCACCTCACTGCCCTGGGCGTACCGCACCCGCAGCCCCAAGGACCCCGGCGGCGCCGAGGAAGTGTTTCTGCGCGCCCGCAGCCGCGCCCTGGCCGCCGCCCGCGACCCCGGCAGAGGACCGCACGGCTGAGCAGGCCCCCGCACCGCCTTTTCCCGCGCCCGCACCGTCCCTTCGCTGTCCCCCGCTCATCGTCCCCGCACCATCACCGCTCACGGAGGTCCCCCCGTATGTCCATATCCACCTCGCCCCACACGGGTCCCGAGGCCAACGCGCCCAAGGACGAGGAGCAGCGGCTGCGCGAGCTGGGCTACCAGCCGGTGCTCGCACGACGGATGGGCGGCTTCGGCAACTTCGCCATCAGCTTCTCCGTCATCTCGATCCTGTCCGGCTGCATGACCCTGTACGGCTTCGGCATGTCGACGGGCGGGCCCGCGGTGATGCTGTGGGGCTGGGCGGGCGTCGGCCTGTTCGTGCTCTGCGTGGGCATGGCGCTCGCCGAGGTCACCAGCGCGTACCCGACCTCCGGGGCGCTCTACTACATGGCGGACCGGCTCGGCGGCCGTAAGTGGGGCTGGTACACGGGCTGGCTGAATCTGCTCGGGCTGCTCGGCGCGATCGCCGGCATCGACTACGGTGCCGCGCTGTTCACCGGTGCGCTGATGAACCTGCAGTGGGGGTTCACCCCCACACCGGGCAAGACGATGGTCATCTTCCTCTGCATCCTGCTGCTGCACGCCGTGCTGAACCTCTTCGGTGTGCGGCTCGTCAGCGTGCTCAACTCGATCAGCGTGTGGTGGCACCTGGCCGGCGTCGCGGTGATCGTCTCGGTGCTGGCGATCGTGCCCTCGCACCACCAGTCGCCGTCGTTCGTCTTCACCGAGTTCGTCAACGACACCGGCTGGGAGAACCCGCTCTACGTGGCGGCGATCGGTCTGCTGCTGGCCCAGTACACCTTCTGCGGCTACGACGCCTCCGCCCACCTGTCGGAGGAGACCTCGAACGCCTCGGTCTCCGCGGCCCGCGGCATCGTCCGCTCGATCTGGGTCTCCTGGGTGGCCGGCTTCGTCCTGCTCGCCGGGCTGACCTTCGCGATCCAGGACTACGCGGGCACCCAGGACAGCGCCACCGGAGTGCCGCCCGCCCAGATCCTGATAGACGCGCTGGGCACCTCGGGCGCCACGGCCATGCTGCTGATCGTGATCGCGGCGCAGCTGTTCTGCGGCAACGCCGAGGTCGCCGCCGCCAGCCGGATGGTGTTCGCCTTCAGCCGTGACAACGCGCTGCCCGGCTCCGCGCTGTGGCGCAAGGTGAGCGCCCGTACCCAGACGCCGGTGAACGCGGTGTGGCTGTCGGTCGTCGTCGCCGGACTGCTCGCCGTTCCCTCGCTGTACTCCGCGACCGCGTACGGCGCGGTGACGGCGATCAACGTCATCGGCATCACGCCCGCCTACGCGATCCCGATCTTCCTGAAGCTGCGGGCCGGTGACCGCTTCGAGCGCGGGCCGTGGCACCTGGGCCGCTGGTCGAAGCCGGTCGGCTGGATCGCCGTGGTGTGGGTCTCGATCGTCACCGTGCTGTTCCTGCTGCCGCAGTCGTCCCCGGTGACGATCGACTCGATGAACTACGCCTCGATCGCACTGGTCGCCGTGCTGGTGCTGGCCACCGTGTGGTGGTTCGTCGCGCGGAGTTCGTACAGCACGCCGTCGGCGTACGGCAACGCCCGTGAGCAGGCGGAGATCGAGGAAGGCATCATCTGACCTCTCGGCCGCCGCCCGCCGGCCCTTCCGGATCACCGCGATCCGGGAGGGCCGCCGTCGGTTCTGCGGCGGACCCCGTCAGTTCAGCAGCAACTGGAGGCCGCCCAGCACGGTCGCCCCGATGACCAGGCGTTCGAAGAGCGTCTGGTTGATCCGGTCCACGCACGTGCGGCCGATCCACGCGCCGGGCAGCACGAACAGCAGCATGCAGGCGTCGAGCAGCAGCGAGCGCCCGTCGATCAGTCCGAGGCCCACGCTGAACGGCACCTTGGACGTGTTGACGATCAGGAAGAACCACGCGGAGGTGCCGAGGAAGCCGAGCTTGCGGAATCCGGCGGAGAGCAGATAGAGCGACATGACCGGGCCGCCCGCGTTGGCGACCATGGTGGTGAACCCGCCGAGCACCCCGTACGAGCGGGCCTTCAGCCGTTCCGCCGCATCCGGTGGGCCCGCCTCCGCCGAGGGCTCCCCGCTCCCGGCGGCGGTGCGGCGGCGACGCCAGATCGTGACGCCGGCCATGAAGAGCAGGATCGCTCCGATCGAGGTCCGTACGGCGGCGTCGCCCGCCCACATCATGAACAGCGTGCCCGCCACCACGCCGACGGCGACGGCGGGGAAGAGCCGCAGCAGCGTCGGCCAGTGCGCGTGGCGGCGGTAGGTGAGCACGGCGAGCACATCGCCGGCGATGAGGATCGGGAGCAGTACCCCGGTGGACTCGCGGGCGGGGAGTACCGCCGCGAAGACCGCGAGACTGATCGTGTTGGCACCGCTGACGGCCGTCTTGGAGAAGCCGACCAGCGCGGATGCCGCGGCCAGCGCCGCCAGTTGCCAGAGAGTGAGAGTGTCCATGCCGAAAACAGATCGTAATCTGCCATGATTTTCGGCCTTTACCCAGCTGGCGAAGCGGCATGGCTATGCTGCGCTCCAAGCGCTCACTGGAAGCGTTCAAACGAACAACGCGCAGCGGTACGGCAGGGGGCCAGCAGCATGCGGGAGCCGGTTGAACTCAGGCGTCAGCGGATCATGTCGGTGGTGGAGTCGCGCGGCCCGGTCAAGGTCAGCGTGCTCGCCGCCGAACTGGACGTCTCCGTGGTCACGGTGCGGCGCGATGTCGAGGAGCTGACCCGGGCCGGGCGGCTGCGGCGCGGTCACGGCGTGGCCAGGCCGCTGCGGGAGCCGGCGGGCGCCGCGCCCGCACCGGCCGTGCGGGGCGACGGGCCTGCCGGTGAGGGCGGTGCGGTCGCGCTGGTCGTGCCGGAGCGGCATTCGTACCTGTACGAGACGCTGCACGGCGCCCGGGGCGTGCTGGAGGAGGCCGGGATCCGGATCGCGCTGCACATCGCACCGCAGTCGGCCGGTGCCGAACGGCCGCTGGTGGAAAGGGCGCTGGCGGACGGGGTGCGCGGGCTGCTGATCGCCCCGCGCTGGCGCCACGCGCTCTCCGAGGAGCTGGACTACGGCTGGCTGGCGGACGTGGGGGTGCCGACCGTACTGATGGAGCGGCGGCCCCGGCCCGGCAGCGCGCTGCACGCCCTGGACTCCGTCTGTTCCGACCACTGGTACGGGGTGCACCTGGCCGTGGAGCACCTGGTGGCGCTGGGTCATCGCCGGATCGTGCTGGCCGCCCGTGACGACAGCCCGACGGCCCGCACGGTGCGTGCCGCGTTCGCCGCGATCGCGGCCGGGCGCCCCGAGGTGGAGGACTGGACGGTCGTGCTGAGCTCACCGAACGCGGTGCCCGGCCCGGGTCCGGCCGAGGCGGGGCAGGTGCCCGCCGTCCCGCCCGGGAGCGCCGGTCACGCGCCCGACCTGGCCGCCCTGTTGCGCGAGCGCGGGGCCACGGCGGCGGTGCTGCACGGCGACGTGGACGCGCTGATGCTGGTGCAGCGCCTGGCCGAGAACGGTGTGCACGTGCCCGGGGACTGCTCGGTGGTGGCATACGACGATGTGGTCGCGGCCCTCGGCAGCACGCCGCTGACCGCGGTGTCGCCGCCCAAGGCGGAGATCGGCAGGGCGGCCGCCGAACTGCTGCTCCACCGGCTCTCCGGCGCCGCCGGGGCGTCCGGACCGGTGCGCCGGACTGAGCTGCTGCCGGAGTTGAAGGTCCGCGGATCGACTCAGGAGATTACTCCCCCCACAGACTGATCGTTTGACCGCTTTGATTTTCTTCTGAGCGATCTATTGACCGTAACCGATCAGCCGAACAGGATTCCCCGTGTCCTCAATCAGGAGCCGCGGGAGGCGCCCATGCCCGGTCGACAGAGCCGTCGGTCCATGCTCGCCACGATGGCCGCAGTACCGCTGGCGGGCGCCCTGGGCGCCTGCAGCGGTGGCACATCGGGGTCGAAGAGCACGAGCAGGACCAGCAAGGCCGGCGGGACCGGCCGCAACGCCACGCACATCACCTTCTGGTCCGCGCTGCGCGGCAGCAAGGAGGTGGTGGACGCGTTCAACCGGACGCACCGGACGATCCAGGTCGACTTCCAGCAGATCCCCTCCGGGCCCCAGGGCGGTTACGCGAAGCTCAGCAACGCCTCCCGGGCCGGCAACGCCCCGGACGTCGCGACGATCGAGTACCCCCAGATCCCCGGCTTCGCCATCGACGGGGTCGCCCTGGACATCACGGACATGCTGAGCGAAGGGCTGCGCGCCAAGCTGCTGCCGCAGGCGCTGGGGCTCACCACGTTCGAGAAGCGCGTCTTCAGCCTGCCGCTCGACGTCGAACCGATGGTGATGCACTACCGCAGCGACCTGTTCGCGGAGTACGGCATCGAAGTCCCGCGCACCTGGGAGGCGTTCGAGGAGGCGTCCCGCACCGTGCGGGAGAAGGCGCCCGGCCGCAGGCTGTCGGCGTTCGCCACCGACGGCGCCTTCCAGTTCGCCTCCTTCGCCTGGCAGGCCGGCGGCCAGTGGTTCGACACCCGCGGCGGCGCCTGGAACGTGTCGCTGGCCGACGCGCCGACCCGCCGGGTGGCGGCCTACTGGCAGCGGATGATCGACGAGGACCTGGTCGTCATGAGCCCGGTGGACAGCAGGGCCTACGACGCCCAGCTCAGCTCCGGCGAGGTCCTGGCCCGGTTCACCGGCGCCTGGGACGCCGGGGCGCAGATGAACGCCAGGCCCGGGCAGAAGGGCAAGTGGGCCATCGCCCCGCTCCCCCAGTGGAACGGGGCGGACCCCGCGCTCGGCACCCACGGCGGATCGACGTTCGCGGTCACCAGCAGCAGCGACCACCCGGAAGCCGCGCTGGAGTTCATCGAGTGGCAGGTCGCGCACCCCGACGCGCTGCTGGCCCGGCTCTCCAGCGGAGCCAGCAGCCAGTACCCGGCCGCCCCCGGACTCGTCGCCGTCGGCCGCAAGGCCTTCGACCGCGCCTACTACAGCGGCCAGGACATCTACACGCTCTTCGACCAGGAGGCCCACAAGATCCGGGACGGCTGGACGTGGGGACCCCGGATGACCGCCACCCAGAAGGTCATGCAGGACGGCTTCGCCCGGGTGGGCGGCGGCCAGGGCTCGGTGATCGAGTCCGTGCGCGCCGCCCAGCGGGGCACCATGCCCGACCTCAGGGCGCTGGGCCTGTCCACCACAGAACACAGCAGCTGATCCGAGGCCCGTACCCGTACCGGCAGCAGCCCCGCGGCCCGTACCCGTACCCGGCAGCAGATCCGCAGCCCGTCCCCGATCCCAGCAGCAGAGAGGCAGGTGACACCGATGACCAGCCCGCTCACCACGCAGGCTTCCGCCCCCGTGGACGCGACAGGTTCCGCCGCGTCGCCGGATCCCACCACACCCCCGGGCCGCCCCCGCAAGTCCGCCCGGCGCCGTGAACTCGGCGCGGCCGGGGCCCTGATGACCCCCTTCTTCATCCTCCTGGTGACGGTCTTCCTGATCCCGGTCGCCACCGCCGTCTGGCTCAGCTTCTTCGCCGACGACCAGCCCGGCCTCGGCTTCGGCCCCGAGCGCAGGGTCTTCGTCGGGCTGCGCAGCTACACCGCCGTGCTGACCGACCCGACGTTCCTCAGCGGCCTGGGCACCGTCGTCCTGTACTGCCTCATCTACATCCCGGTCATGGTGATCGGCGCGCTCGCGCTGGCGCTGCTGCTGGACTCCGGAGTGGTACGGCTGCGCTCCTGGGCGCAGCTCGGGCTCTTCCTGCCGCACGCCGTGCCGGGCATCATCGCCGCCGTCATCTGGCTCTACCTCTACACGCCCGGTCTGAGCCCGGTGGTGGACCTGCTCGGCAAGGCCGACATCACGATCGACTTCCTCGGCGTGCACACGGTCGTCCCCTCGATCGTGAACATCGCGCTGTGGAGCAACCTCGGCTACAACATGGTGGTCTTCTACGCCGCGTTGCAGGCCGTGCCGCGCGAGGTCATCGAGGCGTCCGTCGTCGACGGTGCCGGACCGGTGCGGACCGCACTCCAGGTCAAGACACCGCTGGTGCGCTCCTCGATCGTGATGGTCGCGATGTTCACCCTGATCTTCGCGCTCCAGCTCTTCACCGAGCCGATGCTGCTGAGCCAGTCGACGCCGATGATCAGCTCCCGGTTCTCGCCCAGCATGTACATCTACGACGCCGCGTTCACCCGCAACAACTACGGCCTGGCCGCCGCGGCGTCGGTCGTCCTGCTGGTCCTCACGATCGCGCTCTCCTACGGCGTGACCCGCTGGACCAATCGCTCCAACGCCCCAGAGGAGGACGTCCGATGAGCGCGACGAGTCCCGCCCGCACCGCCGCCGCCCTGCGCCCCCGGCTGCTCGGCCGCTCCGTCGTCAACCTGGTCGTCGGCATATCCGTGCTGTACACGCTGCTGCCGGTGCTGTGGCTGGTGCTCGCCTCCTCGAAGGACCGCGACGCCCTGTTCGGCAGCGATGTGCTCTCGCTCGACCACTTCTCCTTCGCGCAGAACCTCAAGGACCTGTTCGCGATGGACGGCGGTGTGTACGGGCGCTGGTACGGCAACAGCCTGCTGTACGCGGTCCTCGGCGCGGCGCTCGGCGCACTGATCAGCATCGCCTGCGGGTACGCCTTCGACAAGTACCGCTTCCCGCACAAGGAGAAGCTGTTCGGCCTGGTCCTCGCGGCGGTGATGGTGCCGCAGACCGTGCTGGCGCTGCCGCTGTACCTGATGGCGTCCGGCACCGGCCTGGTCAACACCTTCTGGTCGGTGTTCATCCCGGTGCTTTTCAACCCGTTCGGCGTGTACCTGGGGCGGATATTCAGCCAGGGCTACGTGCCCAACGAGGTGCTCGAAGCGGCCCGGGTGGACGGGGCCGGGGAACTCACCACGTACTTCCGGGTCGCGCTGCGGATGCTCGGTCCGGGGCTGGTCACGGTGTTCCTCTTCCAGCTCACCGCGATCTGGAACAACTTCTTCCTGCCCATGGTGATGCTGTCCGACCAGGACCTGTATCCCGTCAGTCTCGGCCTGTACACCTGGAACAGCTCCGCCACCGTCTCACCCGAGTACTACCCCGTGGTCATCATGGGTTCGCTGCTCGCGGTCCTGCCGTTGATCCTCGCCTTCGCGCTGCTCCAGCGCTTCTGGAAGTCGGGGCTCACCGCGGGCGCCGTCAAGTAGCCGTACCGGTCCGCACATCGTCCCCGTACCAGGAGAAAGATGCCAAGCACCGCCGTTCCCACCCCCGCCGCACGGCGCAGGCCGCGCGCCGCCGTCGCGATGAAGCCGGATGCCGCGGCCGCCCTGCTGGACGCCCCGTCGCTGGACGCGCTCTCGCGGGTGTGCGACCTCGCGCCGCTGCCCGTGCTGGACGACTTCACCACAGAGCGGGCCCGTGCCGTACTCGCGGACACGGAGCTGCTGGTCACCGGCTGGGGCTGTCCGCCGCTCGACGAGGCGGCGCTGGCCGCCGCGCCCCGGCTGCGCGCCGTCGCGCACACGGCCGGAAGCGTGCGCGGGCACATCACAGAGGCCTGCTGGGAACGCGGCATCGAGGTGTCGTCGGCCGCCGCGGCGAACGCCCTGCCGGTCGCGGAGTACACCGTCGCCATGATCCTGCTCTCCGGCAAACGGGCGCTGGAACGGGCCCGTGACTACCGCGCCGAGCGCCACCGCGGCAACTGGCTGGCCACCTCCCCGCAGGTGGGCAACTACGGCCGGACCGTGGGCATCCTGTCCGCCTCGCTCATCGGCCGGCGGGTCATCGAGCTGCTGCGCCCCTACGACCTGCGGGTGCTGCTGCACGATCCGTACGTCTCCGAGGAGGAGGCGGCCGCGCTCGGTGTCCGGCCGGTGGACCTCGGTGAACTGTTCGCGCGCAGCGACGTGGTGAGCGTCCACACCCCACTGCTGCCCGCCACCCGCGAGCTCGTCAGCCGTGAACTGCTCATGTCCATGCGGCCGGACGCGGTCCTCGTCAACACCGCGCGCGGCGCCGTCGTCGATCAGGACGCGCTGACCGACGTACTGCTGCAGCAGCGCATCCGGGCGGTCCTCGACGTCACGGACCCCGACACGCTGCCGGCCGAACACCCCTTGTGGGACTGCGAGAACGCCCTGATCACCCCGCATCTCGCTGGTTCCCAGGGCAACGAATGGCGGCGGCTCGTCGATCTGGCCGTGGGCGAGAGCGAACGCTGGGCCGCGGGCGACGGATTCGCCCATCCCGTACGACGCGAAAGGCTGGCCTTCCTCGCATGAACCGACCGCACCCCGACTCCCCGCTGGAGCTCCCCGCCGACGACCGGTCGAAGAGCCCGGTCACCGGCTACACCCGCGCGCACTGGGAGGCCGCCGCGGACGGACTGCTCAAGGCCGCCTGGCAGTGGGCCACCCCCGGCAGCGCGATGCTCGACCTGCCGGGGCGCCCGTCCGCCTCCGGGGTCCGCTCCGACGGCCTGGAGGGATACGCGCGCACGTTCCTCGCCGCCGCCTTCCGGGTCGCGGGCGCGGGCGGCAAGGACCCGCACGGCTGGCTGGAGCGGTACGCGGACGGGCTCGCGGCCGGTACCCGTACGCCGGGCCGGGACGACGCCGAGTCCTGGCCGCTGATCCGCGACCACACCGTCTTCGGCCAGCCCATGGTGGAGTCCGCCTCGGTCGCCATCGGACTGCGGCTCACCCGGCCCTGGCTCTGGGACCGGCTGGACCCGGCCGTGCGGGACCGTGCCGAGGAGTGGCTGCGCGGCGCCCTGCGGCACACCCCCGCGGCGAACAACTGGTACCTGTTCCCGTACTCGGTGGCCGGGTTCCTGGAGTCGGTGGGCCGGGGCGACGCGGAGACCGCGCGGGCCCGGGAGCGGGCCCGCGACCTGATGGAGGTCTGGTACCGGGGGCAGGGCTGGTACGCGGACGGCGACGGCCGCGCCTTCGACCACTACAACGGCTGGGCGCTGCACCTCTACCCCGTGCTCGACGCCCACCTCTCCGGCGACGCGGAGTTCGCCGCGCACTACGGGGCGCGCCTGAGCGAACACCTGGAGAGCTTCGCGCTGCTGTTCGGCGGGGACGGGGCCCCGATCCACTTCGGCCGCTCGCTGACCTACCGTTTCGCGGCCGGTGCGGCGGTCGGGCTCGGTGCGCTGACCGGGCACACCCCGCTCACGCCGGGTACGTCGCGGCGGGTGATCAGCGGGGCGCTGCGCTACTTCCTGGACCGGGGCGCGACCGGCACCGACGGGCTGCTGAGCCTGGGCTGGCACGGGCCGCACGAGGCGACGCTCCAGCCCTACTCGGGCCCGTCGTCCCCCTACTGGGCGTCCAAGGCCTTCGTGTCCCTGCTGGCTCCGGAGGACCATCCGCTGTGGACGGCGACCGAGGAGCCGGCGCCGAGCGAGGGGCCCGACCGGGTGCTCGCGCTGCCCGCGCCGGGACTGCTCGTCCAGTCGACCCGGGCGGACGGGATCGTCCGGCTGCACAACCACGGCAGCGACCATGTCCGGCCGCACGAGGGCGAGTCGGCGGCGCAGGACGATCCGCTGTACAGCCGTCAGGCGTACTCGACGGTCACCGGGCCCACGGCGCGGGCCAACGCCGCGGACAACCACCTGTCCGTGGTCGTCGGCGGAGCCCGCAGCCGCCGCCGCGCGATCCGCCCGCTCGGCGCGGGCGGCGGTGACGGCTGGGGCTGGGCCGCCTCCTGGCACCGCCCGGTCTTCGCGAGCGGCGCCGCCACGGAGCCGGGACTGCGGGTGGAGAGCGTGACGGTGGTCCGCGGCCGCTACGAGCTCCGGGTGCACCGGGTGCTCGGCGCGCCTCCCGGCGCCCGGGTCGAGGAGACGGGCTGGGCGACCGGACCCGGGTCCTCGGTCACGTCCGCGCTGCACGGTCTGCACGGCTGGGAGTCACGGGACGAGGTACGCGCCCCGCAGGGCACCGCGTACACGCCCTGGGCGGTGCTGCCCCGGCTGGGCGCCGACGCGGAGGGCACGGTGGTGCTGGCCGCGCTCGCCTCGCTCACCGCGGAGCCCGGCGCGGCCGCGCTCGACGCGGTGGTGAGCGGGGTGAACGTCGACGGGGACACGGTCGAGGTGTGCTGGGCCGAGGACGCGGCGACGACCCGGGTCCGCTTCGGCCCGGTGACGGTCGAGCACGGGTAGCCGACGGGGGTGGGGGCGCGCTCCGGCGTGCCCCCACCCCCGTCAGACGCCTGTCACGCGTCCGTGCGGATGACGACGGCCAGGGTGCGCGGGCCGTGTACGCCCTCCACTCGTTCGAGCTCGATGTCGGAGGTGGCCGACGGGCCGCTGATCAGGGTCGTCGGCCGCTCGGGCACCAGCCGGGCCACCGCCTCCGGTACGCCCACCTCCACGGCCGACAGGTCGACGACGCAGACATGGAGGTCGGGCACCAGCGACAGCGCCCGCCGGCCCTGGTCGGGTGAACCGTCCAGGAAGATCGTGCCCGTCTCGGCGCAGCCGGCGGCGGACGCGGTGACGACACCGTCGAGGGCGTCGAGTCCGGGTGCCGGAATGTCGGCCGAGTCCCGCTGGACCTGCCCGTCGTACGCGTCGAGCCACCGCGGGTCGAGCCCGGCGGGCACCCCGATCCGGCCGGCTCCCCGCTCCCGCAGCACCTCGGCGACGACCTCGGCCGTGCGCTCTGCCGTACAGGGGTGGACCTGGGCCTTGTAGTCGACGAGCCGGTCGGTGAACAGGGCCAGGCGTTCCGCGTCGGGGAGCGTGCGACCGGTGCGGTAGTCACGCGGGATCGGGGTGTCTGCGGCGGGTGCCAGGGCCAGGGCGTCCCGGACGCGGCCGAGCACCGTTTCGCGAGCGGTCGTCACTTCTCCTCCTCCTGCTGCTGGTTGCCCGTGTGTTCGTCGGCGGCCGCCCGCATCGTCTCCGCGCCCTCGGCGGAGGCCAGCCAGGAGCGGAAGGTCTGCCGGGGCGGGGCCGGGGTGTCGCGGCTGTCGCTCCAGCCGTTGAACGGCGGCGGCAGGTGGGAGATCTTCTTGTCCCGTCCCGCGATGACGCGGCCGAGCCCGGACGCCTTCTGCGCGGCGGTGAACAGTTTCGGCCTGCCCATCACCGCGGCCGCCGCCTTCATGGCGAGCTGTTCGGGGGTGGTGCCGGCCTGTTCGGTGTGCTGGTGGCGCAGTTCGACCAGCAGCGAGGGAATGTCGATCTTGACCGGGCAGGCGTCGAAGCAGGCCCCGCAGAGGCTGGAGGCGTACGGCAGCGAGCTGTTGGGGTCGTCCTTCGCGGCGTGCATGCCGGCGAGCTGCGGGGTGAGCACGGCCCCGATCGGTCCCGGGTACGTCGATCCGTAGGCGTGGCCGCCGGCCCGTTCGTACACCGGGCAGACGTTGAGACAGGCCGAGCAGCGGATGCAGTTGAGCGCCTCGCGGCCGATCCGGTCCGCGAGCGCCGCGGTGCGTCCGTTGTCCAGGAGCACCAGGTGGAAGGTCTGCGGCCCGTCGCCCGGGGTGACGCCGGTCCACATCGAGGTGTACGGGTTCATCCGCTCGCCGGTGGAGGAGCGCGGCAGCAGCTGGAGGAAGACCTCCAGGTCCTGGTAGCGCGGCAGCACCTTCTCGATGCCCATGACGGTGATCAGGGTGTCGGGCAGGGTCAGGCACATCCGGCCGTTGCCCTCGGACTCGACGACGGACAGGGTGCCGGTCTCGGCGATACCGAAGTTGGCCCCGGAGACGGCGACCTTCGTCGTCATGAACTTCTCGCGCAGATAGGCGCGGGCCGCGGCGGCGAGGTGCGCGGGGACGTTGTCCAGCGAGGGGTCGACGCCCGGGATCTCCTTGAGGAAGATCTCCCGGATCTCGTCGCGGTTGCGGTGGATCGCCGGCACCAGGATGTGCGAGGGCTTGTCGTGGGCGAGCTGCACGATCAGTTCGGCCAGGTCGGTCTCGTACGGGGTGATGCCGATGGATTCGAGGTGCTCGTTGAGACCGATCTCCTGGGTGGCCATCGACTTGACCTTGATGACCTCCTTGCTCCCGGTCTCCTTGACCAGTCGCGCGACGATCTCGTTGGCCTCGCCGCCGTCCCGGGCCCAGTGGACGGTACCGCCGCGCTCTGTGACCTTGCGCTCCAGCTCCTCCAGCAGCTCGGGGAGGCGGTTCATGGTGTCGGTCTTGATGGCCGCGCCCGCGTCGCGCAGCTCCTCCCAGTCGGGCAGTTCGCCGGTGACGTCGAGGCGTTTGGCGCGGATGGTGTGGGTGGCCTTGCCGAGGTTGCGGCGCAGTTGTCCATTGCCCAGGTCGTCGTGGGCCGCCGCGGGGAACTTCCGGTCACCGCGCAGATTGCCCGTCCCGTACGGGGAGCGGGGCGGCGTCGCGGGCATGCCGAGAAAGGTGCTGCTCATCGGGCGGCCTCCGTCGGGACGTACGGCGAGGTGCGGGTGGCGGAGAGGATCTGGGCCAGGTGCAGGGTGCGGGTGCCGGAGCTGATCCGGGAGAGCCCGCCGCCGATGTGCATCAGACAGGACGAGTCGCCGGCGGTGCACACCTCGGCCCCGGTGGTGGCGATGTGGCGCATCTTGTCCTGGAGCATCGCGGTCGACGTGTCGGCGTTCTTCAGCGCGAAGGTGCCGCCGAACCCGCAGCAGGCGTCGGCCTCCGGCAGCTCGACGAGATCGATCGAGTCGACGGCCCGCAGCAGCCGCAGCGGCTTCTCACCGACCCTCAACATGCGCAGCGAGTGACAGGTGGGGTGGTAGGTGACCCGGTGCGGGAAGTACGCGCCGACATCGGTGGCGTCCAGCACGTCGACGAGGAACTCCGACAGCTCGTACGTCTTCGCCTTGACCGTGGCCACGCCCGCGCGCAACGCCGCGTCGCCGTACCGTTCGGCGACGATCTCGTGCTGGTGGCGGACGGAGCCGGCGCACGATCCCGAGGGCATGACGACGGCCTCGATGGAGGCGTCACCGAACTGCTCGGCGAAATTGCGCACCAGCGGGACGGGCTCGCGCTGGTAGCCGGTGTTGACGTGCATCTGGCCGCAGCAGGTCTGCCCCGGCGGGAACACCACGTCGTGACCCAGGCGGGCGAGCAGCACCGCGGTGGATTTCACCGCCTCCGGGAAGAGCGTGTCTCCCAGACAGGTGGCGAAGAGTCCGATGCGCATGGGTCTCCCCGATCGTTTCTCTGCACGTGATCGTCATGATCCTTTTCATGATCCCGAACAGAATCATGAACCATTGTATGGTCGGACCATAGTACGCGCGCTCGGCCGACGGAAGGGCGCGGGGCACGCCCGATCAGTCCCCGGTGAGGGCAGCCCCGTTCAGGGCGCCGGCTTCTCGTCGACGAGCGTTCCGTGCAGCCCCCGGATGTGCGCCTCCACCAGATCGGCGGCCCGCGCCCCTTCGCCCGCGCGCACCAGCCGCAGCAGTTCGGTGTGGTCGGCGTTGAGCGCGGCGGCGGTGGCCCGCCAGTCCGCCGCGGTCTCCAGGGCGCGCAGGATGAGCGGCCGGACGGACTCCCGGACGGCGGAGGTGAGCGTGGAGGTCAGTTCGTTGCCGGAACTGCGCGCGATCTGTACGTGGAACCTGGTGTCCAGGTCGTTGAACTCGGGCACTCCGACATCCGGCGCCCCCATCCGTACGAGCAGCGCACCGGCCTCGTCCAGATCCTCGGCGGAGGCATGGTGCGCTGCGGCCTCGAAGCTGGACCGCTCCAGCACGACACGCGCCTCCAGCACGTCCTCCAGGCTGTAGCTGCCGAGGGCGAAGTGGAGCCGGAGCAGGCGCCCGAGCGCGTCGTCGGGGTGGCGCACGATCCGCGCCCCGGCGTCCGGCCCCCGGCCCGGCTGGGCCACCAGGACGCCGATGGTCTCCAGCACCCGCAGGGCCTCGCGCAGAGCGGACCGGCTGACTCCGAGGACCGGGGCCAGTTCCCGTTCGGGCGGCAGCCGGTCGCCGGCCTTGAGCTCACCGGCGAACACCCGTTGCTCGATGCTCTGGAGCACCAGCTCATGGGTGCGCGACTGCCGTACGGGCTGCCATTCGACGGGCATCCGCCACTCCCTGCCCCGGCCGGAGCCGTTCCGCTGCCGACCGGTCCGGTCCGGATCTCCCACTATGTCACACACCACATGTGGTCGGACCATAACTGACCCGCCCCGCGCCCCGACCCGGCGGCACCTCCGGTGCGGCTACGCGGACTCCATCAGCTCCCGGAGCCGGTTCAGGTCGGCGGCCACCATGCCGGCGTCGCGCTCGAACTCCGCGTCGCTCAGGTGAGGCTGCCGTCGCAGGGTGAAGACGACCTCGCTTCCCGTGCCGTCGCTGATCACCCGGACCGGGTTGTAGACGGTTTCGCCCGAGGGCAGCGTGACGTGGTGGTCGAGCACGCCCAGGCCGTTGCGTGCCACGAAGGTCACCACGACCCTTCCCATGGGGGAGGATTCCGCGACCCACCGGCCGTCGGTCCTCTTGATCGAGCCTCCCAGTCCACGGGCCCACGCGGGCAGGTTCACCGGGTCGGAGGCGTAGGCGTAGACGTCGTCGGCCGTGCGGTCGATGTGGATGCCGAGGTGGCGTGATTCCCTGTCGGTGCTGTTCATGGCAGTGACGGTAGAGGACCGGCGTCACCGTCTTCTTGAACGGATCGGACACGCCCCGCCCGCCGAGGCCGTGCCGTCCGGCTTCCTGACGGATACGGCTCAGTACGTCACCACGATGCGCCGGGCCACTCCGTCCACCCGCACCTGACCGCCGTACGGGATGATCACCTGCGGGTCCGTGTGGCCGAGGTCGACGTCGAAGACGGCCATGGTGTCGGGGGCGTACTCGCTCAGGGCGCGCAGCACCGCCTCGCGCTGCCGGTCGCGGTACCGCTGTCCGGCCTCGGGTTCGAGGGGCTGCTCGAAGGACCAGTGCTTGGCGCGCCCCATCAGCAGCGCGGGGAACCGGCGCAGGAGTCCGCGCTCCCCCATGTTCCGCAGGATCCGGTACACCTGCCCGGCGCCGGGCATCTCCTCGGACGTCTCGAGGAACAGCACCCGGCCCGCGTACTCGGCCACCGGCCGTATCCCCCGGTCCGCCATCAGCAGCCAGGACAGGATCTCCAGCTCACCGCCCCAGCTCGCGCCCTCGACCACCCGGCCGGCGTTGTGCCAGGTCCAGCCGTCGACGGGCAGCATGGCGGGTTCGTCGTCGAAGGTCCGCGGATCCTCCCAGCGGGCGTTCACGCGGCCGCTCTCCTTCGCCGGGACGATCTCATGGGCATCGCGGGTGAACAGCGCCGCCCGCAACGATTCGGCGGTCAGCGGGTGCATCGCCCCCGGGCGTCCCAGCTCGACCATCACCGATCCACCGTGGTAACCGACGATGCCCAGGTGTTCGAGGAACACCAGGAGGTTGGTGTTGTCGCTGTAGCCGAAGAACGGCTTGGGGTTGGCCCGCAGCAGTTCCCGGTCCAGATGCGGCAGCACGGTGATCTGGTCGTCCCCGCCGATGCTGGCGATGACGGCCTTGACCGTGGGGTCACAGAAGGCCGCGTGGAGGTCGGCGGCCCGCTCCTGGGGCGTCGAACCCATCTTCCGGGTGCTCGGGTACTCCACGGGCTCCAGCCCGAACTCCTCACGGAGCCTGCGCAGTCCCAGCTCGTACGGGAGCGGGAGAATGCCGGGAAGCCCGGACGCGGGGGACACCACGGCGACGCGGTCACCGGGCCGGGGCTTGGCGGGATAGCTGGCGTTCGTCATTCCAGGAGCCTAGAAGGCACGGGGCTCACCGTCCCACCGAATTCCGTTCGGCTCAGGAGGCGTTGACCGGTGTGCCCTGGTGGAAGTACAGCCGCCAGCGCGACTCCGTGCGGCGCCAGATCGAATTGCGCCGCACCTGGCGCCCGTCCCGCTCCGTCATGAACGTCAGGTGGACGAGGCCCGGGGCCAGCAGCCTGCCGGACATGCCCGTGACGGTGGCCGCGACGGGCGTCCCCTCGGCGTCGGCGGAGGTGACGACGAGGATCGAGGTCCTGTCGTACCGCCTCCCGGACGCGCCGAACTCGGTGAACTCCGGGTCGAGGAGTTCGGTCACCGCATCGGGCAGGGCCCGGACCGCAGGGTCCAGCAGCCGCAGCTCGCCCTCGACAGCGGCCCGCACGGACCGCTCCTCCTCATCGATTCCGCTCATGCGCGCAGCCTAAGGGCTGCCGTTCGGATCAGGCCGGATCAGGAGCGGGGTCCGGTGCGCGCGGTCAGGCGAGGACCAGCAGATCCATCCAGCTGACGGCCGGCCGGTCCGGCTCCTGCGCCGCGGCCCGCCGCAACCGCCGCATCCCGCACGCGAACTCCTCGTCCGTGAGGGCCCGGAGCTTCGCGTCGGTGTCCCGCCGGATCCGGTCGGCGAAGCCGGACAGGCTCGGCGCGCTCTCCTGCGGCACGGCGTGCAGCGCGACCCGGGCGAAGCCGGCGGCGGCGAACGCCGTACAGGTCTGTTCGACGGTCGGGTACGAGTCGACGATGCGCGCGGTCCCGGGGAAGAACCGCACCCTCAGGTCACGCGTGCACCGGCCGGGGAAGGAGTTACGGATCAGCACCGGCGCTCCCGGCTTCAGCGCCCTGCGGATCTCCCGTGCCGCGGCGGGCAGATCCTCGATGTGGTGGACGACCGAGCCGAGCCAGGCCGCGTCCGCGCACCCGTCCGGCACCGGCAGCGCCTCGGCCCGGCCGTCCAGCACCTCGATGTCCGCGGTCCGAGGGATCAGCGCGCGCATGGCGGCAGCCGGCTCCACCGCCAGCACCCGCGCCCCGAACCAGTCCGCGAACGCGGCCGCGAAGGCCCCGGTCCCGGCGCCGACGTCCAGCACGACCGCCCCCGGCTCCAACGGCACCTCGGCTGCGACGGCCGCGCGCCAGGCGGTGAGCCCGTCGCGCGGAATCTCCCGGGCGATCCGGTAGTCCTCTGCGAACCGACGGTCCGGAGCGGTCGCTTCCATGTGCCCTCTCCCCTGCCGTGGCGGACGGACCGGGCGAACCGCTGCCGCCGGGCCGTCGCGCTCCGTCGCGGATGCTAGCGAGCGGGCTCACCAATTGTCTAGACCATAATCAGCTTCCGGACGGGCCGAGCCGGACCGGGACCGATCGCCCAATTCATCTGGTTCACCTGATTCATAGGATTCTCACGCAACCCGGCTACGGTGGCTGCCGTGACGCAGACGAGCCCGCCCGGCTGGCATCCAGACCCCGGGTACACAGGATTTGGCCCCATCCAGGAACGCTGGTGGGACGGCAGCCAGTGGACCGATCACCTCCGCGTGCCACCGGCGGCCGCCCGCAGCCGCCGGATACGCATCGGCGCCGGCATAACCGCCGGTGTGGTGGTGCTCGCCGCCATCGGCGGTGGCGTGTACCTGCTGACCGATGACTCCGGCAAGAAGTCGGAGAACGCGGCCACCGCACCGTCCAGCCCGCCCTCCCACGCGCCCAGCCGTCAGCCCGGCGCCCCGGGCGGCAGCGGTGGCAGCGACGGCGGTGGCGGAAACAGCGGTGGCGGGGAGCAGGACCCGGAGCAGCAGCTGCCGCAGACCGAGGACGGCTACGCGACGGACCTGGCGAGCGGAATCAGCATCCCGGTCCCGGACGGCTGGAAGGGCGAGTCGGGCATGGGGGCTGGGGTGACCACGGGTTCGTACGCCTGCCCCGGGGCGCCCAAGGAGAAGTGCGTGCGCGGCGGAGTGTTCTCCGTACCGGCAGAGGCGCTGAAGCTGAGCACCAAGACCGCGAAGGCCACCGCCGAGAAGGACATCGCCGCCAACGCGAAGGAATCGTACGGCGAGAAGATCTACGGCGGCATCACCTCGCACCAGGAGCTGAAGTCCGAGGCGGTCACGGTGGCCGGTCAGCAGGGCTACCGGGTGCGCTGGAAGGTCGTGACGAAGAACGGCGACGACGGGTACGTCGAGTCGCTGGCCTTCCCCGCCCCCCGGGCCAAGAACATGCTGATCGTCGTCCGTTCGGGCTTCGACATCAACAGCAAGGCGCCCGCCCTGTCCGTCCTGGAGGACATCACGAAGGGCATCAAGGCCGCCTCGGGTGCGGGCGCGGGTTCCGGCCCCGGCACCACGGCGTAGCCACTCCCCGAGTGGAGCCGGGCGGCGCGGGTGAGTACCCGAGCCGCCCGGACTGAGTACGGCACCCGATCCCGCACCGGGCCTCCGCTGCTCGAATGGGACCATGGCTCCCGACGCACCGCGCCCCCGCATCAAGCACGTCACCAGTGCCGGCACCACGCTGGCCGTCACCCTGGCCCCGCTGGTGATCGGCGTCCTACTGGCCCGGACGATGGCCCTGGACCCGCACAGTCCGGTGAACGCGCTGATCACCCGGGGCGGCCGGGGAGCGGGCGTGTCCCCCGCCGAATGGCGCGGCTGCGGCCGCAGGGCGGTGCGGCGGTGCCGCAGGGCATGCCGGCCCCGCGTCCGGTTCGCCGGGCGCGGTTCCCTTCCGATGTGACACGGCCCCTGTGACACGGTCCCGTCCCCGGACGGCTACGGCCCGGCAACAGCGCGGAGTGAGCCGGAAAACCGGTTCCCCCGCCGCGCCCAACTGCCTAGACTCACGACGAAATCACGCGCCGCGCTCACGTCGGGGCGCGCACCGTGACCAGTGAGGGGAGACCTGCCGTGCGCTACCGCACCGCTGTCGTCGTTCCCCTGTCGCGGTACGAGGTGATCCTGGTGTCTACCTCCGCCCGGCGCCGGCTGCGCGGCCGGCCCCGGACACCCGCGACGAACGCCTGAACCCCGCACCCTCATTGACGGACCGTCATCGTGGTCGCGCGCTGCTCGACGCGCCGCGGCCAGGGGTTCCGCGGGCCTGATCACAGGCCTCCTCGTCCGGGGATCGCGCCGTCTTCTTCCGGATCACCCCGAAGGGCCACGGACCGTGCGTACCGAACTGAACCGCCGACTCACCAGCACACTCAACGGCGTTCGCAATCTGGGCATCCTCGCCCACGTCGATGCCGGCAAGACCACCGTCACCGAACGGATCCTCTACGCCACCGGCACCACCCACAAACGCGGCGAGGTCCATGACGGCACGACCATCACCGACTTCGACCCGCAGGAACGCGACCGCGGCATCACCATCTTCGCCGCCGCGGTGAGCTGTACGTGGGCGGACCACCGGATCAACCTGATCGACACCCCGGGGCACGTCGACTTCGCCGACGAGGTCGAGCGTTCGCTGCGGGTGCTCGACGGCGCGATCGCGGTGTTCGACGCGGTCGCGGGTGTGGAGCCGCAGAGCGAGTCGGTGTGGCGGCAGGCCGACCGGCACGGTGTGCCGCGCATCGCCTTCGTCAACAAGCTCGACCGGGTCGGCGCCCGCCTCGACTCCGCCGTGGCGTCGATCCGGGAGCGGCTGCACACGGTCCCCCTGGTGGTTCAGCTGCCGATCGGGGACGAGGAGCGGTTCACCGGAGTGGTGGATCTGCTGCGCATGCGGGCACTGGTCTGGGCCGACGGCTCCGACACGTACGAGGAGGGGGAGGTGCCCGATGAGCTGCTGGAGGAAGCGTCGCGGCGCCGGCGGCTGCTGGAGGAGGCGGTGGCGGAGCTCCACCCGGTCGCGCTGGAGGAGTTCTGCGCGCGGTCCACGCTCTCCGCACAGACACTGGCCGTGGCGTTGCGCGATCTGACCCGTACCGGTGAGGGCGTCGTGGTCCTGTGCGGTTCGGCGTACCGCAACCGAGGTGTCGAGCCGCTGCTGGAGGCCGTCGTGGCCTATCTGCCCTCTCCGTTGGACGTGCCGCCCGTGCGCGGCACGCTCGGCGGCGAGGTGGAGGAACGGGCCGCGGACCCGGCGGCTCCGCTCGCCGCGCTGGCGTTCAAGGTGACCGCGACCCCGACGGGCCGGCTGACGTATCTGCGGCTGTACTCGGGCACGCTCAGGAAGGGGGACACGGTGCTGGACGCGGGTGCGCGGCGCAGCGAGCGGGTCGGCCGGATCCTGCGGGTGCAGGCGGACCGCCATGTCGATGTGGACGAGGCGGTGGCCGGGGACATCGTCGCGGTGATCGGCCTCAAGGCCGCGCGTGCCGGTGCCACCCTGTGCGCGCCGGGTGCCCCGCTGGTCCTCGAACCGCCCACCGTGGCCGATCCGGTCGTCTCGGTGGCGGTCGAGGCGGGCCGGAACACCGATACGGAGCGGCTGATGTCGGCGCTGGCGCGGCTGGCGGAGGAGGACCCCTCACTGGCGGTGCGGACGGACCCGGAGACGGGTCAGACGGTGCTCTCGGGCATGGGCGAACTCCATCTGGAGGTGGCGGCCGAGAAGATCCGCCGGGCCCATGGCCTCGAGGTCCGGGTCGGCCGGCCGCAGGTCGCCCTCCGGGAGACGGTCGTGCGCGGGGTGGCGGGTCTGGTGTACCGGCACGTCAAGCAGGACGGCGGGGCCGGGCAGTTCGCCCATGTCGTGCTCACCGTCGAACCGTTGGGGGGCGCCGACGGCCAGGACGGCGAGGGCGGTGCGGAGTTCGAGTTCCACTCGTCCGTCGTCGGCGGCCGGGTTCCGCAGGAGTACGTCCGGGCGGTGGCGGCCGGCTGCCGGGACGCCCTGGCCGAGGGGCCGCTCGGCGGGCATCCGGTGACCGGGCTGCGGGTGACGCTGACCGATGGCGCCACGCATTCCAAGGACTCCTCGGAGATGGCGTTCCGCACGGCCGGGCGGTTCGCGCTCCGGGAGGCGCTGCGCGCCTGCGCGATGGTGCTGCTGGAGCCGGTGGCCGAGGTGACGGTCACCGTGCCCGACGACGCCGTCGGCGGGGTGCTCGGCGACCTCGCGGCGCGGCGTGGCCAGGTGTCCGGCTCGACCGCGCGGCCCGGTACGGCGGTGGTCACGGCGACCGTGCCGCTGGCCGAACTGTTCGGCTACGCGACCCGGTTGCGCAGCCGGACCCAGGGCAGGGGGACGTTCACCACCCGGGCCACGGGCTACGCCCCGGCGCCGAGCACGGTGCCGGGCCGGTAGTGACCGGAACCTCCCCGTGTGCGGGCAGTCCGCGCACGGGGAGGGAGGCCGGCCCGTCGGTTGCGCGTTTCGCTGGGTGGTCCTCGCCGGGGCGATCGATCGCCGTGGTCGGTACAGCTCCGCCGGCCTTGTGGCGGGTGAGGCGGTCCGGATATCCGGGACGCCTCACCCGCCACGACTCGGGCCCCTGGCGCCCTGTCCTGGCCTTGCCCGCCGGCGGTCAGCGGCCGTCGGGGGCGGCGGTGTGCTGTTCGAGTCCGCCGAGGATGAGCGCGAGGCCCGCCTCGAACGCCGCTTCGTGATCGAGCGCGGGAACGTCGTCCGGCAGGTCCCCGGCGTCCGGCGCGTCCACGTCCGCCTGCTCCTCCAGTACGCAGCCGACGGTGAAGCGGCCGACGGCCAGCATGGCCATCCGCGCCTGCCGCTCGGGCACGCCGGAGGCGACCAGGAAGGCCATCTTGCGGCGGATCCGGTCCAGGTCGCCGGTCGGGGTGCTGCCGGCGTGCAGGCGGGCGCCGTCGCGGCGCATGAGCAGAGTGCGGCGGAAACTGCGGGAGTTGTCCAGGAACCAGCCCCGCCAGTCGTCCTCGGGCTCCGGCAGGGGGGCGTGGGCGTGCGGAGCCATGGCCGCCTCCGCCATCGCGGCCAGCAGGTCCTTCTTGGTCTTGAAGTGGTAGTAGAGCGACGGCTGCTCCACGCCCAGGCGCTTGGCCAGCCGCCGGGTGCTGACATTTTCCAGGCCCACGTCGTCCAGCAGGTCCAGTGCCTCGGTGACGACGGTCGCACGGTTCATCTTGGTCACGTTGACAATCTATCGCCGATAGAAGAATCTGGAAAGAAATCAATCACCGATAGATTTTAGAGTGGCCATGACGAACAAGATCGCGAAGCGTTCCCTGCGGATCCTGGTGGCCGGCGGCGGTGTCGCGGGGCAGGCGCTGGCTTTCTGGCTCACGCGCGGTGGTCACGAGGTGACCGTCGTCGAGCGGTTCCCGGCACTGCGTGCCTCGGGGGCGCAGGTGGATCTACGCGGGCAGGGCATCGACGCGGTGGCGCGGATGGGGCTGCTGGAGGAGGTGCGCGGTCAGCTGGTGGACGAGGCGGGCGTGGCCTTCGTCGACTCCCGCGGGAAGCCGAAGGCGACGATCATGGCGAACACCTCCGGCAAGGGCCGGCAGACGCTGACCTCGGAGTACGAGATCATGCGCGGCGACCTCGTGCGCATCCTGCACGAGGCGACGAAGGGCGACGCCGAGTACGTCTTCGGCAAGAGCGTCGACGGCTTCGACCAGGACGCCGACCGGGTCACCGCGCACTTCTCGGACGGAACGTCGGGCGACTTCGATCTGCTGATCGGCGCCGACGGGCAGGGCTCACGTACCCGGCGGGCGCTGCTGCCGGAGGGCTTCGACCCGTACTGGCGTGTAGGCATCCACATGGCCTACTGGTTCGTCCCGCGCATCGCCTCCGACACCAACATCCGTGACACCTACATGGTTCCGGGCGGTAGGCAGATCATGCGGCGCAGCCACAACGCGACCGAGACCCAGGCGTACTTCGTGGTGCGCGAGGAGTCCGCGGAAGCCTCCGCGATCCACCGGGCTCCCGTCGGGGAGCAGCAGAAGTTCTGGGCCGCGCGGTTCAGGGATGCCGGCTGGCAGACGGAACGGTTCATCGAGGGCATGAAGGACAGCCCGTTCTTCTACTCCCAGGAGGTCGTCCAGGTGCGGAGCGACAGCTGGTCCAAGGGCCGGGTGGTGCTGGCCGGTGACGCCGCGCACTGCGCCTCCCCCTACAGCGGCATGGGGATCTCCGGCGGCCTGGTCGGCGCCTACGTCCTGGCCGGTGAGATCAACCGGGCTCCGGACGACCTGCCGGCCGCGCTGGCGAACTACGAGCGCGTCCTGCGGCCCTTCGTCGACGAGATCCAGGGCGAGGTCAATCCGCGCATCCTGCGCGTGGGCATGCCCCTGACCAAGCACGCCATCAGCGCCTTCCAGAACGCCACCGCGCTGGCCTGCTTCCTGCGCATCCCCGACCTGGTCGCGCGGCTGTCCAAGGAGGACCGCGGCGGCGACTGGCAGCTTCCCGCCTACGCCGACGCCGCCTGAGCGTCCGTCCCGGGCCTCGGGGGCCAGGTGGGAAGCGGCCGTCGCCACCGGCACCGTCCGGCGTCTCACGGATCTGCCCGCGCGCTCATTCCACGCTTTTCTCGAACGAGCGAGGCAATAAAGCAGCTCGGCATCGGCCGCGTTCCCTGCTCGCCGCCTGATCGCGACTTCTGCGCCGACCCGCACACGGGACAGTGCGACGCCTTGTGCGCGACGTCCTCGTCGCGGACGACGGTCACGGCGGAATTCCCTGACAGCGTAGGTACATGAGCAAGTGAACCATGGGGATAGTGGCGGTCGATTCTCGACTGGCGGGCCGCAGTGGCGGCGCCGTGTCGCGCACCGCACCATCGTAGAGAAACCAGAGGTGACCCGACCCGAGGAAGGCCTATGGTGCTGCAAGCCGATCCCGAAATCCTGCGCGAGCTGGTCAACCGCTACGACGAGCTGCAGAGTCTCGACGCATCCCAGTGGGACTGCACGGTCAGGCCCGGGACCGAGGGCACGCTCTACACGCTCTGCGTGCTTACCGGCATTCGCGACGAGTCGAAAGCCCTGGCTGCCGCCCGGGGCCTGCTCGCGGCCCGCGGCCTCCCTCCGAGGTCCTGGGGCGGCGAATCGGCCTGATGAAGGACCGGGCAGTCGGCCCGGACTCGCACGCGACGGCCCGCGCCCACTCGACGGCTACCGGTCGGAGGCCAGTCGGCACAGGCCGCGGATGCTGCCTCGAACTGCGTTTATCAGGTCGCGCGTTCGGGCTCGGCGCGCAAGATCCGGGGGCGGAGCGGCGCCCCCGTCGAGCGCGGCACGCTTCCGTCCCGGGGCCCGCACCACCCGCCGAACGCGACACACCAGCTCACTGCGACCGCTCATTTCGCGTTTGATGCGAGAATTTCGTGAGCCCGCGTACGCCGGTAGCAAATAACCGGCTTCTTTCGCCGTATTGTTATGTACTTTCGAGCGTGCACGCCCAAGAGTGAAGTTGCCCGAATTTTTGACGGTCGGCTTGCCATTCGGGTGAATCAATCCACACCGGATCCCGGGCGATGGCCCCCGTGCGCTCATTCATCAACTCACCTTCTGCCGTGCGGCATTGACGTGAAAATCGGCGCGTTTCGCGAAAGACATTCGGGTGGGTCCTTACACCTCGGATCCAGCGCGGTCGAGCACGCAAAGCAGTGATTGCACCACACAACAACACCTCCATAGCGTGGCCGCGGTGACGTTTCACGATTCGGACGGAAATGCGCCTGCGCACCCCCGGAAATCGACGGGGCCGACGGACGCAGCAAGCCATCCGAGCTGTCTCGGGGAAACGCACAACCACGAATCCGCGGTCCCGCCACGAGCCTGACCGCCTCCCTCCTTCAGGAGCGGCACACCATGACCGACACAACCAACGCCCTTACCGGCTGGTCTCCCGAGGCCGTCGTCTTCGACTGCGACGGGACCTTGATGGACACAGAAAGCCATTGGCAGGACGCACGCAACCAGGTCTTCCGGGACTTCGGTATCCATCCCGCGCCGGGCTTCGCCGAGCGGGCCAAGGGCGTCCATTACATCGACTGCGGTCGGCTCATGGCCCAGGAGGCGGACAAACCCAAACTGGCAGCGGAAATGACCGGCTCGCTGCTGCGCCACTTCATGGTTCAGGTCGCCAAGGACCCGGTCACGATGCCCGGGGCCGCCGACTTCGTACGCCGGCTCTCCGGCCGCCTGCCACTCGCCGTGGCGAGCAACTGCCCTTTGCAGGTCGTGGAGTCGAGCCTCGACCGGGCCGGCCTGCTCGGCCACTTCGAGCACGTTGTGGTCCCGAGCGAAGAGAACCCCGGAGGCGGGAACGGCGAGCCCGTACGCCCGAAGCCCTGGCCGGACGTCTACGCGACGGCCGCCCGCCTCTGCGGTGCCGCACCGCAACGGGCCCTCGCCGTCGAGGACTCGATGACGGGCATCGAGTCGGCCCTGCGGGCCGGGCTGCGCGTGGTCGGGGTGGGCCCGCGCCCGCGTCCCGAGGACGCGGCCCGGGCCGACCTGTGGGTGCCGGTCCTGAACGCTCCGGATCTGTCGGCCTGGGTGGAGTCCTGGCCGGCTCACGGGGCGCGGGAGTAGTCAGGAAGCCCCCTCAGTCCAGCCGCGTGCTGAGGTCTTCCACGACCGCTCGGGCGGAGGCGAAGAGCAGCCCGATCCCCACCGCGCCCGGATCGGGAACGCCTTCGGCGCGCTCGCCGAGGTAGCTGGAGCGTCCCATCCGGGCGCGCAGGCGCGCGGTCTCGGACACACCGGCCCAGGCGGCGTCGGCGGCCCGGGCCAGGGCTTCCGCCGGCGGGGTGTCCGCCGGGGCGGTCCGCAGGGCCTGGGCCGCCGGGCCCAGTGCGTCGACGAGGGTCTTGTCGCCGGGCGCCGCGTCCCCCACTCGACGGATGGCCGCCAGTCCCTCCGCCGCTCCGGCTGCGAGAGCCGGTGTGGTGGCGGCCTCTGCGTCGGCCACGGCGACGGCCAGTGCCTGGAACAGCAAGCCGAACAACGGCCCGCTGGTGCCGCCGACCTCGTCCAGGAAGGCGGTGGCCGCGGCCTGGAGAGGTGCGGCGGGGTCGCTGCCGGACGCGGGGTTCGCGTCGAGATGCCGAAGAGTCGAGAGTGCTCCGGTGCTGAGGTTGACGCCGAAGTCGCCGTCGCCCACCTCTTGGTCCAATGAGGTGAGGCGGTCCTTCGCGGTCCGGGCGGACTGCACGAACCGGCGCATCCAGGCGTCGGTGGAGAACGCGTCGGGGGACGTGCTGGTCGTCATGGGGTGCCTCCCGTGCTCGGGGGAACTCTGTCGGGGACGGCCGTGTGCCGCCGCCTCCTTCACCAGTGCAGGGCGGCGGTCATCACGGGCGCGTCGTACAGGCGCAGGATCTGGTGGTCGGCGGCGAGCAGGGTGATGGAGAAGCCGCGCATGTCCAGGGAGGTGATGTACTCGCCGACGAGGGAACGGGCGAGTTCGATACCCCGGTCGTCGAGCAGGCCGCCGAGCTCGGCGTGGACCGCGTACAGCTCCAGCGGGGTGACCGCCCCGAGGCCGTTGACCAGGGCGATGACGGAGGAATCCCGGGCCGGGGAGAGCGCGTCCAGGAGCGCCAGGACCATGCGCTCGACGAGAGGGCCGAGGGGCCCGCGGGGGATGGTCTTCGGGGCGCGCTCGCCGTGGATGCCGACGCCGTACTCCAGTTCCTCCGGGTCGAGGAGGAAGGCGGGCCTGCCGGTCGTGGGCGCGGTGTGGGCGGCTGAGGCAACGGCCAGGGTGCGACAGCTCGCGGCGAGGCGGGTGCCGAGCTCCTGGAGTTCGTGGAGGCCGAGGCCGGTGTCGGCCGCCGCCCCGAGTATCTTCTCGATCAGGACGGTGCCGCCCGTGCCCCGGCGGCCTGCGGCGATGTCCTCGGAGTCGGTGGCGAGGTCGTCGTCGACCAGGACGCGGGCGCAGGGCACGCCGCGGTGGGCGAGCCGTTCGGCGGCGATGCCGAAGTTGATCCGGTCGCCGGTGTAGTTCTTCACGATGTGCAGCACGCCCTCGGACCGGGCGGCGGCGAGGGATCCTTCGTACACCTGCCGGTTGTGCGGTGAGGCGAAGACGAGCCCCGGGCAGGCGACGTCCAACATGCCTCGTCCGACGTATCCGGCATGCAGGGGTTCGTGCCCCGACCCTCCACCCGAGAGGAGGCCGACCCTCCGCGTGGGTGCCGGGTCGCGGGCCAGGAGGAAGCTGTGGCCGGGGTCGAGCGTGAGCAGATCCGCGTGGGCACGGGCGAAGCCCCGCAGGGCGTCCGGCACCAGGGTGTCGTCACCGTTCTCGAAATACGATGCCATCCAGGTCCTCCGTCGTCGAGGGCCGCGAGCGGCTGGGCCGGGCCCCTCCCGCCGAGGTGATTTACATGTTGCGTCCCAGGCCCCCACAGGGCAATTCGTAGGACAATCGGTCATTCATTCGTATGCGCCTCGCGTGATCGCTACGGCCGGGGTCAGAGCACGGGGACGGGGAAGGTCGGGTACTCCACCCCGGAGACGTGCTGGACGACCCGGACGACCTGGCAGGAGTAGCCGAACTCGTTGTCGTACCAGAGGTAGAGGATCGCGTTGTCGCCGTCGACCTGGGTGGGCCCCGCGTCCACGATGGAGGCGTGGCGCGAGCCGATGAAGTCGCTGGAGACCGCGTCCGGGGCTGTGGTGAAGTCGATCTGGCGCTTGAGCGGCGAGGTCAGCGACACCTCGCGGAGGTGGTCGAGCACCTCCGCGCGGGTGGTGTCACGGCCGAGCTTCAGGCTGAGGATCGCGATCGAGACGTCCGGCACCGGGACCCGGATCGAGCTTCCGGTGATCGTGGCGTCGAGGTCCGGCAGCGCCTTGGCCACGGCGGACGCCGCACCGGTCTCGGTGATGACCATGTTGAGCGGCGCCGAGCGGCCGCGGCGGTCGGAACTGTGGTAGTTGTCCAGCAGGTTCTGGTCGTTGGTGAACGAGTGGATCGTCTCCACGTGCCCGCGCAGGACGCCGTACTCGTCCGCCATCGCCTTCAGCGGCGGGACGATCGCGTTGGTGGTGCAGGAGGCGCAGGAGATGATCTGCTCGTCCGGCTTGATCATGTCGTGGTTGACGCCATGGACGACATTGGGGACATCGCCCTTGCCGGGTGCGGTGAGCACGACCTTGGCGATACCGGGGCGCAGGTGCTGGGACAGCCCCTCGCGGTCACGCCACCTGCCGGTGTTGTCGATGAGAACGGCGTCCTTGATGCCGTACGCCGTGTAGTCCACCGTCGTCGGGTCGTCGGAGTAGATGACCCTGATCTCGTTGCCGTTGGCGATGATCTTGTTGTTCGCCTCGTCGACGGTGATCGTGCCCTGGAACTGGCCGTGGATCGAGTCGCGGCGCAGCAGCGAGGCGCGCTTGACGATGTCCTGGCCGGCGGCCTTGCGGACGACGACGGCACGCAGCCGGAGACCGTTGCCGGAACCCGCCTTCTCGATGAGCAGCCGGGCGAGGAGGCGGCCGATGCGGCCGAATCCGTAGAGGACGACATCGCGCGGCTCACGGCGCTCGATCTTGTCGGCCCCGGTGGCGCCGGCGACGGCCCCGGCGGTGAACTCCGCCTCGGAGAGGCCTCGGCCGTCGGTCCGGTACGTCGCGGCGAGCATGCCGATGTCGATCTGGGAAGGGCCGAGATCGAGGGTGGTGAGCGCCTTCAGGAACGGCAGGGTCTCGGTGACCGAGAGCTCCTCACCGGCGATCTGCCGGGCGAACCGGTGGGTCTTGAGGATGCTGACCACCGACTTGTTCACCAGGGAGCGGCTGTGCAGCAGGACGGTGACGTCCCGCTCCCGGTGCAGCTTCCCGATGATCGGGATCATCGACTCCGCGATCTCCTCGCGGTTCTTCCAGTTGGTGAACGAGTCGTCATTGACAGTCACAGGTTTATCTTTCGAGCTAGGAGGCGCTCATATGGTAACCCGCTGTTGTTCTGATCATCCAGACGGTTCCCCCTCGGACGCCTCCCGACCTCGTCCGCGTACACACGGCGGACACGAAGTCGTCATGACCGGAGCGGAATGCGTGTCCAACTCCCCCGGTTCTGAACTGACATGACTGTTGGAGTAGCCATCGGTGCGACCGGCACCGGCAACCAGATCGATGCCAGCGTGCGCCTTGCCGCCCAGGCCGCGGCCGCGGGGCTGCGGTCCGCCTGGTTCGGGCAGACCTTCGGGGCCGACTCGCCCCAGCTCGCGGCGATCGTCGGACGGGAGGTGCCCGGCATCGACGTGGGCACATCTGCGATCCCCGTCTTCGGCCGCCACCCGCTGATCGTTTCCAGCCAGGCCCTGACCGCACAGGCGGCCACGCACGGCCGCTACCACCTGGGGCTGGCGCTCGGCACCAGACTGCTGACCGAGGGGGGCTTCGGCATCCCGTACGAGCGGCCCATCGCCCGTCTGCGGGAATTCCTGACCGCGCTGCGCCAGCTCACCGAGACGGGCACCGCCGACTTCCACGGCGAACTGCTCACCGCGAGCACTCCGGTCCCCGCGCACGTGCCCGGGGCGGAGGCGGGCGTGCCGCTGCTCGTCGCCGCGATGGGCCCGCAGGCGCTCCGCGTCAGCGGCGAGCTGGCGGACGGGATCCTGCCCTATCTCGCCGGCCCCCGGGCCCTGGCCGAGCACATCGTGCCGGCCGTCACCGAGGCGGCGCGGAACGCGGGCCGTCCCGCGCCCCGGATCGTGGCGCTCGTGCACGGTGTGGTCACGAGCGACCCCGACGCGGCGCGCGCGGCGGCCACCGAGCAGCTGGCCTTCTACGAGCAGATTCCCTCCTACGCACGGGCCGTCGAACTGTCCGGCGGGAAACGGGCCGCCGACGTGGCCGTGATCGGCGACGAGCGGACGGTCGCCGCCGAGGTCCGGCGCTACCGGGACGCCGGGGCCACCGAGGTGGTGTTCTCGGGTACGGACCTGGCCGGAGAGGCCGACCGGCAGCGGACGTGGGCGCTGCTGGGAGAGCTGGCCGGCTGAGCCGCCCGCACCACACAGGGATCCTGTGCCACGGCACTCCGCGTGCGGCCCCTCCCCTCTCCCCCGCACCACCGTCGGCACCGGTACGGGGGCGGGCGGCAGGGGCCGGACCGTATGTTCAGGGCAGTATTTGTTCTGACATATATACGTACAGAGCTTGAGTCGAACGTGCGGCATACTGAACCTCGTGGCACAACGTCTTGAGGAGCCCGACATGGAGTCGATCACCAGGCTGATCACCATCGACCGGAGCAGCCCGGTGCCGCTGTACTTCCAGGTCGCACAGCAGCTTCAACAGCTCATCGAGTCAGGCACGTTGGCACCGGGGACGCGGCTGGAGAACGAGATCGCCCTGGCCGACCAGTTCGGGCTCTCCCGGCCGACCATGCGCCAGGCCATGCAGCATCTGGTGGACAAGGGACTGCTCGCCCGCAAACGGGGGGTCGGCACCCAGGTCGTCAACAACCGGGTACGCAGGCAGATCGAGCTCACCAGTCTGTTCGAGGACCTCAAACGTGACGGCCGACGGCCGCGCACCGAGCTGCTGTCCATGCTCACCGTGCCCGCCTCCGACCGGATCGCCGCCGCCCTCAAGGTCGAACCCGGCGCCGCCACCGTGGCCCTGCGCCGACTGCGGTACGCGGACGACGAGCCCATAGCGGTCATGGAGAACCACCTGCCGGCGGACCTCCTGGGCCTGACCGAAGAGGAGCTCACCGGACACGGCCTCTACGAGCTGCTCAGGCGGGCGGGCATCGCGCTGCGCACCGCGGAGCAGACCATCGGCGCGCGCCGGGCCACCGCGCCGGAGGCCCGACTGCTGGGCGAACCCCGCGGCGGCACCCTGCTCACCATGGAGCGCACGGTCCTCGGGGACGCCGGGCGCCCGGTGGAGTTCGGCTCGCACCTGTACCGGGCGTCCCGGTACTCGTTCGAGATGACCCTGACCGCACAGTGAACCGCGCCCCGGTGACCGGTATCAGCCCGAGCGCCGGGAGTTGAGCCGGGCGGCCTGGCGCGTCAGGTGGTCGCGCTCGGCCAGGTCGGGCGCCTTCAGGGCCGCCTCCGCGTACAGCCGTGCCGCCCTCGCGAGGTCGCCGTCACGCTCGTGGAGGTAGGCGGCCGCCGCTGTGTACCGGGGCAGCGATTCGTCCAGCTTCGCGAGCGCCGCCAGTCCGGCCCTCGGCCCGTCGGCCTGGCCCACCGCCACCGCACGGTTGAGCCGGACAACCGGGCTGTCGGTCAGGCGCGCGAGCTCGTCGTACCACTCGACGATCTGCACCCAGTCGGTCTCCTCGGCGGTGGGCGCGTCGGCGTGCAGCGCCGCGACGGCGGCCTGGGCCTGGAACTCGCCCAGCCGGTCACGGGCCAGGGCCGTCTGCAGGATCCCGACCCCTTCGGCGATCGACGCGGTGTCCCAGAGGCCGCGGTCCTGCTCGGCCAGCGGCACCAGGCTGCCGTCGGACGCGGTCCGGGCGGCGCGCCGGGCATGGTGGAGCAGCATCAGGGCGAGCAGCCCCGCCACCTCGGGGTGGTCGATCCCGGCCGCGAGCTGCCGGGTGAGCCGGATGGCCTCGGCGGCCAGGTCCACATCGCCGGAGTACCCCTCGTTGAAGACCAGGTAGAGCACGCGCAGCACGGTGGCGACGTCGCCCGGCCGGTCGAACCTCGCGCCGGAGACGGTGCGTTTGGCCCGGCTGATGCGCTGGGCCATGGTCGCCTCCGGCACCAGGTAGGCCTGGGCGATCTGGCGGGTGGTCAGCCCTCCGACGGCGCGCAGTGTGAGCGCGACGGCGGACGAGGGCGTCAGAGACGGGTGGGCGCACAGGAAGTAGAGCTGGAGCGTGTCGTCCACCGCGGTCGCGGGTCCGGGGGCCGGCTGCTCCTCGACGAGGTCCTCGCGCCGCCGGCGGGCCGCGTCCGCCCGGGTGGCGTCGAGGAACCGCCGCCAGGCGACGGTGACCAGCCAGCCCTTCGGATCCCGCGGCCGGTCGGCCGGCCAGACCCGGACCGCCTCTGCCAGCGCGTCCTGGACGGCGTCCTCGGCCGCCGCGAAGTCGGCTCCGCGGCGGACGAGGATCCCGAGCACGCCCGGCGTGAGGCTCCGGAGCATGACGTCATCCATCGACGAGGTCACTCCGTGATGGTGGGCGGCTCGGTCAGGAAGGGGCGCAGCTCCAGCCACTCGTGGATCGGGTTGCCGCCCGCCCCGGGCGCGGCCGACAGTTCCCCGGCCAGCTCGACGGCGCGCTCGTAGCTGTCGACGTCGATCACCATCCAGCCGGCGATGAGGTCCTTGGTCTCCGCGAACGGGCCGTCGGTGATCGGCGGGCGGCCCTCGCCGTCGTACCGGACGAAGGTCCCCTCCGGGGCGAGCGCCTGGCCGTCGACGAACTCACCGGTCCCCTCCAGCCGGGCCGCGAAGTCGTGCATGTACTTCATGTGGGCCGAGATCTCCTCCGGCGTCCACTGGTCCATGCAGACATCGTTGACGGCGGCCGGGGCGCCTCGGTAGTGCTTCAGAAGCAGGTACTTCGCCATGGTGTTCTCCTCGACGCTGGTGCGAGCCGTTGTGGTCGCGTTCACTACGGGGACGGAGCCGGTTCCGGGTTCTCGACATCATCGGCGTCATCGGCCAGAAAAAGTTTCCCACCCCTCGGTCCCGCGATCATCCCGAACCTCGTCGCGGCTTCATGACGGACCGCGGGACCGCCCCCGTCGCACTGTCCGGCGCCGGGTTCCGGCGCCCGCTGGTAAAATGGGCCGACGCTTGCGACATCGCCGGGGCCCGTGCCGAGGAGCACGGGCCCCGGCGCGTTACGGAGGCCCCCACCTGAGGAAGGTTCCCCCATGAACGCGAAGCCGCCCGCCTCCGGACGCCCCGGTGACCGCACCGACCGGCGGGCCGAACCGGCCCGGGGCGCGCTCGGCACGCCCTCGGCGGCGGGCGCGAGCCCGGGAATGGCGCCCGCCGGGTCCTTCGCGGAGCTGGGACTGCCCGACGCGCTGCTGACGGCGATGACCGGTCTCGACGTCACCGAGCCCTTCCCCATCCAGGCGGCGACCCTGCCCGACGCGCTGGCCGGCCGGGACGTGCTGGGGCGGGCGCGGACGGGTTCCGGCAAGACGCTGGCCTTCGGGCTGGCCCTGCTGGTCCGTACCGCCGGGCGGCGCGCGGAGGCGAAGCGCCCCCTCGCCCTGGTGCTCGTCCCGACCCGGGAGCTCGCCCAGCAGGTGGGTGACGCCCTGGAGCCGTACGCGCGCGTGCTCGGACTGGGAATGACGACGGTGGTCGGCGGACTGTCGATGAACCGGCAGGCGGCCGCGCTGAAGGCGGGTACCGAGGTGGTCGTCGCGACCCCGGGACGGCTCTGCGACCTGATCTCACGACGCCACCTCCATCTGGACCGGGTGGGGATCGCCGTGCTCGACGAGGCGGACCAGATGTGCGACATGGGCTTCCTGCCGCAGGTCTCGGAGATCCTGGACCAGGTGCGCCCCGACGGCCAGCGACTGCTCTTCTCGGCCACGCTCGACCGGAACGTCGACCAGTTGGTGGAGCGCTACCTCAACGACCCGGTCCTCGTCTCGGTCGACCCGGCCCGCGCCTCGGTCACCACGATGGAGCACCACGTCCTCAACGTGCACGCCGCCGACAAGTACGCGGCGGCGACCGAGATCGCCGCCCGCGAGGGGCGGGTGCTGATGTTCCTGGACACCAAGGCGGGCGTGGACGCCTTCACCCGCCACCTGAAGAGCAGCGGAATCCCGGCGGCCGCCCTGCACAGCGGCAAGTCGCAGCCGCAGCGCACGCACACGCTGGACCAGTTCAGGAGCGGCGCCGTCACCGCGCTGGTGGCCACGAACGTGGCGGCCCGCGGCATCCACATCGACGAGCTGGACCTGGTGGTGAACGTGGACGCGCCCACGGACGCCAAGGACTACCTGCACCGCAGCGGCCGCACCGCGCGGGCCGGCCAGTCGGGCAAGGCCGTCACCCTGGTCACACCGGGCCAGCGGCGGGACGTGAGCAAGCTGATGTCCGAGGCCGGGATCCGGCCGACGGTCACTCAGGTGCGCTCCGGCGAGGCCGAGTTGACGCGCATCACCGGCGCCAAGCGGCCGCCGACGACCAAACCCGCACAGACGGGCAGGCGGCCGTTCCGAGGGATGGGGACCCAGGCCCCCAAGGAGAGCCGCCGCGCCGCCCAGTCCCGTCAGGAGGCGGAGGCCCGCAGGGCGTCCCAGGTGCGCAAGGGCCGCTGACCCGTCGCGAGCCCGGCCGGCCCGTCGCCGATCCTGCCGGGCCGGGCCGGGTCCCGAGCGTCTCCGGAAACGGGTCAGGGCCGGTTTCGGATTGCTCCGAAACCGGCCCTGATCTGCGACTGTCTCCAGTCGGGACGACAGGATTTGAACCTGCGACCCCTTGACCCCCAGTCAAGTGCGCTACCAAGCTGCGCCACGTCCCGATACCCGTCTGACCTGGGGTTTCCCCGTGGCCGAACGTGCATGAGAACAATACCGCACTTCAACGGGTGGTTACGAACACCTTTGGGCTCTTGACCTCAACCATGCTTGATGTTGAACGCTGTGGCACATGACGCACACGACTACCGCTCACGCCCCCGCCTACCGCGATCTGCACCGGCTGATGAGCCTGATGACCGGCGACGAGAAGCACGACACCGCCGCCACCTCGACGCTCGACACCCTGTGGGTGCTCTACGACCGGGTGCTGCGGGTGTCACCGGAAACCGCGGACTCCCCCGACCGCGACCGCTTCCTGCTGTCCAAGGGGCACGGGCCGATGGCGTACTACGCCGTCCTCGCCGCGCACGGGTTCTTCGGCGAGGAGCTGCTGGCGGGCTTCGGCTCGTACGACTCGCCGCTCGGCCACCATCCGGACCGGCTGCTGGTGCCCGGAGCCGAGATCGGCAGCGGTTCGCTGGGGCACGGGCTGCCGCTGGCCGTGGGCACCGCGCTGGGGCTGCGGGCCCAGGGGCTGACCGGCCCTCGCGTATGGGTGCTGACCGGGGACGCCGAACTGGACGAGGGCAGCAACCACGAGGCGATCGCCTACGCGGCCCCGGCGGGCCTCGACCAGCTGCACACCGTGGTCATCGACAACGCCTCGGCGACGTACGGCCGCCCCGGCGGCATCGCCGGCCGGTTCGCGACCGCGGGCTGGTCGGTGGCCTCCGTGGACGGACGGGACCACGAGGAGCTGTACGCCGCCTTCACCGCGCCGCACCCCGGACAGCCGCGTGCCGTGGTCGCCCGGGTCGCCCCCAAGCGCTGAGCCCCGCGTCAGCCATCCACCGGACCGACGGACAGAAAAGAAGAGGAAGACCTCCCATGGACACGATGCGGGACCGTTTCATCTCGACCACCTCACACCTGCTCGACGAGGACCCGCGGCTGGCGCTCGTGCTGGCCGAGATCAGCCGGGACGGCTTCAGCCGGGCCGAGCGCGCCCATCCGCACCGCGTCGTCAACGTCGGCATCCGGGAACAGCTGCTCATCGGCGCCGGGGCCGGAATGGCGCTCACCGGAATGCGGCCGATCGTGCACACCTTCGCCAGCTTCCTGGTGGAGCGCCCCTTCGAACAGGTGAAGCTGGACTTCGGCCACCAGGGCGTGGGCGGGGTACTGGTCAGCGCCGGAGCCTCCTACGACTGGCCGGCCGGCGGTTTCACCCATATGGCACCCGGCGACGTCGCGCTCCTGGACACCCTCGACGGCTGGACGGTGCACGTTCCGGGGCACCCCGACGAGGCCGAGACGCTGCTGCGGGACGCCGTCACCGGGGACGACCGGGTCTATGTGCGGCTCTCCATGCAGTCCAACGAGCGGGCCCGTCCGGTCGGCGGGGCGGGCGGGTTCACCACGGTGCGCGAGGGGACGGGCGGCGTGGTGATCGCCGTCGGCCCGATGCTCGACAACGTCCTCGCGGCCACCGAGGGGCTCGACGTGAGCGTGCTGTACGCGACGACGGTGCGGCCGTTCGACGGGGACGGCCTGCGCGGGGCGGTCGGCGACCGGCCGGCCGCCGACGTGGTCATCGTCGAGCCGTACCTCGCGGGCACGTCCACGGCGGCGGCCAACGACGCGCTCGCCGCCCTCCCGCACCGGATCCTGGGCCTGGGCGTCGCCCGCCAGGAACTGCGCCGGTACGGGCAGATGGACGAGCACCTCGCCGCTCACGGCCTGGACCCGCGGGGCCTGCGGCAGCGGATCGGCGGGTTCCTGGGCCGGTGAGCGGACGGGGGGGCGCCCCGGCGCACTCAGTGCGCCGCCAGGAGCTCCCCGTACCACGCGAGCGTGGCGTCGACGGTGGCGGAGAGGGGGTTCGGCACCAGGCCGAACGCCTTCTCGATGGCGGAGGAGTCGACGATCTGGGCCTCCGTGTGCTGGTAGAACATCTCGGCGTACGCCGTCATGAACTGCTCGTCGAACGGTCCGAAGGGCCGGGGTTCCGCGACGACGGTCAGGGTCAGCGGACGGCCGACGCGCTCCTCGATCATCTCCAGGATCCGGCGCGTGGTGAGCGCCGGGGCGGTGGGCAGGTGCCAGACCCTGCCGTCGCCGTCCGGGTTCTCACCCAGCGTCGCGAGGCCCGCGGCGACATCACCGATGTACGTGTAGCTGTGCGGCAGGTCGATGTCACCGAACGCCGGGACCTCTCCCCCGGTCAGCGCGGCGGGGAACACCGCGCCGCCCAACGTGGAGTTGAGGACACCGGGCCCCACGAAGTCGGCGGACCGGCCCAGTACCACCCGCAGCCGGCCCTCGGTGTGCGCGGCGAGGTAGCGGGCGTCGAGCTCGGCGCGCATCACGCCCTTGTCGGTCGTGGCGTTCCACGGGGTGTCCTCCGTCATGACCGCACCGTGCGTCTCGCCGTACGGGTAGAGCGTGTCGAGCACCACGAGGCGAGCGCCCTCGGCCTCGACCGCCGCGAGTACGGCCCTCTGGATGCGCGGCATGGCCTCGACCTGGAGGTGGTACGCCACGTTGACGCAGTGGTAGACGACGGCGGCGCCCCCGACCGCCGCACGGGCGCCCTCCGGGGTGGCGACATCGGCGGCGAACCGGTCGACGCCTTCGAGCGCCGGGCCGGCGGCCGCCCGGTCGACGAGCCGGACCGGGTGGCCCCGGCGGACGAGTTCGACGGCGAGCGCGGTACCGGCGGGGCCCGCGCCGAGGACTACCTGAAGATCACGTGCTGCGGTCATGACGTACTCCCTGTGATGCGGACGGTCACCCGGGTCGCTTCCACACACCCCGAGCGCTACGGCTTGTCGCTTCTGTTAGAGACAGTAACTCTTGCGATGCTGCCTTGCAAGGCTGACTGTTACAATCCGTAACTGAAGTGAGCTTGCCTAGCGGAAGGGGCCGGGGATGGCCGAGGCGCAGCAGGGGCCGCGGGCCCGCTACCGGGAGCAGACCCGGGCGGAGATCAAGGAAGCGGCCCTGCGACAGCTGGCCGAAGGGGGTGTGGCGGCGCTCGCGCTCACCCGGATCGCCAAGGACATGGGCCTGTCCGGGCCCGCGCTCTACCGCTACTTCGGCAGCCGCGACGACCTGCTGCATGCGCTGATCAGGGACGCGTACGACGATGCCGCCTCGGCCATCGGCGCGGCGGGCGCCCGTTCGGTGGCCGCCGCGCAGAGCCCGCGCGAGCGGCTGCACGCGCTGGCGGTGGCGTACCGGGCCTGGGCGGTCCGGGAGCCGCACCGGTATCTCCTGATCCAGGGCGCCCCGGTGCCGGGGTATGTCGCGCCCGCCGACACGCTGGACCGGGCGCGCGCGGTGCTCGGGCCGTTCCTTCCGGTATTCGCGGGCGGGACGCCAGGGGCGGGTGTGGCGCCGGTGGTGGCACAGATGGCGGCCTGGCTGGACGGGGATCCGGCTGTGGGCGGCTGGGTGGCCGAGTACGCGGCGGACGCCGCCGGCCCGGCGGGCGCTGCCGGAGCTCTGGCCGGCGCGCTCCTCGCCTGGGCGCAGCTGCACGGCTCCGTGGGCCTGGAGGCAGCGGGCCAGTTCGAGGGGATGGGACACAGCGGGGGCACCCTGCTGGACGCGCAGGTCGCAATGCTGGCGGACACCTTCGGGCTGGAGTGAGCACCCGGGGCCCCGGGGCGTACGACGCGGATCGCCGGACGGGCCCAGGGGCCGGTCCGGCGATCGGTGTGCGCGGTGGTGGGGGGTGTCAGGGGTGGATGAGCACCTGGGCCAGGGCCACCCGGCCCGTGCCGGACGTCACGATCCTCACCGTGCGGGTCCGGCTGTCCAGGTTCACCAGCGTGGGACGCAGCGCCTTCCCGCTGACGTGCACCGTGCCGTCGTCGGTGACGACGTCGAAGTCGGCCGTCGTGGTGGCGGCGTCGTTCCAGATCTCGACCTGTCGGACGTGCCGGACGGCGCCGAGGTCCGCCTGCCACCAGGCGCCCGCCTCCGAGAGGGTGCGGGTGTCGGTGTTGGTGTCGGCGTCCAGGGCGAGTGCCGCCGTCGCCGTGCCGTCGGTCGAGGACTGGGTCGCGGTGCCGGTGCGGGCCAGGTCGGTGCGGAGCTGCTCGACCGGTCCGCCGTGGGCGCCCGCCCGTGCGGCGACGGCGAGCGCCTGAGCGGGCAGCCGGTCGAGGCCGGTCAGGTTGTCCGTCATGACCGAGCCGGTTCCGCCGAGGGCGGGGGCGGCGGTGTCGGTCCAGTTGCCGCGCGCGGTGTTCCGGATTCCGTAGTCCGCCCAGTTCGAGACCCACTTGTAGCCGATGCGGGTGATGACGTTGCGCTCGACGGTGATGTGCGAGGACTGCTCGTCGAGGTAGATGCCGTTCCCGTCGCGTTCGGTGTTGCCGTACGCGGAGCGGTTGATGTAGTTGCCGCTGAGGACGGTGCCGGGCTGCGCGCCCTGGGTGTAGATCGCGCCGCCGTCGTGCTGCTGCTGTGCGACCTCCATGACGTCGGTGATGCGGTTGCCCGTCACCTTGTTGTCACGCAGTACGGACTTCCGGGCCTCGGGCTGGTTCCAGCCCCAGCCGACCGAGATCGCGGAGTACGGGAGGTGGTCCAGGCTGTTGTGGTCGACGCTCAGGCCTGCCTCGTAACCGGCCCAGATGCCCACCGAGTCGGTGTACTCGACGCCGGAGCGGCTGATGGTGTTGTACGCGACGGTGTTCCGCTCCCCCGTCAGTGACGCCTCCGGCATCGGTTCGGTGTCTCCGACGTAGACGGCGCCCGAGGACAGGTCGGTGAAGGACGAACGGGTCAGCGAGCTGTCCTTGGTGCCGGCCTCCAGGATCGCTCCGGCGCCGCCGAGATGGCTGAACCGGCTGCTGTCGACGTGCACCCGCCGGCCGCCGCGGACGGTGACCGCGGCGGACGGCTTGGTGTAGTAGCGGCCCGCGTGGTCGACGGGGCCGGTGGCGCCGGTCAGGGTGAGACCGGCCTGCATTCCCGCGTAGCCCTCATCGGTGCCGGGCTGCCGGTAGGCCGCATACGCGAAGCCGATCCCGCTGACGGTGACGTCATGGGCGCCATCGACGACGAGCAGCTGTTCGGTGTGCGGGGTGACGGTCCGCGCGCGGCGCATGTCCTCGCCCTTGCGCGGCAGGTAGGTGACGGTGCGGCCCTTCGAGTCCCATACGAACTCGCCCGGCTGGTCGAGGAGTTCGGGGGCGTTCTCGAAGAAGGCGACACCGCTGTAGCGGGTGGAGTCGACGGCGGTGGAGTCCCAGGCGGGGCCGGTGCGGTCCGTGCCGCTCGCCGAGTTGGTCCAGCAGGGCTGGACGAACGTCATGGTGTCGCCGCTGACGCCGGCGATCCGGCAGTGGTAGTTCCGCCAGCGGACCCGGATGACCGCTTCGGCGTCGGTGGGGCGCTGCCAGTGGTCGATCCCGGTCGCGGTGGCGCCGGTCATGCCGGTGGCGGAGGCGTCGCAGGTGCTCGCCGCGCAGGCCTCGCCGCGGGCGCGGGTGGCGCGCTCGCCGTCGACGAAGAGCTGGCGCGGGGTGACCCCGGCGGGGACGGCGGCGCTCCAGGTGCCGTCGGCGTTGCGGTGCCAGCCGGTGATGTCCTGTCCGCCGGAGAGGACGGGGCGGGCGCCGGGGGCGGCGGCCCAGGTGGTGCCGGAGTCGTCCGGGCCGAGCCTCAGGGGCGCGTCGAGCCGGTACGTGCCGTCCTTGAGGAGGACGCGGACGTCGCGCCCCTTCTCGGTGCGGGCCCGGTCGCGGGCACCCTCCGGGGTACAGGGGCGGCTGACGGTGCAGGAGGTGCCGCGGCCGTCGGGGGCCGCGTACAGGGTGCGGGCGCCGGGCGCGGCCTGGGCGGCCGGGGCGGTGAGCAGCGCGGCCAGGAATGCGGCGGTGGCGGCAGCGGCGGTTCCTCGTACGGTGTTCACGGTGCGGTTCACGCGGTGGCCTTCCAGTCGGGGTGGCCGGGCATGGGCGGGTTGACGGCCCCGAAGAGCCAGTCGCGCAGGAACGGGTCCAGGCTCCGGTCACCGGTGACGTCGACGGTGTGCCGGATGAACTGCTCTGTGGTGTACGTGGAGTCCTTGAAACGCTTGACCCACTCGCGCATCACCGTGTCGAACCTCCGCCGGCCGGCCCGCAGGCTCAGGGCGTACAGGACGAGTGCGCCGCCGTCGTAGATGTTGGTGCCGCCGAGCGCCCTCGGCAGTCCGGGCGGGCCGTCGGCCGCGCGGACGACGTCGAGCTTCTCGTACGTCGTCCTCATCTTGTCCTCGAAGACGGACCAGCCGCGCTCCTCGCCGTACAGACCGGCGTAGTACACGGCGGGGCCCTCGTTGAGCCAGGCCTGCTGCCAGTCGTCCGGGGTGACGGAGTCGCCGAACCACTGGTGGACGAGCTCGTGGACCATGGTGGTCTCGTAGCCGGGCTGTCCGTCGGCGTTGGGCTTGAACCAGTTGGTGGAGAACAGCGACAGGGTCTGGTTCTCCAGGGCGTCGGTGTAGCCGTCGTAGATGTGGAGGCCGTAGACGGAGAACGGGTAGCGGCCGAACTTCGCCTCCAGCCAGGCGAGATGGTCCGGGGTGCGGGCCACGATCGGGCCGTACTTCTCCTCCTGTCCCTGGGGCACGATGTGCCTCAGCGGCAGGCCCCGGTGGCTGGTGCCGTACAGGTAGGTGCCCTTGACGACGGCGATGCCGATGAGTTCGGTCGCCATCCGCTCGCGCAGGGCGAAGTGCCAGACGCAGGAGCCGTCGGCGCGCCGGGTCCGGTGGGTGAGTTCACCGTTGGCGGTGGCGACGAAGCCCTTGGGCGCGCTGATGTGGAAGGTCCACGTCGCCTTGTCGGACGGGGTGTCGTTGCACGGCAGGAAGGTGTCGGCGCGCGAGGACTGGGCGGCCGAGGCGAATCCGCCGTCGGTGCCGAAGTTCCAGCCGGTGAGGCCGAGCCGGGGCGCCTTGCCGTTGCCCCGGTAGCCGATCTCGACGGTGAACGCCTGTCCGTCGTGGAGCGGGCGCGCCGGGGTGACAGTGAGCTCCTGTCCGCTCTGGCCCGGCGTGAGCTCCCAGCGGGCGGGACGGCCGGAGACGGTCACCGTGTCGATGGTGTGGCCGTCGGTGTCGAGGTTGAACGCGGAGAGGTCCTGGGTGGCCCTGGCGTTGATCCTCACCGTGCCGGAGAAGTCGTACGTGACCGGGGTGAAGTCGAAGGTCAGGTCGTAGTGAAGGACCTGGTAGCCGCCGTTGCCGAGGGTCGGGAAGAGCGGGTCGCCGACCCCGTTCGCGCCGGGCTTCGGGTCGAAGCGGTGCGGTCGCGCCGCGGCGGGCGAGCCGAGGGCGGGGATCGCGGCGGCAGCGGCAACCGCCGCGCCGCCGATTCTCAGGGCCGTACGCCTGCTGGTGGGAGCGGTCATCACTTCTTGCCCTTCTGGAAGGCGTCCTCGAACTCTCCCCGGGCCTGCTCGCCGCCCTTGGCCAGGTAGTCCTTGACCAGCTGGTCGTAGGCGGACATCGGCTTGCGCCCGGAGATGATGTCCTTGAGGGCATCGCCCTTCAGCGTGTTGAGACTGCCGGAGCCCTTGGAGTCCCAGGTGGGCGAGGAGTACTGGAGCGTCGGATCCTGTTCCATGACCGGGATCATCTTGGTGAACGTGTCGTGGACGTGGCGTACGCCCGGCTCCGAGTCGGCGCTGAAGATCGCGGGGACGGCGGAGGCCACGAACTTCCAGGGCACGGTGACGTCCTGGGTGCCCTGCTTGGTCAGCGCCGGGTTGCCCTGCGCGTCACGGGTGAAGTCCTTGCCCTCGACCCCGTAGTTGATGAGGGTGTACTCCAGGCTGCCGAACGGCGAGGCCGCGAAGTCCGCGAAGGCCAGGATCTCCTTGACGCGGTCACCGGACGCCTGCTTGACGTGGGTGTTCTGGAGCTCCACGTTGTCCATCCACGCGATGGCGTCCTTCCCCACCGGTACGAACGGGCGCGGGTCGTACTTCTTGTCGACCGCCTTCATCGCCGCGACGTAGCCGACACCGGGCGCCAGGTAGGTGGGCATCCCGTCGTAGACGTAGGCGCCCTTGCCGTTCTTGAACATGTCCGTGTACTGGGCCTTCTGCGCCCCGGACATCTGGAGCGTGCCCGGGTAGAAGCAGCCCGCCTTGTACAGCAGCCGGGCGGTCTCCACCGCCTTGCGGAACTCCGGAGTCTCCAGATCGGTGGTGAACTTGCCGGTCTTCTCGTCCAGCCGCCAGTAGTACGGCGCACCCGCGGACATGGCGAGCATGCTGGTGGCACCCGCGATGATCGCGTACTGGTCCTTCTTGGGGCGGGTGAGCTCCTTGCAGATCTCGACGAAGCGGTCGAGGTCGGTGATCTGGTCGAGACTCGTGACGCCGGCCTCCTCGAAGAGGTCGTGGCGGTAGACACCGGCGCCACCCGTACCGGTGCGCGCGATCGGGATGCCGTAGAGCTTCCCGCCGAAGATGGCGGACTGCCAGGCACCCTTCGGGATCGCGGCCAGGTTGGGGTAGTCCTTGACCTTGTCCCCGGCGAGGTACGGGGTCAGGTCGGCGCACTTGGCCTGGAGGAAGGCCGCCTTGTTGTCGACGCCGCCGGTCTCCGGGTACATGAAGAGGTCCGGCAGGCTGTCGCTGGCGACCATGGTGGAGAACTTGGTGCCGTAGTCGTCGGCGGGGACGGCGGTGACGTTCACCTGCCCGCCGAGCAGCTTCTCGATCTCCTGCCAGGCGGCGTTCCGGCCGCGCGAGGGCGGCGGCGGTGAGAACGTCTCCATCGTCGCGCTGATCGGCTTCGCCCCCTTGAGCGGGGTGCCCTTGGTGGCCCGCAGCGGCTTGGCCGGGTAGCTGAAGAAGCCCTGCGGGACGCCGGCGGCGGTGCCGGCCAGATCGGGCTTGACACCGATGTTGCGGATCGCGGTGTCGGGGAGCAGCGAGGCGCTCTTGGCCTCGGCCTTGGCGGTCGTGCCGCCGTCGCCGCAGGCGGCGAGCAGCGGGGCGGCGGCCAGTCCCAGACCGATGCCCGCACCCATGCGGAACAGCGCTCTGCGGTTGACGGGGGTTGAGCTCGGCACCTGAGTCTCCTTGGGAGAGGGGAAGGAAGGAGTGGGGGGCGGGGGCTGCGCTCAGCCCTTGACGGCGCCCGTGAGCACGCCCTTGGTGAAGTAGCGCTGGAGGAACGGGTAGACGCAGAGGATCGGTACGACGGCGATCACCAGGACCGCCATCTGTACGGCCTGCTGCGGGGCGAGCACCTCGCCGGCCGAGGCCGAGTTGAGGCTCTGGCCCTGGAGGACGTAGGTCCGCAGCACCATGGGCAGCGGCCATTTGTCGGAGTCGTTGAGGTACAGGAGCGAGTTGAAGAAGGCGTTCCAGTACGTCACCGCGTAGAAGAGGCTGATCACGGCGAGGACCGCTTTGGAGAGCGGGAGGACGATGCGCACCAGGATGCGGATGTCGCCGGCGCCGTCGACCTTCGCCGCGTCGTACAGCTCGTCCGGCAGGCTCATGAAGAAGGACCGCAGGACGACCAGGTTGAAGGCGCTGACCAGGGTGGGCATGACGAGCGCCGCGTAGGTGTCGTACAGCCCGAGCCCCTTGACCAGCAGGAAGTTCGGGATGATGCCCGCGTTGAACAGCATGGTGAACAGGGCGATCATCAGGATGGGGCGGGAGCCGGTGACCTCGCGGCGGGAGAGTCCGTACGCCATGCCGACCGTGACGAGCAGGCTGGCCAGGGTGCCGAACACGGTGATGCCCACGGAGACGAGCAGCGCCCGGGTGACGACGCCGCCCGTGAAGATCGTGCGGTAGGCGTCCAGGTTGGGGTGGTCGGGCCACAGGACGAGGCCGGAGGCCTTGATGATGTCGGTCTGCGAGGCGAAGCTCGTTCCGATGACGCCGACCAGCGGGTAGGCGACGGCGAGGACGACCACGACGACGGCCACCGCCTTGGCGGTCTGTCCCACCCGGGTCGGGCGTTCCATCCACGGCGGTCTGCCGTCGGTCCTGGGCTTGCGGGCCGGCCGGGGCGCGGGCGCCGTGGTCGCGGACGTGGCGCGGGTCTTCTCAGCGGTCAGCACCGCGGTACACCCCTTCGTGGCCGAGTCGGTGGGCGAACTTGTTCGCGCCCAGCACGAGGACGGTGCCGATGACGGCCTTGACGAGTCCGACGGCGGCGGCGACGCCCCAGTCGTTGTCCTTGATGCCGTGGTAGTAGACGTAGGTGTCGAGGACCTCACCGGCGTCCGGGCCGACCGCGTCGCGCTGGAGCAGGATCTGCTCGAAGCCGACGGAGAGGATCTGCCCGAGGTTGAGGATCAGCAGCAGGATGAGCACGGGGGCGATGCCCGGCAGGGTCACGTGCCAGAGCCGGCGCCGGGGGCCCGCGCCGTCGATCGCGGCGGCCTCGTAGCTCTGCCGGTCGATGTTCAGGAGCGCGGCCAGGATGATGATCGTGCCCCAGCCGGCGTCCTTCCAGGCCACCTGGAGGGTCAGCAGCCAGGGGAAGGCGTCGGGGTCGCTCATCATGTCGTAGCGGGGCAGCCCCAGACCGCCCAGCACATCGGGCAACAGCCCGGCGCCGCCCAGGATCTGCTGGAAGATCGAGACGATGATGACCCAGCCGATGAAGTGCGGCAGATAGACGACGCTCTGCACGAACCGCCTGATGCGGTCGCTCGCGATGCTGTTGAGCAGCAGGGCCAGGGCGACCGGGATCGGGAAGAAGAACACCAGCTGGATGAGGGCGATCTCCAGGGTGTTGAACGTCGCGCTCCAGAAGGCGGGTTCACCGAACGCAGAGGAGAAGTTGGCGAAGCCGACCCAGACGCTGTGCATGTAGCCGAGGTACGGCTGGTAGTCCTGGAACGCCACCACGTACCCGAGCAGCGGCACGTAGTGGAAGACGACGAAGTAGAGCAGTCCGGGCAGGGTGAGCAGCAGCATCACCCGGTCCCGCTTGATCCGCTGCCCGAGCGTCAGCCGGTGTGGCGCGGCAGCCGTCCGGGCTTCGGGCGGGGCGGGTTCATCGGCCCGCTGCCGCCGTTTTTCCCGCGGCAGCGGGGGTGCTGTGTCAGCCATGGTGCGTCCTGTTCGGCCGGGTGGCGCGTGGTGAGCCTTCTGCGGCGGCAAGTTAGTAAGCGGTTAACCCCAGCGTCAAGAGATCCGAGCGAACGTCTTTGTTTCGCAGTCCTCTCCGGAGGAAATCCGAGCCAGAAAATCGCCGCATACCGCCCGAATAAGGTCAGTTACCGGCGGAAGGAGCTTGACGGTCGGCCGTCACGCTCCCTAGCGTGCCGGTCATTCCATAGAACGCGATTACTGTCCGGAGGCAGGGTGCGAACCACCGAAGAGGCACCGGCTCGATCCGGTACCGATGCCGCGACCCCGCCCGGAAGGCGGCCGCGCACGGTTCTGGTCATGAGCCCCGGACTGCTGGACGAGGTCTTCCCGCCTCCCGTCCGGGCCCGGCTGGAGGAGACGGCGGACCTCCTCGACCCGTCCGTGATCAGCGAGTTCGACTCCCCCGCCGCCACCGCGGCGCTGTCCGCCGCCGAGGTGCTGCTGACCGGCTGGGGCTGCCCGCCCGTGGACGCCGCGCTGCTGGAGAGGGCGCCCGCGCTGCGGGCCGTGATCCACGCGGCCGGCACGGTGAAGACGTTTCTGGCCCCGGAGGCCTTCGACCGCGGGATCGCCGTCTCCTCGGCCGCCTCCGCCAACGCCGTGCCGGTGGCGGAGTTCACCCTGGCCGCGATCATCATGGGCGCGAAACGGGTGTTCCCGCTGGCGGGGCTCTACCGGGAGCGCCGCACCCACCGCACCGGCGCCGACCTCGACCGGCAGCACTGGCTCGGCACGCACGGGCTCAGGGTCGGCGTGGTCGGCGCCTCCAGGATCGGCCGCCGGGTCATCGAGCTGCTGCGGGTCCTGGACGCGGAGGTGCTGCTGTACGACCCGTACGTGAGCGCCGCGGAGGCCGCACTCCTCGGTGTCACCCCGACCGATCTGGACACCCTGGTCGCGACCAGCGACGTGGTGACCGTGCACGCCCCTGACACGCCCGAGACCCGGGGGATCATCGACGCCCGCCGGATCGGCCTGATGCGCCCCGGCACCCTGCTCGTCAACACCGCCCGGGGCCCGCTGGTGGACACCGAGGCGCTGACCGGGCACCTGGTCAGCGGGCGGCTGGACGCGGTTCTGGACGTGACCTCGCCCGAGCCACTGCCGGCCGGCCACCCGCTGTGGGACCTGCCCAACGTCTTCCTGACCCCGCACCTCGCGGGCGCCCAGGGCAACGAGGTGGGCCGCCTCGGCGCGCTCGCCGTCGACGAGCTGGCCCGCTACGCGCGGGGCGAGCCCTTCGGACACCCGGTGCACCGGGCCGACCTCGGGAGGATCGCATGAACCCCGTCCCGCCACAGGCTCTAGGCTCGGCGTCACACAACAGCCACCAGGGGGTGAGCCGGATGCGCCGGCAGAGCACGGCCGCGGACGGACAGCGGCGGGCGACGGTCACCGACGTCGCACGGCGCGCAGGGGTCTCGACGGCCACCGTCTCACGCGTCCTGAACCGCAACTACCCCGTCGCGGAGGCGACCCGGGAGCGCGTCGAGTCGGCCATGCGCGAGCTCGGTTACGTGGTCAACGCGCACGCCCGCGCACTGGCCGGGGTCTCCAACCGCACCGTCGGCATCATCGTCAACGAGGTCATCGACCCCTTCTACGCCTACATCGCGCGGGGCGTGGAGCGCGAGGCCGCGCTCGGCGGCCGGCTCTGCCTGGTGTGCTGCACCCAGGGCGACCCGCAGCGCGAGCTGGCCTTCATCGACCTGATGCACGAGCGCAGGGCCGACGCGGTGGTGGTGGTCGGCGGCTCCATCGCCGATCGCGGCTACACCTCCGAGCTGGCCCGCCGCGCCCGCGAGCTGGACGCGGGCGGCTCCAAGCTGGTGCTGTGCGGCCGGCCGCCGCTGGGCGAGGCGGCGCCGACCGCCTCCGTCGAGTACGACAACGAGGGCGGCGCCTTCGCGATCACCGACCACCTGCTGATGCAGGGCCACGAGCGCATCCTCTACCTCGGCGGCCCGCCCAAGCTCTCCACCACCCGCGACCGGCTGGCCGGGCACCGGCGGGCCCTGGAGCTGCGCGGGCTGCCGGCCGATCCCGAACTGGTCCAGTCGGGCGCCTTCAGCCGCAACTTCGGCTACCGGCGGATGACCGAACTGATCCGGGACGGGCTGGAGTTCACGGCCGTCTTCGCGGCGAACGACGTGGTCGCCGCCGGCGCGGCACAGGCACTCGAAGAGGCCGGGCTGCGGGTGCCGAAGGACATCTCGCTGGTGGGCTACGACGACATCCCGGTCGCCCAGGAGCTGCGCCCCCGGCTGACCACGGTCCATGTGCCGCTGGAGGAGATGGGGCGCCAGGCGGTGCGGCTGGCCGTCTCCGGGGGCGACGAGGACGACTGGCGGGAGCCGACCACGGGCGCGCTGCGGCTCGGCACCCACATCGTGGTACGCGATTCCGTCGGCCCCCGAGCCGGCAGGCCCGCGCGAGGTTGACCGGTTACCTCCTGCCTGTCCGCAGTTGGCCATAGAAAATGACAGTAACTTTCCGACTCCCCTTGCGGCTCGACAGCAACCGCTTACATGCTGACGGCAGGTCCCACCCCGTTCCGCACGCTTCCGCCCCTCGTTCGTTTCTGCAGGGAGAGTTCCGCATGCGTCAGCACACCCCCTCAGTCCCGTCCGCCACTCCGGTCGGCCGCCGCTCCGTACTCGCCGCCGCGGCCGGCGCCGGGGCGGTGGCCGCACTCGGCGTCGCCGCTCCCGCCGCGCAGGCCGCCCCCCGCCGGCCGGCCGCCCGCCCCGTCGCCCTGACCGTCACCGCCCGCCCCGGCGCGGAGGCCGAACGGCTGCGGCTCGCACAGGCATTGCGCGGCTCGGAGTTCCAGCCGACCGGCCTGTACGTTCCCGCCGGCACCCCGCTCTCGCTGACCGTCCGGCCGCACGACGGCCTGCTGCCCACGCTCTGGATCGGCGCCTGGGACTACTACGGCGAGATCACCGAACCGCGCTCCTATCCGCTGACCTCCGGCGACAACACCGTGACGGACCCGCACGGCGGCCCGGTCTACCTGACGCTCACCGGACACGGCGAACGGGCTTCTGTGCTCATCCGCTCCGGAGCCGCCCCCATGCCGGTCTTCACGCTGGGCCGCACCACGGAGGCCGGCTACCAGCGACAGCTGGACACCCTCACAGAGTCGCCCTGGGTCGAACTCCACGGGCCGGACACGATCATGACGCTGACCCGGGACGGCGCGCTGCAGTACCGGGACGAGGACCACGCCGCACTGCTCCGGCTGGTCGGGACGATCATCGACTCGCACGCCCGGATCAGCGGCCTGGACGGTTCGCGCCCGGTGCACCGGCGCAAGGCGGGCCCGTATCACTTCACCGAGGTCAGCAAGGTGCCGACCGGTGTCGGCGCGTACGCCACGCACGGCTACAACGGCTTCCCGCGCGCCTATCTCGACAGGGCCACCACCGTCGAGGGGCTGCGGACTCGCGGCTGGGGCCTCTACCACGAACTGGGCCACCTGCATCAGCAGATGGCCTACAAGCCGGGCGGCCTCACCGAGGTGACGGTGAACATCTACTCGCTGGCCGCACAGCGCACCCTGGACCAGCCGTCCAACCTGCTCACGGTCGATCCGGCGACCGGGCTGACCGCCTTCCAGACCGCACGGGCGAAGTTCGGCACCGACGGGCTGAGTTACGAGAAGTCGTTCGGCGCCTACGAGAAGCTCGTGCCGCTGCGTCAGCTGGAGCTGGCCTTCGGGGACGACTTCTGGCCCCGGCTGCACAAGCTGGTGCGCGAGGAGAACCCGCAGTCCGACTCCACGGAGAACGACAAGCGCTACCGGGCACTGGCCACCTACTCCAGCCGCGTCGCGGGCCGCGACCTCACCGACTTCTACGTCAACACCTGGGCCTTCCCCATCGACGCCGTCGGCAGGGCGGAACTCGCCGCCCTGAACCTGCCCCGGCCGGACGTCGACCCGAGCACGCTCTCCGACTGAGCGGCGAGGGACATGGACGACGCAACCGCACAGGACAGGGAGTCACCGTGCAACTGAGCAGAAGGACCCTTCTCGCCGCGAGCGGCGCCGCGGCCGTCGGCGCGACGCTCGCCCCGGCGGCAGGTACCGCGCAGGCCGCGGACAGCACGCCGGAGAACGTTACCGGCGCGGACCAGGACTTCGACGGGCTCCTCCAGCGGGCCCAGACCCTGATCACCGGAGGCGGGTCAGAGCCGGCGGACCCCGACTTCGCCGCCGCCCTCGCGGCCCTGGACAGCACGGCGAAGGAACTGTGGGACACCCTGGACCGCGACGCCGGACGGACCGCGCTGTGGGCCGACCTCTCCCCCGTCACGGAGCCGGGCAACTTCGGGCAGAGCTACACCCGGCTGCGCACCCTCGCCACCGCGTGGGCCACGCCCGGCGCCGCTCTGTCCGGCGACGCGGCGACCGCGGAGGCCCTGCTCGGCGCGCTGCGCTTCACGTACGACACCGCCTACCACCCGCAGGCGAAGGAGAGCGGCAACTGGTGGTTCTGGGAGATCGGCGCACCCCGCGCGCTGATGGACTGCTGCGTCCTGCTGCGCGGCCGGCTGACCGACGGTGACCTGACGGACTATCTGGCCGTCGTCGACCGGTTCTGCCCCGACGCGGACCGCCGGACCAACTCCCCCACGCTGTCCGAGACCGGAGCCAACCGCACCGACAAGGCGGTGACCGTGGCGCTGCGCGGGCTGCTCGGCAAGGACGCGGACAAACTGGCATCGGCTCGGGACGCCCTCTCCGACGTGCGCGACTCCGGCCGCAACAGCCTCTTCCGGTACGCGAGTTCGGGTGACGGCTTCTACGAGGACGGTTCGTTCGTCCAGCACGACGTGGTCGCGTACACCGGCTCGTACGGCACCGTACTGCTCGGCGGCGCGGCCTGGCTGATCGCCCTCCTCGCGGGCTCACCGTGGGCGGTCGCGGACCCGGAGGTCTCCGTGATGTACGAGGCCGTGGAGCGGAGCTTCGCTCCGGTGGTCTTCGACGGGCTGATGATGGACTCGGTGCGCGGGCGGGCCGTCTCGCGGGAGCGCGCGGGCGACCACCGTGACGGCGCCGCGGCCGTCGCGGCGATCCTCCTCCTCGCGTCCGGCGCACCCGCCTCCTACGCGGACAGCTGGCGGTCGCTGGCCAAGGGCTGGCTGACCCGCAATCGCACCACCCCGTTCGCGGCCCTCGCCACCCTCCCCCAACTGGCCCTGGCCAAGGCCGTGCTCGAAGACCGCTCCATCCGCGCCGGGGCACGCACGACCGGCAGCTTCGTCCTCGCGGACATGGACCGGGTGGTGCACCGCCGCCCCGGCTGGGCCTGCGCCCTGTCGCTGTCGTCGAAGCGGATCTCCGCGTACGAGGCGGGCAACGGCGAGAACCTGCACGGCTGGTACACCGGCGACGGCATGACGTATCTGTACGACGGCGACGACCTCGGGCAGTACAACGACGGCTTCTGGCCGACCGTCGATCCGTACCGGCTCCCCGGAACCACGGTCGACACCCGCCACCGCGACGACCTCGGCACCGGCGCGGGCACCTCCACCTACCTGCCGTCGAACAGCGTCGCGGGCGGGACCGTGCTGGACGACCGGTACACGGTGGCCGCGATGGAGGTGACCGGCGCCGCCGGCAGCACGCTGCGGACCAGAAAGGCTTGGTTCCTGCTGGACAACGCGGTGGTCGCGCTCGGCGCGGGCATCACCGCGAGCGACGGCCGGGCGGTCGAGACGATCGTGGAGAACCGCAACCTCGGCGCGCGGGGCCGCAACCGGCTCCTGGTCGACGGGCTCCCGCTCCCCGTGGAGCAGGGCCGGTCCGACGAGTTCCGCCGGGCCCGGTGGGCGCATCTCGACGGCACCGGCGGCTACGTCTTCCCCGAAGGGGCCGCGCTGCGCACCCTGCGCGAGGAACGCACCGGGACGTGGCGGGCCGTCAACACGGGCGCCGACACCGGAGGCAGCACCGACCCCGTCACCCGCCGCTACCTCACGCTCCGGGTGGACCACGGCATCTCGCCCGACGACGCCGGCTACGCCTACGTACTGCTGCCCGGCGCCTCGGCCGCCGCCACCGCGGTCTGGTCGCACTCCCGGCCGGTCCGGATCGTCGCCAACGACGCCACCGCCCAGGCCGTGGAGGACCGCCGGGCCGGACTGACCGCCGCGCACTTCTGGGACGCCGGGTCCGCGGCCGGGATCACCGCGTCGGGGCCGGCCTCCGTGCTCGTGCGGCGAAGGGGCGCGCACGTGTCGGTCGCGGTGGCGGACCCGGGCCGGACCCAGGCGTCGCTCACGGTCGAACTCCCCTTCCGGGTGCGGTCGGTGGCGCGAGCCGATGCCACCGTGAGCGTCGCCCCCGGCCGCAGGACCGTCCTCACCGTCGCGGCCGGCGGTTCGCGCGGCCACACCCACCGCGCCGAACTCGTCCTGTAACCCACCCCTTCCGAACATCGCCCCGAGGAGCAGCGCCACCATGTCCGTCGCCCCGCATCTGCAACTGCCGCCGACCGACCGGGTCCTGTCGTCACGTACCGGCTGGACCCGGGCGCACTGGGAGGCGACCGCCGACCGGATGCTGGACGCGCTGACGCCGTACGCCACACCCGGCTTCGCGCAGTACCGGCTGCCGGGGCGCGGTAGCTGGTCGGGCGTCGTCTCGGACGGTCTTGAGGGCTTCGCCCGGTCGTTCCTGCTCGCCGCCTGCCGGATCGCGGGCGCGGGCGGGGCGGTCGACCCCTCGCTGACCGAGCGCTACGCGGCCGGTCTCGCCGCCGGGACCGATCCCGGCAGCGGTGAGGCCTGGCCGCGACTGACGGACTGTTCGCAGCAGATGGTGGAGGCGGCGTCCATCGCGGTCGCGCTGCACGAGACCCGGCCGTGGATCTGGGACCGGCTCGACGCCGGGGTACAGGAACGGGTCGTCGACTGGTTCTCCGGGTTCGTCGGCGGGCGCACCTGGGACAACAACTGGCGGCTGTTCCAGGTGGTGTCCGAGCAGTTCCTCGCCTCGGTCGGCGCCCCGTACAGCAGGTCCGACATCGAGGGCGGACTCGACAGGATCGAGGACTGGTACGTCGGTGACGGCTGGTACACCGACGGGGACGGCCGCAATTTCGACTACTACATCGGCTGGGCGATGCATCTGTACCCGCTGCTGTGGGCGCGGATCGCCGGGCCGGACGACGACGGCGGCCGGGCCGCGGTGTACCGGGAGCGGCTCAGCCGGTTCCTGGAGGACTACCCGCACTTCTTCGGGGCCGACGGCGCCCCGGTCCACCAGGGCCGTTCGCTCGCGTACCGCTTCGCCTCACTGGCCCCGGTGTGGATGGGCGCGCTCGCGGACTGCACGCCGCTGGCGCCCGGACTCACCCGCCGGCTCGCCTCCGGCACTCTGCGGCACTTCGCGGAGCGCGGGGTGCCGGACGAGCGGGGGCTGCTGACGCTCGGCTGGTACGACACCTTCCTGCCGTCCACCCAGCCGTACTCGGGTCCCGCCTCGCCGTACTGGGCGAGCAAGGGCTTCCTCGGGCTGCTGCTCCCGGCGGACCACGCGGTGTGGACGGCGCGGGAACTCCCGCTGCCCGTCGAGGAGTCCGACACCTACACCGCATTGCCCGCACCGGGCTGGCTGCTGCACGGCACCCGGCACGACGGGATCGTCCGGCTGGTCAACCACGGCAGCGACCACAACCCGCCCGCGCCCGAAGCCGATCCGTCCGATTCCTCCGAAGCCGATCCGGACCGGGGCGCGGGCGAGGACGACCCGCACTACGCGAAGCTCGCGTACTCGACGGCGACCGCGCCGGAGTCCGCGCCGCACGCCCTGGCCCGCAACATCGACAACCAGCTGGCCCTGATCGCCCCGGACGGCACCCCGTCCCGGCGCCGCCGGATCCATCCGCTGCGCTGCGAGGGCCGCGTCGCCGCCTCCTGGTCGGCGGCGCGGCTGCCGGGCGACGAGCGCGTGTACCGGATCGGGACGACGAGTGTGCTGCACGGACCGTGGGAGATCCGGGTGCACCGGGTCGATTCACCCGAGGGCGCCATGGTCCGGGAGGGCGGTTACGCGGTCGCCGGCCCGGCGAGCCCGTTCGCCTCCTCCGGTCCGGACTGGGCGCTCGCCCGCACGGCCGACGGGCTGACCAGTGCGGTGGTCGCGCTGTACGGGTGGGACGGCGGCGCCGACGGGGCGGCGGTGGCGCGCGATGTCGAGTCCAACGCGTACGGACCGCACTCGGCGGTCCCGTATCTGCGCAGCGCGCCCCTTCCGGGCGGCCGGAGCGTGCAGGTGTCGCTCGTGGTGCTCTCCCGCGACAGTGTCCATCCGGAGGCGCTGCGGACGGCGGTGCGGGTGCGGGTGGACGGCGACGCGGTGGTCCTGACCTTCCTGGACGGGAGCCGGGTCGAGGCCTGACCTTCCTGACGGGAGCGGGGTCGAGGCCTGACCGGCCCCGGCCGGCCGAGGCCCTCGGCCGACGGGGGCGGGTCAGATCCCGATGCTGTTGTCCTCCCGGCTGTGGATGTGCCCGATCAGCTCCTGCGCGAGGGACTTGATCGTGTCGAGCCCGGCCCGCCCCCATGGGCGGGGCACGGTGTCCACCGCGCAGACGGCGCCCAGGGCGATCCCCGTGCGGTCGATGAGCGGCGCCCCGAGGTAGGAGCGGATGCCTATGTCGTCGACGACCGGGTTCCCGGCGAACCGCGGATAGTCGCAGACGTCCTCCAGGACCAGGGCTCTTCGCCGGACCACGACGTGCGGGCAGTAGCCGTGGTCGAGGGCGACATAGCGCCCGCTGCGGCCGCTGCCCGCCGCCGTGGCGCCCAGGTCCGCACCCTTGCGGGTGCCCGCGGGGGTGTGCAGTCCGGCGTAGAACTGCCGGTTGCCGTCGATGAAGTTGACCATCGAGAAGGGCACTTCGGTCACTTCGGCGACCCGGTCCGCGAAGGCGTCGAAGTTGTCGAACGAGGCGTCGCTCCGCTCCCCCAGGTCAAGGCTGCGCAGCCGCTGGGTCCGGACGGGCGCGTCGCTGTCGACGGGGGTCAGCAGCATCCGTCCGATGGCGTGCGGGATCACGTATGGACTCCGAAACTGCCGTGGCCGGAGAGCGGGGCCGGCTCCGCGGTGGCGTTGATGAGGTGCTGGAGGAGCGTGACCAGCGCGCCGGTTCCCGAGCTGGCGATCCGGGCGTCGCAGAGGACGACGGGTACCGCGGGTGCCAGGTCGAGCGCGGCCCGCACCTCCTCGGGGCCGTACCGGAAGGCGCCGTCGAACTCGTTGACCGCGACGATGAACCCGATGCCGCGCCGCTCGAAGAAGTCGACGGCGGCGAAGCACTCCTCCAGCCTGCGGGTGTCCGCGATGACCACGGCTCCGAGCGCGCCCTGCGAGAGCTCGTCCCACATGAACCAGAACCGTTCCTGCCCGGGTGTGCCGAACAGGTAGAGCACGTGCTGTTCGTCCAGCGTGATGCGGCCGAAGTCCATGGCCACCGTGGTCGAGGTCTTCGACTCGATGCCTTCGAGACTGTCGGTCGCCGCGCTGACCTGGGTCAGCAGTTCCTCCGTGCTCAGCGGCGCGATTTCGCTGACCGCGCCGACGAACGTCGTCTTGCCGACCCCGAAACCACCCGCGACCAGCACCTTGAGCGCGACGGGAAAGCCCTCCGGACTGCTGGGCTCCTGCGCGTAGCCGACGTTTCCGGGGCTCCCGGTCCCCGGGTACGGGGCGGAGCCGTCGAAACCGTCAGAGCTGTCGTCGTAAGCCATCGAGCACTGCCTCCAGCAGGGATCGGTCGGTGGGCATGTCATGGAAGGCGGGCGGGTGCGCGGTGACCGCTCCGCAGTCGACCAGGTCGGAGAGGAGCACCTTGGTGACGACTGCGGGCAGCCGCAGGTGCGCGGCGATCTCGGCCACAGAGGTGGGCCCGCCGCACAGTCCCAGCGCCACCGAGTGCTCGGGGCCGAGGTGGACCTGCGGAACGGTTCCGGTGGCCATCACCAGGGAGAGCAGGTCGAGCACGGTGGTGGGGCGGGTGCGGCCGCCGCTCACCGTGTAGGGGCGGATGAGGCGGCCCGCCGCATCGTCGAGCAACGGCGCGTCCCGGGTGGCCGACACGCTCACAGCCCCGTGGCGCCCGGCACCCCGGCCGCTTGTCTGGTCGGGGTCATCAGGTAGGGCCGGACGCTCTTGACCAGCATGGCCATCTCGTAGCCCAGCACGGCGGCGTCGGCGCTCCGCCCGGCGAGCACGGCCAGACAGGTGCCGGAACCGGCGGTGGCGACGAAGAGCAGGGTCGAGTCGAGCTCCACCACCACCTGGCGCACCTCCCCGTTGTCCCCGAACCGCGCCCCGGCGCTGCGGCCGAGGGAGTACAGCCCGGCGGCCAGCGCCGCCATGTGGTCGGCGCTGTCGGCGTCCATGCCGTGGAGGGATTTCACCAGCCCGTCGGCGGAGAGCAGGACCGCGCTGCGGGTGTACGGCACGCGCTGTACCAGCCCGCTCAGCAGCCAGTCGAGGTCCGAGACCTGACCGGACGACATATCGGTCGCCATGGTGCATCTACTCCTTGGAGGTGTTCGCGTCGAGTGGGTCTTGATCGCTGTGGTAGGAGCCGGTCCGCAGGAGCTGCCCCGGCGTCGAGGCACCCCGGACCGGAAGCGGGTCCAGTGGTGTCCCGGCGGCCGGCACCGCTGCCGGAGTCGTCCCGGAGCCGGACTCCGGTACGGACTCGGCCCCCGGCTCCGTCTCCGCCCGGGCCTCACCGAGGTCGATGCCGCGCCGGAAGGCCGCCACCAGGCCCGGGTCGTGCAGGGTGGGCTCCTCCTCGGTGCGCGGGACCGGCGCTTCCCTGAGCTGGGGAACCAGGTGTTCCTGGTTCGCGCGCCGGGGAAGCTGCGGGCGGTCCATCGTGCCGCGTACGACCCCGGTCTCCGGAGGGAGCGCCGGGACCGCGTCGTCGGCGGGCCGGATGCCGGGGCGGGCCTCGGCGGGCGTGGGCCGGTCGAGGCGTTCGGCGCGCAGCGGGAGCGGCGGGCCCTCGCCCTGACGCCCGGTCTGCTGCGGCTGGTGCATCCGCAGTTGCTGCTGCTGCGGCACGTAGGGCCGACGCTCCGGCTCGGGGGCGGACGTCGGGGCCGGGCCGAGGTCGCGGGGGGCGGCGGCCTCGTCCAGCGGCGGCGGGCGGTGCACGGGGCCGGGGGGCGGGGCCGGTGCCGCGCCGACCGCGGTGTCGTCCTCTGCCCCGAGCAGGGACTGCGGAAGCACCAGTACGGCCTGCGTCCCGCCGTAGATGTTGCTCTGCAGCCGCACGGCGATGCCGTGCCTGCGGGCCAGCGAGGCCACCACGAACAGCCCGATCCGGCCGTCCTGGAGCAGTCGGGCGACATTGACCTGGTCGGGGTCGGCGAGCAGGGCGTTCATCCGCTTCTGCTCGTTGCCCGGCATGCCGAGCCCCCGGTCCTCGACCTCCAGGGCGAGACCCGCCGTGACGTGCTGGGCGCGCAGCAGCACCTGGGTCTGGGGGGCGGAGAACACCGTGGCGTTCTCGACCAGTTCGGCCAGGAGGTGGATCACGTCGGCCACGGCGTGTCCGCGCAGGGTGCCGTCGATCGGGGGCACGAGCTTGACCCGCGGATACTGCTCGACCTCGGCGATCGCGGAGCGCAGCACCTCGGTCATGGTGACCGGGTTGCTCCACTGCCGCCGGGAGACGGCGCCGCCGAGGACCGCGAGGTTCTCGGCGTGCCGGCGGATCCGGGTGGCCAGGTGGTCGACCTGGAAGAGGCCCTTGAGGAGATCGGGGTCCTCGACCTCGTGCTCCAGCTCGTCGAGCAGCTGGATCTCCCGGTGCACGAGTGACTGGAGCCGGCGGGCGAGGTTGACGAAGACCTCGACCTTCTGGTCCTCGCCGGTGTGTTCCGAGAGCCGGGAGGCCTGTACGACGGCGGCCACGGCCGCCTCCTGCTGCCGGCCGAGCTCCTGTGCCAATAGTTCGAAGGCGTCGCTGCCGGGGGCGGTGGGCTGCGGGGTCCGGCGGGTGGGTACGGGTTCGCCGTTGCGGAGCTGTTCCACCACCTGCTGCAGTTCGGCCTGGCCCTGCGCGCTGGCCCGGCGCAAAGCGAAGCACCGCCCGAGGACGGTGGTGGCGACGCGGTTGGCGGCGAGGAAGGCCGCCGCCACGGCGGCGACCGCCAGCGTCGCGGCCGCGCCGAGTGCGGTCCACAGCTCGGTGGACGGCGCGGCGCCGGTGGAGCGGACCGTGAGGATGACGGCCGCGGCGCCGGTCAGCATGACGGCGACGGCCGGCAGCACGGCGGTGCGCAGGAGTTGGGGGCGTATACGCGCCTCGGGGGACGGCTGGGCAGCGCGCGGTCTGGCCGCGGCCGAGTGGGAACGAGCGCCCGGTCGGCCGTGCCGCCCGCCCTCTCGGCGTTCCGGTCGCGCGTCGGGTGCGCGAAGTTGAGACATCAGCGTCCTCGGTACGTGGGGCCCCAGGAATCGGTATCCATGTGGTGGCACCTACGGTGGTCGGTCGTTCTTGGATCATCGGCCGGACGGGCTCCGGGATATGAGCCCACCGTTGATCACCGGACACACACGGTAGTCGCCCTTGACGAGGCCGCGGCGGGCAGTTGCGGAACTTGCCCGCCATCCGTCCCGCTCTGGTATGAGCTCTCGCACGAGCGACCGATTAAGTACGTCCGCCGATGCGGCTGTTACCGGCCATGCCCCCGACCGCACGCGAGAAGCCCCCTCGACGGCTTGGGGACGAGGGGGCTTCCTGACGTATCCGCTCAGGCCTTACGTATCCGCTCAGGCATTGCGGACCCGCTCAGGCCTTGCGGAGCCGGGCGACGATGCCGTCGAGGTCGCGTCGGACCATGGCGGCGCGGATCATGTGTCCGCCCGGCTCCTCGTACCATTCGTGCGGGATGCCGGCGGTGCCGAGGAGGGCCCGGAACTCCCGCTGGCCGGCCAGTACCTGGGTCTCGTTGGCCGTGTCGAACCAGTTGACCGGGTCGGGGCTGGTGCCGGCCACCAGGAAGACCCGTTTGTTCCGGTAGCTCTCGATCCGCTCGACCGGGTTGTCGGCGCTGACCCTGGCCTCGTCCCACAGCGGTATGCCGTAGACCGTGCCGCCTCCCAGGTCCAGGGCGGCCGAGGACGCGTTGGCCCAGTGGGTGACCAGTCCGGCGTCGCGGCGCAGGCTGGCCGGGCCCGAGTGGGCGCTCACCGAGGCGAAGTGGCCGTAGTACTTGGCCGCGTACTTCAGGGCTCCGAAGCCGCCCATCGAGAATCCGGCGACGGCACGGCCGTCGTACTCGGCGTACGTACGGAAGTTCGCGTCGATCCAGGGCAGCAGCTGGCCGATGTGGAAGGTCTCCCAGTTCCGCGGGCCGGTGTTGGAGCTGACCGGGTCGGAGTACCAGCCCGCGTGCCCGCCGTCGGGCATCACGACGATGAGGGGCTTCCCGGCCGTCCAGTCCCGGATGCCCGCGCGGTCGAAGGTGATGAAGTCCTGGTCCGTACCGCCCCCGTGGAAGAGGTAGAGGACCGGGTAGGTGCGTGCGCCGGAGTGGTAGTCGTCGGGGAGCAGGACGTTGACGCCCGGATTCCAGCCGATCGCGTCGGTCGCGAACCGGTAGTACCACATGCGTGGATCGGCTTCGTTGCGCTCCACGACGCGCAGTCCGAAGCCGTCCCCCGCCGCACCGGCCGGGGACGCGGCCGCGAGGATGCCCCCGGTGCCCAGCGCCATCGCGGCGGAGATCCCGCCGGCGGCCCTGATGACGCTTCTGCGGGTGGGACGGTAGCTGCTCAACACGGCCTCCTGCGGGGAAGGGAACGGGTCACGCCGAGTAGCCCTTCGGCGGGATCAGCGTGGCGAGCTGATCGAAGGAGATCCAGTAGATCTGGTTGCCGCCGAAGGAGGCCGGATCGGCGATGAGGACGGTGCGGTCCACGTCGTCGTAGCCGAACACGGTGAAGTAGTGGTAGATCGTCTGGTCCGACGGGTAGCCGGGCGGCTGGTTGCCGGGCGGCGCCACGATGTTGGCCACCAGTGGGTAGTTGCGGTCGATGTCGAAGACGATGTCGTTCCACAGCAGGTCCCGCTGGGCCTGGGTGGGCGGGTCGTTCGGCATCTCCTTCGTCTCGTACCAGCCGCCGCCGAGGTTCGCGTTGAGTACGCCGGTGACCTGGCCGATGTGGTCGGTGCCGGCCTCGGTCGTGCCGAGCTGCCCGGCCAGGACGCCCTGGCTGGGCGGGGCGGTCCGGGCCGAGAGAGCGATGCGGGTGGCGGCCGGACCGCACCAGTAGCCGGTCTCCTGGACCTGGTAGTCGATCTCCAGCCAGTGCCCGCTGCTGGTACGCCCGGCGTCGACCTTCAGCCGGGTGCCGGGCTCGTTGTGCCCGCTGACGACGGCCGTACCGGCCTTCGTCCCGTGGGCGAGCACGGATACCGGCGGGGTGTGCGCTACGGGCGATGCCTGGGCCAGGCCGGGGTGGAGGAGAGCACCGACGGCGGCGACGGCGATCGCGGAGGATACGAGTCTCCTGCGCATAAAGGCTCCTGAGGGTGGGGGCGGGCCTTGTGGGAGGAACGCCTGCCGGGAAGGCACTCGACCGGTGAACGCCACGGCTCCGCGCGGCACGGCCGGTTCCGGCAGCAGGAGTTAGCGTCGTACCCGGCCGACGGACGGTGCAAGGAACGAAAGTTCAGGCTTACGGTCCCTGCGCCTCCGGCTTACGGTCCGTCCCTGCCCCCTCCGGCTACCGCTTCGCCCGCCCGGCGGCGGCCAGCAGGGCTCGCCCTTCCGCCGTCGCGACATGGATGGACCGGCCGGCCTCCCGCACGGTGGCGACCAGACCCGCCGCGCGCAGCACGTTGAGGTGCTGGCTGACGGCGGGGTGGGTCACGTCCAGGAGCCGGGCGGCCTCGACGGTGGAGCATCCGGTCCGGGTCGCGCGCAGGAGGCGGGCCCTGGTGCGGCCGAGCAGGGGGCCCAGCGGTCCGGCGTCCCCGGCCGGGCGGGCGGGGGCGGGGCCGGCCCAGTCCTCGGCGTGGTGGATGGGGTAGACGAGAACGGGCGGCAGGTCCCCGTCGGCCAGGGTGATCGGCGTGGGCCAGCAGAAGAACGACGGCTGCAGCACGAGTCCCCTTCCCTGTAACCGCAGTTGCTGGTCGACGGGGTACGCCGCCTCCAGTACGGGCGGGCGCCAGCGGAACTGCGGCCCGAGCCCGGCCAGCAGACCCTCGGTGCCGCCGTCGAGGAGGCTGCGCAGGCGAAGGGCGCGGTCGGCGTCTATGTGCGCGTGGACGCGCTGCCAGTACGGGGCGAGCGCCTCCTGCTGGTAGGTGCGCAGCGCCTCACCGAGCTGCCGGAGCGCCTCGGCGTCCCCGCCTGCCAGGGAGCTGATCCAGCCCGGGAGTTGGAGCGTGGCCGCCAGGTGCGTCAGATCGGTGCGCAGTCGTGGGCGCGGGGTGCTCATCAGGGTGTCGACGGCCGCCTGCAAGGTCGCGCGGTCGCCGGCGGTGGGGGTGAGGAAGTCCGGTGAGTACCCGCGCGGCGGCAGCAGCGGGGAGAGCAGCCGGGGGCTCGCGGAGAGCCGTGGGCGGACCCAGCGGCGCCAGGCGCCGAACACCCTTTCGCCGTCGCGGCGTTGCAGGGTCTGCACGCTGTTGCTGATCTCCCAGAGGAAGTCCGGCCCGGGTGCCACCCGGATCCGCCCCAGGTCCTCGGGGGTGAAGTGCACCCGCAGCATGGCCGCTCCCTCGGAGGTGCGGGCGCACCGACGCCGTACCCGCTTCCCGACGGCAGCGTACCGCCGTTCGACCCGCGACCGGCCACCTTCGCCGCCGCTCGACGGGCGGTCAGGGGCGGCGGCCCACCCAGGTGGTCCGGGTGGTCCGGACCGTGAGGTCGTCGCGGCGCAGGACACTGTGCGGGCCCTCGTCGTCGGTGACGGCGTCGAGGGCGGCGAGGTCTTCTGCGGGGAGCTGCCCGTCGAGGTGGGAGCGCAGCTTCCGCAGGCACGCCTGGGCGTAGCGGGCGGTGGCGTCCGGCAGCGGGGCGGGAAGGTCGATCACGAAGGGGCGTTCGGCCTCCGGCGTGAAGCCGGCGCGGACCAGGTGGTCCGTCCAGCCGGCGTCGGGCGCCCCCTTGAGGGCGTCGTGGAGTCGGGCCTCCAGGCCCGGCCGGCCCACCCCGATGTCCTCGGGCAGGAAGCGTGGGAAGAAGTCCATCTCGGTGATGGCCAGGAGGCCGCCCGGCCGCAGGGCGTCGAACACGTGGGACAGCACCCGGTCCGGGTCGGCCAGGTGGTGGAGTGCGGCGGCGGCCCAGACGAGGTCGCTGGTGGGGAGGGGCGGCCGGCCCTGGTCCAGATCGGCCTGTACGCCGCGGACCCGGTCCGCGAGTCCCAGCCCGGACGCCTTCACCGACAGGCGGTGGAGCATCTGCGGGGAGACGTCCACCGCCGAGACCTCGGCTCCGGGGAAGCGCCGCGCCAGGGCGATCGCACCGGTCCCGGTTCCGCTGCCCAGATCGACGATGCGGACCGGTTCCCGGTCGGACAGTTCACCCAGCCAGGTGGTCAGCTCCGACAAGTACGCCCCCAGGACCTCTGCGTCGAGCTCCAGGATCTCGGCCATGACGGCGGCGTCGGTGGCGGCTGTGTTCGTGCCGGCTGACGGTGTGGGGGCTGAAGGCGTGACGGGGTTGTTCATATGCCGACGATAACTCCGCCTTGCGCATGACGCTTATGCTCTTGCGTATGACGCAAGAGAGCGATCTGGACAGCACGGTGCGCATGCGGATCAGGAGCCTGCGGCAGGCCCGCGGCTGGTCGCTCGACAACCTCGCGGAGCGCGCCTTCCTGAGCCCCTCCACCCTGAGCCGTATCGAGACCGGCCACCGGCGCATCGGCCTCGACCAGCTCACGGCGCTGGCCCGCGCCCTGGGAATCTCGCTCGACCAGCTGGTGGAGAGCGCCGACGACGAGGATGTCGTGATCAGGCCGCAGCGCGACGAGCAGCGCGGGCTGACCACCTGGGTGCTGAACCGAGGCTCCGGACCGGCCGGTGCCACCGTCGCCAAGATGCGCATCACCGACGAGGCCAGGGGCCCCGGGGCCGATCAGCTGGGAGTGCATCCGGGCAAGGACTGGTTCACGGTCCTGTCGGGGACCGTCACGCTGATCCTCGGCGAGCGCGCCATCCGGGTCGAAACGGGCCAGGCCGCCGAGTTCTCCACCATGATCCCGCACGCCTTCAAGGCGCACGGCGGGCCGGCCGAGATCCTGTGCATCCTCGACCACGACGGGCAGCGCACACACCTCCACCCCTCGGGGTGAACCCCGCCGCCGGGGTGGTTCGGCCGGTCACCCGGCACGTCGAGGTGTCCGCGGCACGTGCGCGTCGCACCGCGGACACCTCACCGCTCAGGCCTGGGCCGCCGGGTCGCGGTCACGGTCGGGGGCGGGCGTCACGGCTCCGCCGGGAAGCGGTACGTGGACCGGGGGCCAGTTGCCCCAGCCCGCCACGGGTTCCGCCGCCACACCGCGCCACCACGGTTCGACGGCCGGCGGATCGGCGGGCTCGAACGGGCGGCCCGGGTGCGGAGCCGCCATCGTGACTCCCGCGACCTGGGTGGCACGCATCGACCATTCGGCGGGCTCGGCCCACGGATGCAGCGCGAGGTTGAACGTCCCCCAGTGGATCGGCAGCATGACGCCCGCCGCCGGATCGTTGCCCTGGAGGTCCAGATGGGCCTGGACCCCCTCGTCGGGGCTCATGTGGATGTCCGGCCAGGCACCGGGTTCCGGCTTGCCGTCCGTGTGGTCCTTGGGCCAGTACTGGCTGTACGCACCGATCTGGATCATGGTGGCGTCGAACGGCCCGTGTTCGGCGCCGATCTCCTTGAAGCCGGGGAAATAGCCGGTGTCGCCGCTGTGGTAGATCCGGTGCTCGGGCCCCGCGACGGCCCACGAGGCCCACAGGGTGTGCTGCTGGTTACGCAGGCCACGGCCGCAGAAGTGCCTGGCCGGGGTGGCTGTCAGGCTGATCCCGGCGACGTTCGTGTCCTCGTTCCAGTCGAGCTCGCGGATGCGGTCGGGGGACACGCCCCAGCGCTCCAGATGGGCCCCGACCCCCAGCGGCACCGCGAAGGCCGTGTCCGTACGGGCCAGCGCCCGGATGGTCGGCAGGTCGAGGTGGTCGTAGTGGTCGTGGGAGATCACCACGACATCGACCGGACCGAGGACGCCGAGCGGCAGCGGTGCGGGATGCAGGCGCTTGGGGCCCGCGAACGCGAAGGGCGAGCAGCGGTCGCCCCAGACCGGGTCGAACAGCACCCGCCGGCCGTCGATCTCCGCGAGCACACTGGAATGCCCCATCCAGGTGAGCCGCAGCCCGGAGACGGGAGGCGTGGCGAGATCGGCCAGGGTGGTGGCATGGACCGGTACGTCACCGGTCGGCGATCTCAGGACCCGCTCCTCCTTGCGGAAGTACGTCTTCGCGAACTCCAGGGCGGACCCCGACGGCCTGATCCGCGCCCCCACCGGGTTCTGGAAGGACCCGTCGACGAAATTCGGGGAACGACGAATGCGCTCCATACGGGGGCCGCCGGGGTCGGCCCCGAAGTCGGCGGGCCGCAGCGCACGCAGCCGGGTACGGAGCGAGAACGTGGAGTCAGCGCCGGTCACAAGATCTCCTGAGGGAGTCGGTGTCATCTCATTATGGACAGGGGGTACGACAGTGCGAGAGCAGAACACCCAACAGGATGGTGGCCCGCGGGGCCCGCCTCAGCCACGCGGCTGCCCGTACGCGTGCTCGATGTGGAGACGCAGTACGACCCGTCGGTCCCTGACCATGGCCCGGCGGTAGTCGTCCCAGTCCGGGTGCTCGCCCTGGACGTCGCGGTAGAGCGCGATCAGCTCCGCCACGGTGGCGTCCTCCGGGTCGGCCGCCGGCGGGGTGAGGTCCGCGGTGCCGTCCGCGACCGTCCAGGCCCAGCGGTCCTCGCTGGTGACGTGGTAGCTCGCCCTCGGGTCCCGGCGCAGGTTCCGGGTCTTCGCGCGGTCCTCTGTGACCGAGACCCGGACGATGCGCTCGTCGGGGTAGTAGAAGTGGTTGACATTGGACAGCTGGGGCCTGCCGTCCCGCTTCAGCGTGACCAGTACACCGCTGTTCCCCTCGGAGAACAGCCGAAGGAGCGCATCCTGATGTGCGTCGATTCCCGTCATGCCGAATCCAACGTCCGGACCCCGTGCAGGATTCCGCATTACGCGTCCGGCATACGTTCCGCAGTCCGCGCGACCGCATCCGGCCACCGGGCCCCGCTTCGGCGCGGGCGGCGTTGACAGCGGCGCAGAACGGTCTCGATACTGACTCGCGATTCAGTAAAGATCACGGGCCGGACGGCCACCCGGTCCGCGCGGCCCGGGTCCACCGCACCGTCCCCGGGCCCGCCCCCGAACGCAGTGACCGAGGAGAACTCCGATGACAACGCCCGCGGTGTCCCCGCCCGCCCCGCTGATCTCGCTGACCTGGACGGACCACGTCACCGGCCACCGGGGACACCTGGTCGTCGACCGGCTGGTGCGCGGGGTGTCCAGCGGCGGGCTGCGGATGCGCGCGGGCTGCACGCTCGAAGAGGTGGCGGGACTGGCCCGCGGCATGACGATGAAGGAAGCCCTCCACTTCGACGCGGACCGCACCGGCGCCCGCTACGTCCCCCTCGGCGGCGCCAAGGGCGGCATCGACTGCGATCCCCGTGATCCGGCCGCCTACGGCGTCCTGGTCCGCTACCTGCGCGCCGTGCGCCCGTACGTCGAGACGATCTGGACGACCGGAGAGGACCTGGGCCTCAGCCAGGACCTGGTCGACCGGGCCGCCGCGGAGGCCGGACTCGTCTCCTCCATCGAGGCCGTCTATCCGCTGCTCGACGACGAGGCGGCCGCCCGGCAGCGACTGGCCGACGCCTTCGCCGTCGAGGTGGACGGCATCGGCCTCGACGAGCTGGTCGGCGGCTGCGGAGTCGCGGAGTCCGCGCTGGCCGCGCTGGACCGGGACGGGGTCGCGTACGACGGGGTGCGGGTCGCCGTGCAGGGGCTCGGCACCATGGGCGGCGCGACGGCCAGGTTCCTGTCCCGGGCCGGGCTCCGGGTGGTCGCCGTCGCCGACGTCAGGGGCACCATCGCCAACCCGGCCGGCCTCGACATCGAGGCCCTGCTGTCCGCCCGGGACACCCACGGGACCGTCGACCGCGGCGCGCTGCGCGGGGCCGACCGCGAGCTGCCCGCCGGGGCCTGGCTGGAACAGGACGTGGAGGTACTCGTTCCCGCCGCCGTCTCCTACGCCATCGACGCCGGGAACCAGGCGGGGATCAGGGCCCGTTGGGTGGTCGAGGCGGCCAATATGCCGGTGCTGCCGGAGGCCGAGGCGCTGCTCGCCGATCGCGGGATCACGGTGCTGCCCGATGTCGTCGTCAACTCCGGCACCAACGCCTGGTGGTGGTGGACCCTGTTCGGTGACATCGGCGCCGGTGCCGACGAGGCCTTCGCGCACACCCGGAGTTCGATGCGCGCGCTCGTCGAGCTGGTGATGAGCAGGGCCGCCGCGGACGGCTGCACCCCACGGGCGGCGGCCCACGCCGTCGTCGCGGACCGGCTGCCGGTGATGGCGGAACGCTTCGGCTGGTACCGCTGACCGGGCGCGCGCCCGGTCAGCGGCCGGACACCGCACGGCCCTGCGACCGCCGCGGATCGCGGTACCGGCCTGCCCCGGCAGGGCCGTTGTTAGGGTGGCGCCGTGGGCAGAGTGCGGTTGGGTGTGGCGGAGCGACGCGAGGAGCTGCTGCGCGCTGCCGTGGAACAGATCGAGGTGCGAGGTGTCGCGGCGGTACGGATCGCCGATGTGGCCTCCGTCCTCGGCGTGAGCAACGCACTCGTGCTCTACCACTTCTCCACCAAGGAGAAGCTGGTCGCCGCCGCTTTCGCACACGCGGCCGAGGCCGATCTCGCGCATCTGCGCAAGCTGTTGACCCGTCGGACCACGGCGGTGCGAAGGCTGCGCGCCGCCGTCCGCTGGTACGCGCCGACGGGTCAGGCCAAGGGCTGGCGGCTGTGGATCGAGGGCTGGGCGGCATCGATCCGCGATCCCGCGTTGCGCACGGTCGCGGGCGACCTCGACCAGCAGTGGAAGGCGGAGCTGGCCGAGGTCATCGACGAAGGCGCGGCCGCGGGCGAGTTCCACTGCGACGACCCGATGTCCGTGGCCTGGCGGCTCACCGCTCTGCTGGACGGCCTGGCGGTGCAGATGACCTCGTACGCGGGTCCGCTCTCCCGGGCCACCATGCTGGAGTGGACCGAGCAGGCACTGGCCCGTGAACTCGGCATAGACCACGAGACACTGACCGCCTGACTACCGGAGCAGACAGCCCTCTCCAGCGGGGCCTCACGTCTGACGCACGGGTGCGTAGGACTCGCCCGGCAGCCCGAACGTCCAGGCGACGCCGTCCTTCGCGGTCCGGACCGCGGGCGGCACCCGCAGCCAGTAGGTGCGGTGCGTGCCGTCCGGCTCCGGGGTGGAGTTGACCACCTCGACCATGACCACGTCCTCGTCGCCGTCCAGCGCGATCCGCCAGAGGATGCCCGTCTCGTCCCGGTGGAGCGGTTCGGCGCCCGATTCGGTGAGGTAGCGGTCGTATCCGTAGAACTCCAGCATCACGCGCCGCAGTTCCGCGTTCTCCTCGGCCCGGATCCGTTCGGGGGTGAGCGCGGTCAGCTCCGCCAGGAAGGCGGCGGGCACCGGCATGCCGCGCCAGGCGTACAGCCCGAAGCCGTCCCGGTAGGAGAGCGCGGGGCCGTCGCCGCGGTCGAGCCTGCCCGCCTCGTCGCGGTACAGCTCCTCGGGACGCTCACTGATCACCACCGTGCGCTCGTAGGGCCACCACCAGCCCGCGTTCCTGGCCACCGCCGCCAGTCCGTCGAGCCGGTCGCCCCGGCCGTCGAACGCGGCGAGCCAGGCCGCGTCGTGCTGGCCCAGGACCGCGTCGAGGAGGAGCAGCCGCACATCCGGCTCGTCCTCCGGCCGCTCGGCCGCCTCGGACACGACAGCGGCCCGTATCCGGTCGGCGAGCGCCGCCGTCGTCTCCCACAGCTGGGCGCCGGTGGCGGACCAGAGCGCGGACCAGCCGGCCGGGCCCAACTCGTCGTACAAACGGCGTCGTTCGTCCGCCCAGGGCCGGGTCCTTATCTCCTCGCGGACCGAGCGGCCTGCGTCGGCCAGCTTCCGCACGAGCCCGACGGCCTCCCTGGGCGATTCGGCCCAGACGAACTCCTCCGGCTCGGCGAGACCCGCGCTGCGGTAGGCGAGCCGCACCCCGTCCTCCGCCGCCGCCCGGTCCGCCGCGCCCGTCGCCGCCGCCACGGCCCGCCATGAGTCCACGTACTGCATGTTCTCCCCGTCCCCTGTCTTCCCTGTTCCGGTTTCCTGTTCCGGTTTCCTGTTCCGGACGTTCTCCGGCCACTCCTCACCGCGGGCTCCCGCAGGCCCGGCCGGTGGAGCGGCTCAGTCCGCGACGATGCGGACCGACCCCGGCGCGTACTCCCGCTGGCGCACGACGCGGAACCAGCCCTTCGGCAGCGGGATCACCGCGTGCTCCTCGTGCACCACCCGCCCCCCGTCGGGCAGGTGGAGCAGCATCGGGCCGAACACCCCGGCCTCCCGGATCAGCCGGCCGGGTCCCGGCACCGCGTGGGCGTGTCCGGTGACCTCACCTAGCGCGAGCACCAGCCGCCCCCGCCCGTCACGCAGTTCGCCCGGTGCGTCCAGGAGGTTCGGCGGTACCTCGGACTCCTCCAGCGCCATGATCAGCACATCGCCCTGCCGGTACACAGACGTCTCCCCTCCGGACCGGCACCCGCTGTGCCGGCCACGTGGAAAACGCTACGGCGGGGGTCTGACAATCGACGGTGAAGGGCCGGGCGGCGGGGCCGGTGCGCCCGTTGTCAGTGGCTGTTGATAGACCTTGCGGACATCAATCCGTCACCGTCACCAGGAGCCCAGGGCCATGTCCGATGTGGACCACCTGCACGAGCTGCTCGGCCTTCCGGCCGTCGACTTCCAGCACGACGCGAGCGACGGGAGCCGGCCGGCCGCGGGTGCGGCGGCCTGGCGCGTCTTCGTCGAGCCGTACGAGGACGACCGCACCTGGGAGCAGGAGTTCGCCTCGTTCCTGGCAGCCGTCGACCCGGCCGGGGTGCGGGCGCTGATCATCGGTCAGTGGGGCGAGTCGTACGAGGAGGACTCGTCCTATCCGATCGGTCTGGTGACGGCCGCCGCCGACCGGCTGACGTCGCTGGAGGCGGTGTTCGTCGGGGATCTGACGATGGAGGAGTCGGAGATCTCCTGGATCCAGCAGAGCGATGTGACCGCCCTGCTCGCCGCCTATCCGGCGCTGGTGGAGTTCGGGGTGCGCGGCGGAACCGATCTCGTCTTCCCGCCCACCCGGCACGAGCGCCTTCGTTCGCTCACCATCGAGACGGGCGGGCTGCCGGTCGAGGTGGTCCGCGGGGTGCTGGACAGCGAGTTGCCCGCGCTGGAGCGGCTCGATCTCTGGCTGGGTGTGTCCGCCTACGGCGGCGACGCGGATGTGGCGGATCTGGCGCCGCTGCTGTCCGGCACCCGGTTTCCGGCCCTGCACCATCTCGGTCTGCGCAACAGCGAGGTGGAGAACGAGATCGCGGCGGCCGTCGCCTCGGCCCCGCTGGTGGCCCGGCTGCGCACGCTCGACCTGTCGTGCGGCACCCTCGGGGACGAGGGCGCGGCCGCGCTGCTGGAGGGCCAGCCGCTGACCCACCTCGATGTGCTGGATCTGCACCACCACTTCCTCAGTGAGCGGATGGAGGGCAGGATCTCCGACGCCCTGGTACCGCACGGGGTGCGGGTCGATCTGTCGGACCGCTGCGAGCCGTGGGACGACGGCGGGCCCGAAGGGCGCTACACCACGGTGTCGGAGTGATACGGCCTTGAACAGCATCGAACACCCCGAGATGTTCCACGGTCTTCCCGTGCTGACGCTGCCGTGCGCGGACGATGTCGGCGGGCCGGCGCTGCCTCCGGCGGAGTCGGTGGCCTGGCGGCTGGACTGCAGGCAGGAGGAGGTACCGTTCCCCGAGCTCTGGCAGCACTTCCTCGACACGGTCGACCCGGCAGGGGTCCGGGCCCTGCTGATCGGGCCCTGGTGGGAGGACGACTACTCCGCTCTCGCCCCCGTCGTCGAGCTGCTCGTCTCCGCGGCGGGCCGGTTCACGGATCTGCGCGCGCTGTTCCTCGCCGATGTGGTCGGTGAGGAGTGCGAGGTGTCGTGGCTCGCGATGTGCGACATCACACCGGTCCTCGAAGCGTTCCCGCTCCTGGAGGAGCTGACCGTGCGCGGCGGTGGGGACAGCGTCCCCGAGGAGGCGACGCTGGAGCTGCGTCCGGTGCGGCACGGGGCGCTGAAATCGCTGCGGTTCGAGTCCGGCGGCCTGCCCGGCCACGTCGTACGAGCGGTCGGGGCCTGCGAACTGCCCGCGCTCGAAAGGCTTGAGCTCTGGTTCGGCGTCGGCTGGTACGGCGGTGACGCCACGGTGGAGGATCTGCGCCCGGTCCTCGCGGGTACCGGCCTTCCCCGGCTTCGCCATCTCGGCCTGCAGAACAGTGAGATCCAGGACGAGATCGCCGCGGCCGTCTCGCACGCCCCGGTCGTCGCCCGGCTGGAGTCGCTCGCCCTCTCCATGGGAACGCTCACCGATGAGGGAGCCTCGGCCCTGCTCAACGGTCAGCCGCTCACCCACCTCACCTCGCTCGACCTGCGTCACCACTACCTCAGCGATCCGCTCATGGACCGCTTCCGGGAGCTGTGCGCCGGGGCGGGCACCCGGCTCGATCTCGACGAGGCGGACTACTGGGACCCCGAGGGCGAAGAGCCCCGCTATGTCGCGGTCAGTGAATAGCGCGCCGCCCCGTTTCGCGGTCGTGGGCAATCCGGGCAACCGCCGCGTCGGCCTCTTCCAGGAGGCCGTGCGTGCCGCCGGGCTGTCCCCGGCCCGCGTCGTGTCCTGGCTCGACGTACTGAACGGGGCCGCGGTCTTCCTGCCCGGGGAGACCGTGCGCATCGACTCCCCCGGTGAGGACGCCGAGGTCGAGCGGCTGCTGCGGGGCGTCGAGGATCCGACCAGGGTGGAGGGTTCGTCCCGCTGGTATGCGCAATTCACCTCCGCCGTACGGGAGGTGGCGCGGGCGGTGGCCGGGGCGGGTGCGGTGCTGCTGGACGACCCCGACGACATCGCGGTGCTGTTCGACAAGCGCCTGTGTCACGGCGTGCTGGCCGCTGCGGGCGTGCCCGTGCCCGCCTCACCCACCTCTGGCCCCGGCGCACCGCCCGTGCGTGGCTGGGCGGATGTGCGCGGGCTGATGGCGGAGCGCGGGATGCCGAGGGTGTTCGTGAAGCCCGCGCACGGGTCCTCGGCCTCCGGGGTGCTGGCCGTGGAGACGGCCGGACCGGGCCGGGTGAGGGCGACCACCTCGGTCGAGCGGGACGGAGCCGGCCGGCTGCACAACTCGCTCCGGGTACGGCGGCTCACGACGGAGAGCGAGGTCGCGACGATCGTCGACGCGCTCGCACCGGACGGTCTGCACGTCGAACGCTGGCTGCCGAAGGCCTCCCAGCGCGGCCGGGCCGCGGATCTGCGGGTCGTGGTGGTGGACGGCCGCGCCACCCACGCCGTCGTGCGCACCAGCCGCTCCCCCATGACCAATCTGCACCTCGGCGGGGCTCGCGGCGATCTGGACGAGGCGCGGGCCGCCGTCGCGGCGGCGGGCGGCAGCTGGCAGGCGGCCATGTCGGTGTGCGAGCGGGCGGGCGACGCCTTCCCGGACACGCTGTGCGTGGGCGTCGACCTGCTGCCCTCGACCGGCTGGCGGCGGTTCGCCGTCGGTGAGGTCAACGCCTTCGGCGATCTGCTGCCGCGCCTGACCGGTCTGCCCGGCAGCGGCGCCGAGGGACTGGACACCTATGCGGCGCAGGTCGCCGCCGTACTGAACAGAGCAGGGAACCACCGTGTCGACGCAGCATCCTGAACCCCCGTCCGGCGCCATGGACGGGCCTCCCTCCGGCGTCATAGGCGCCCCGAACCCGGACATGAGCGAGGTCGTCGGCCACGACGATCTGCTGCTCGTCACCCTGGACACCCTGCGGTACGACGTCGCGGCGGAGCTGGCCGCCGCCGGCCGGATCCCGAACCTGGCCCGGCATCTGCCGGCCGGGGGCTGGGAGCGGCGGCACGCTCCGGGGAGTTTCACCTACGCGTCGCACCAGGCCATCTTCGCGGGGTTCCTGCCCACGCCGGCCGCGCCCGGCCCGCATCCCCGGCTGTTCGCCGCCCGGTTCGCCGGCAGCGAGACGACCGAGGAGCGCACCTTCGTCTTCGACACCCCCGACCTGGTCTCGGGACTGGCCGCGGCCGGCTACCGCACGGTGTGCATCGGCGGGGTGGGGTTCTTCAACCAGCGGGCACCGCTCGGCTCGGTGCTTCCCGGCATGTTCCAGGAGGCGCACTGGGAACCCGGGTTCGGCGTCGCCTCACCCACCTCGTTCGAGGCGCAGGTGGCCCGTGCCGAGCAGGTCGTAGCCGGGCTGCCGCACGGACAGCGGCTGTTCCTCTTCGTCAACGTCTCCGCGCTGCACCAGCCGAACTGGTTCCACCGGCCCGGCGCGACCCGGGACGCGGGTGACAGCCGCGCGACGCACGCCGCCGCGCTGGAGTACGTCGACGCCCATATCGGCCGGCTCTTCGCCGCCATGAGCAGCCGCCGCCGCGCCTTCGCCATCGTCTGCTCCGACCACGGCACGGCGTACGGCGACGACGGCTACACCGGCCACCGGCTCGGGCACGAGTCCGTCTGGACCGTTCCGTACGCCCACTTCTTCCTGGAACCGGGGACCGCACGATGACCAGTCCGCACACCGTCCGCCCGTACCAGAGCTATGTGTACGCCTATCCGCACAAGACCGCGTACGAGCCGCTCGGCCGGCTGCCCGGCGGGCGTCCGGCCCTGAGGGATCTGTGGGCCGGGGAAGGCAAGGACGCGCTCTCGCTCTATCTCCACATACCGTTCTGCGAGGTCCGCTGCGGCTTCTGCAACCTCTTCACCCGGGTCGGCGCCCCCGACGAGCTGACCGGCCGCTACCTCGACGCGCTGGACCGGCAGGCGACAGCCGTACGGGAGGCCCTGGGCGACACGGAGCCGGTGCGTTTCGCCTCGGCGGCCTTCGGCGGCGGGACCCCGACCTTCCTGACGGCGGGCGAGCTGGAGCGCCTGTGCGACATAGCGGAGAAGCGCATGGGCGCCGATCTCCGCTCGGTGCCCCTGTCGGTCGAGACGTCACCGTCGACCGCCACCGCCGACCGGCTGGCCGTCCTGGCGGAGCGGGGGGCGACCAGGATCAGCATCGGTGTGCAGAGCTTCGTCGAGGCCGAGGCACGGGCGGCGGTCCGTCCGCAGCGCCGGGCGGATGTGGAGGCCGCCCTGGGGCTGATCAGGGACGCCCGCATCCCGGTCCTCAACATCGACCTGATCTACGGCATCGACGGGCAGGACGAGTCGAGCTGGCGCACCTCACTGGACGCGGCGCTCCAGTGGCGGCCGGAGGAGCTGTACCTCTACCCGCTGTACGTCCGTCCGCTGACCGGCCTCGGCCGGACCGGCGCCGCCGCGGCGGACGCGGAGCCGGCCTGGGACGAGCAGCGGCTGCGGCTCTACCGCGCGGGCCGCGATCACCTCCTGGGGCACGGCTACGAGCAGGTGTCGATGCGGATGTTCCGGCGCGCCGGCGCCCCGCCCGCCGAGGGCCCCGACGACTACGCGTGCCAGACCGACGGCATGGTCGGCCTCGGCTGCGGCGCCCGCTCGTACACCTCCCGGCTGCACTACTCGTTCGACTACGCCGTGGAGATGCGACAGGTGCGGACGATCATCGACGGCTACACGGAGACCGAGGACTTCTCGCACGCCGAGGTGGGCCGGTACACCGACGGCGACGAGGCGCGCCGCCGCCATCTCCTGCAGTCGGTCCTCCAGGCCGGGGGCATGCGGCTGTCGGAGTACCGCGAGCGGTTCGGCAGCCGGCCCGAGGAGGACTTCGGTGCGGAGCTGGCCCTGTTCGAGGAGCGGGGCTGGCTCGATCCGGACGCGTCGGCCGCCGGGCTGCTGCGTCTGTCGCCCGAGGGGCTCGCGCACTCCGACGCGCTGGGACCCGAGCTCTTCTCCCCCGCGGTGCGGGCCGCGATGGCCTCGTACGAGCTGAAGTGAGCCCCGCATGGACCTGACGATTCTCTACCGGGGCCCGCTCGCGTCGTGCGATTACGACTGCCCGTACTGCCCGTTCGCCAAGCGGCGCGACAGCGGGGAACAGCTGCGGGCCGACCGGGCCGCGCTGGAGCGGTTCACGGCGTGGGCCGCGGCGCAGCGGGACGACCGGATCTCGGTGCTGTTCACCCCGTGGGGCGAGGGGCTGGTCCGCTCCTGGTACCGGCGGGCGATGGTCGAGCTGGCCGGGCTGCCGCACATCCGCCGGGTGGCGATCCAGACGAACCTGAGCGGACGTACGCGGTGGCTGGCCGAGGCGGGCGCGGCCGGGCGGGACAAGATCGCGCTCTGGTGCACGTACCACCCGGGCCAGACGCCGTACGAGCGCTTCCTGGACCGGTGCGGGGAGCTGGCGTCCCTGGGGATCCGGCACAGCGTCGGGGTGGTGGGTCTGGACGATCACCTCGACGAGGCCCGGCGGCTGCGGGCGGCGCTCCCGGAGGAGGTGTACCTCTGGGTCAACGCCGCGGAGGGGCACACCTACACGGACGCGGAGGCCGGCCGGTGGACGGAGATCGACCCGCTGTTCCCGTACAGCCGCCATCCGCACCGCTCGGCCGGGCTGCCGTGCCGGACCGGTGAGTCGGTCATCTCGGTGGACGGGGAGGGCACGGTGCGCCGCTGCCACTTCGTCCGGGCCGAACTCGGCAACCTCTACGACGGCAGCTACCGCGGGGCGCTGGGCCCCCGGGCGTGCCCGCTGGCGGTGTGCGACTGCCATATCGGCTACGTCCATCTGGAGACGCTGCCGCTGTACGACGTGTTCGCGGGCGGCGTGCTGGAGCGCGTACCGGCCCGGCCGCCGCGTTCCGTCGGGCGGGCGGGCCCCCAGCTGCTGGGGATGCCCTCGCCGGAGTTCGCCGAGCGGCGCCCGTTCGGCGAACTCTGACCGGACCGGCCCTCAGAGCGGCAGCAGGTCCGGCCGCTTCGCCTCCACGTGGTCCCCCGACGACTCGCCGCGCAGCCTGCGCCCGATCCACGGCACAAGGTACTCGCGGGCCCAGTGGATGTCGTCGCGCCGGACCTCCAGCGCTCTCCGGTGCGCCTGCGGCGGCCACTCCTGGTCGGGGTCGGCCGGCACGTCGAGGCCCAGGACCTGGGCGGCGCGCAGCGCGACGCGGGTGTGCCCCTCTGGCGACAGGTGCAGCCGGTCGCCGTCCCAGGCGCGCCGGTCCTGCACGGAGCGCAGGGACCACAGGTCGAGCACCGGGCAGTCGTAGCGGTCCGCGATGGACCGCACATGGGCCGTGTAGGTGGCGATCTTGCCGCGCAGGTGGCGGAGCACCGGAACGCCTCGGGTGTCGAAGCCGGTGGTGACCATGACGGTGCCGACCGACCGGGACAGCTCGGCGACCGCGCGCTCGAAGCGCTCGGCCACGTCGTCGGGGTCGGTGCCCGGCCGGATGATGTCGTTGCCGCCCGCGCAGAAGCTCACCAGGTCGGGGGCGAGTTGCTTGGCGCGCGGTACCTGCTCCTCGACTATCTGGTCGAGGAGGCGTCCTCGTACGGCGAGATTGGCGTACCGGAAGTGTCCGTGCGCGGCGGCTGTGCCGCCCTGCGCCGATTCCGGGTGCGGGAGCTGGTCCGCGAGAATTACCGCGAGCCGGTCGGCCCAGCCGAAGAATGTCCCGTCCGGGCCCGGGTCACCGACTCCTTCGGTGAAACTGTCGCCAATCGCCGCGTACGACTCGATGGCGCCCTGTCGGTTGATGACGCCCTGTCGGATGTTTCTCGAATCGTCTGCCACAAGGGCATATCCTGCACCGTCGATTGTGACCTACGCGACCGTAATATGGGGTTGACGGGTGGTGAGATAGACCACCCGGTCAGTTTTTGGTAAAGGGGGAATAAGGACGGTCACCGCAAAGCAGAGGGACGGCGCGCCGCCGCGCACCGTCCCTCTGTATTGCTTGCGGGTCCGGGTCACCGGACCGCTGCTGCCTGGATCAGACGTTGATCCCGTGCGACGCCAGGTAGGCAATCGGGTCGATGTCCGAGCCGTACGCCGGGCCGGTGCGGATCTCGAAGTGGAGGTGCGGGCCGGTGGCGTTGCCGGTGGCGCCGGAGAGGCCGACCTGCTGGCCCGCGGTCACGGTCTGGCCCGCCGAGACGGAGAGCGAGGACATGTGGCCGTACTGCGAGTAGTGGCCGTCGGCGTGCTTGATGACGACCTCGTTGCCGTACGCGCCGCCCCAGCCCGCGGTGACGACGGTGCCGGAGGTGATCGCCTTCACGCTGGTGCCGGTGGAGACGGGGAAGTCGATGCCGGTGTGGCTGCCGCTGGACCAGCTGGCGCCGGAGGCGCGGTAGGCGGTGGTGTGGTTGCCGGGGACCGGGTGGACGTAGCCGGAGGCGGTGCCCTGCTCGGCCGGAGCGGTGTCGGACGCCTGGGTGTCGGAGGAGGACGCGGTGTTGGAGGCCGCGGGCGCCTTCGACTCGGTCTTGGCCGGAGCCTTCGAGGGGGCCTTCGACGGGGTGGTGTCACCCGTGGCGGTGTGCGAGCCGGTGGCCGGGGCGTGGCCCCAGGCCTTGCCGCCGAGGGTCAGCTTCATACCCGGGAAGATCAGGCTCGGGTCGTCACCGACGACCTTGCGGTTGTCCTGGTACAGCTTCTCCCAGCCGCCCTTGACCTTGTGCTGGGCGGCGATCTTCGACAGGTAGTCGCCGGAGACCACGGAGTACGTCGTGGTGCCGGACTGCTTGTCCGCGACCGGCTTGGCCGGGGTGGAGTGCGTGGCGGCGGCCGACTTCGCGGTGGCGGGAGCGGCCTGCTCCGCGGCGTTGGCACCGGTGGCGCCGAGCAGCGGAAGCGCGATGACGGCTCCGCCGGCGCTCGCGACGACGACGCCGCGGGCGATGGTGCTGGACTTGGGACGGCGGTGCTTACCCGGGATGGGCATGAAGAATTTCCTCTCCGGCGCCTACGAGGTGAGCTGTCGGGTTCGGGCTGGAGATGCCCGGCCGCGCCTGGCGCGACTTCACCCCGAGCCGGCCGGATCACTCCGGTCGGCGGCTTACCTGGGTCCCCCGCTCCTGCCACACGGTGAGTGGGTGCGGAATTCCGGACGGCGGCAGGATTAGGCGTTCCATCCGGATTGACATGGAACGTAAGCGAGCCAGGACGGCGGAAACAAGCCACGGGTTCCACGCCGGAATCCGCACCGGGAATTCGACGCGGAATTCCGGTCACACTCCGTGGATTATGGATCTTGGCATTCCGCTTGGCGCACGGATTGCCCAACCGGAGCGCCGCCACACACCGTCACGGATATGATCCCGCTCACGAGAGGGTGACCATCTCCCGTATAAGCAGGGCATGTTCGACTAAAAGCCTCAATGCGGACATGTCGTGCCCGTCATTCGCGGGGCGTCCCGCAAAGGCACGGTGCGGCGTGCCACAAATGCGCAGCACGGAGGGGGATGGACGGGAGCATCGCCGGGATGATTGTCCGTGTATCCGATGTCGTATCGTCACGGGAGTGGACCCGTCGGCGACACGCGTCGGCGGCAGAGCCCCCAGGAGTGACCGTGACGCAGCAGTTGCCGCAGACCCCGTCGACGGAACCCGAGCTGGCGGGGGTCCGCAACTTCCGTGACGTGGGCGGGCTGCCCACCTCTGACGGCCGCCGGGTGCGGTACGGGCGGCTCTACCGCAGCGGTCACCTGGCAGCCGCCACGCCCGAGGACGCGGCGTTCCTCGGCGGCCTCGGCCTGCACACCGTCTTCGACTTCCGCAACGCCGCCGACCTCAAGCTGGACGGACCGGACGTCGAGCTGCCCGGCGTACGCAATGTGAACGTCCCGCTCACCGACCCGGCGGACGGCTCCGAGTTCTGGCGGATGGTCCGCGACGGCAACATGGACGAGCTGCGCGCGATCCTCGGCGGCGGCAAGGGGACCGACCGCATGGTCGCCTCCTACCGCTCGATCATCCTGGACCGCACCGCCGAGCACAGCCAGGTGCTGCACGCCCTGGCCGAGGACAGCGTCCCGGCCCTGATGCACTGCGCGGCGGGCAAGGACCGGGCCGGGCTCTCGATCGCGATCTCCTTGCTCGCGGTGGGCGTCGGACGCGAGACGATCGAGGCGGACTACCTCAAGTCCAACGACACCCACCGCCGCTACCGGGTGCGCCGCAGCGACACCTCCGCGGCCGGGATGTCGCCCGAGGTGATGGAGCTCCTCAGCCCGCTCTTCGGCGCCCACAGCGAATACCTCGGGGCGGCCTTCGCCACGATCGACGAGACGTGGGGCGGCACGGACCGCTACCTCTCCGAGGGGCTGAAGATCACGCCCGAGACACGGGAGCGGCTGCGCGAGCGGCTCCTCGAAGACTCCTGACGGAATCCGGAGGGGTGACGCCGCCGGCTACTGGTTGTGCATCCCCACCGCGAACAGCAGGTAGAGGAAGCCCGCGACGACGTGCCCGGCCACCAGGTAGGCGAACAGCCTGATGACCAGCCCCCGCGGCATCTTGCGCTCCTGGGAGTCGGACTCCTTGCGCCTGGCCGGGGTCAGCGGGTCGTAGTTCTCGGAATCGGACATGACGGTCCTCTCTGGTGACCGGACGGGCCGGCGGGACGGCGTCTCAGCGACGGTGGATCCCGCTGCCGAGACACAGCTCGGCGGCGGGGCTCTGCAGCAGGGTGTGAACGAAGAGCAGCTCGGCACCCTCGCGGTCCGGCGCCGCGATCCGGTGCGGGGTGAGCGAGTCGAAGTGCGCGCTGTCACCGGGGCCGAGGTCGTGCACGGTGTCCCCGAGGGTCACCCGGAGGTTTCCGGCCAGGACGTAGAGCCACTCCTCACCGGGGTGGACGCGCACCAGGTCGCCCTGCGCGCCGTACGGCACCCGGACGCGCAGCGCCTGCATCGCCCGGCCGGACCCACCGGCCTGCTGGTACATCCAGCCGTCGGCCTCCGCCCCCTCGAACTTCCGGGCACGGACGATCGCGTCACGTTCCGGAGGGATCTCGCCGAGCAGCTCGGAGACCGTCGTACCGTAGATCCTGGCGAGTCCGAGCAGCATCGGCAGCGAGGGCTGGCGGCGGCCCGTTTCGAGCCGGGACAGATGCGCGGGCGAGAGCCCGGCGCGCTGGGCGGCGGTCTCCAGGGTGAGCCCGCGGCCGCGGCGCAGATCGCGTAGCCGAGGCGCGACACCGGGCAGCTCTTCGGCCGCCCCTGCTTCTGCGGGATTCATATGTCCATTGGGCCAGGATCCTGCCTGGGAGGCAAATTTATTGCCTCCCAGGCAAAACCCCTCCTGATCAGCGGTTGGCCACGGCCTGCTTCACCAGGGTCCGGCCGAAGTCCCACATCAGCCCGCCGTTGTGCGCGTCGTCCATCACCGCTGTGAACGCGTCCACAAACCGGTCCACGTCCGCCTCGTCGATGACGAGCGGCGGAATCAGCTTGATCACTTCGAGGTGGTCTCCGGAGACCTGGGTGAGGATCCGGTGCTTCTGGAGCAGCGGTACGACGACCATCTGCGCGAAGAGTCCCTTGCGGGCCGCCTGGAGCATCGTCCAGCGGCTGCGCAGCTTCAGCGAGGACGGCCGGCCGAACTCGATGCCGATCATCAGCCCGCGTCCCCGCACCTCGTGCAGCAGCTCGTAGCGGTCGACCAGCGCGGCCAGCCGTTCGCGCAGCAGATCACCGGTGCGGCGCGCGTTGGCCACGGTCTCCTCGTCCTCCATCACCGCGAGGACCGCGAGCCCGGCAGCCATGGCCTGGGCGTTGGAGCCGAAGCTGGCCGAGTGGACCAGCACCCGGTCCATCGAGGAGTAGACGCGTTTGAAGATCCAGTCCTTGCCGAGCGTCGCCCCGACCGGCACATAGCCCCCGGAGAGCGCCTTGGCGACGCAGACCAGATCCGGCTCTACGCCCTCCTCGTGCTGGTACGCGTAGAAGTCGCCGGTCCGGCCCAGGCCGGTCTGCACCTCGTCGGCGATGAGCAGGGCCTTGTGCTTGCGCAGCAGCTCCTGTGCGGCGAGCAGGAAGCCGGGCGGCGAGGCGTGCACGCCCTTGCCCTGGATCGGCTCGACGACCAGTCCGGCCACATCGCCGCGCTTCAGCTCGCGCCGCAGCGCGTCCAGGTCACCGAGCTCGATGGCGGTGTCGGGCAGCAGGGGCGCGAAGCCGTCCCTGAAGCCGTCCTCGCCGTTGACCGAGAGCGAGCCGGTGGTCAGTCCGTGGAAGGCGTGCGTGCAGTACAGGATCCTCGGCTTCCCGGTCGCGTAGCGGGCGAACTTGAGCGCCGTCTCGACGGCCTCCGTACCGCTGTTGCCGAAGAACACCCGGTCCAGGTGCGGGCTGTGCGAGAGCAGCTTCTCCGCCAGCAGGCCGGGCAGTGGCTGGCAGTCGAAGCGGGTGAGGTCGGCGAGCGAGGCGTCCAGGACGTCGTGCACCGCCTTGCGTACGACCGGGTGGTGCCGGCCGAGCCCCATCACGCCGAACCCGGCCAGCATGTCCAGGTAGTCGTTGCCCTCCGCGTCCCAGAAGTGCGCGCCCTCGGCCCGTTCGTAGACCTTGTCGAAGCCGATGGTGCGCAGCATGCGCGGGAGCTGGTGGTTGAGGTACTTGGTGTGCAGCTCGTAGCGCTCGGCGCCGCGCTCCGCGAGGAGCCGCGCCAGATCGAAGCCCTTGGGCCCGTCGTCCTTCATGCCCCGCTCTCCTTGTGCCCGTCGTCCAGGGCGTCGCGCTCGTGGTGACCGTCGTCGACGGCCTTCGGCCGCAGGGCCAGGGTCGCGCTGATCCGGCCGGCGATCTCGACCGGTGTGAGTCCGATGTCGGCCAGTACCTCGGCGCGCTTGCCGTGGGCGAGGAACTGTTCCGGAATGCCGAACGTGCGCAGCGGTACGTCGACGTCGGAGTCCCGCAGCGCCTGCCCGACCGCGGAGCCGACGCCGCCGGCCCTGCTGTTGTCCTCGACGACGGCGACGAGCCGGTGCTGTGCGGCGAGCGGGGCCAGCTGCCCGTCGACCGGCTTGACCCAGCGGGGGTCGACCACGGTGCAGCGGACGCCGGCGCCCGCGAGCAGGTCGGCGGCCCGCAAGCAGACGGGGGCCATGACGCCGACCGCGACCAGCAGCACATCGGCGTCCTCGTCGCGGTGCAGTACGTCCATGGAGCCGATCCGGCCGATGGCGGGGACCGGCTCCCCCACCGACTCCTTGGGGAACCGGATCACGGTCGGGGCGTCATCGACGTCGACGGCCTCGCGCAGCTGGGCCCGCAGCTGTCCGGCGTCGCGCGGTGCCGCGATCCGCAGTCCCGGTACGACCTGGAGCATGGACATGTCCCACATGCCGTTATGGGAGGCGCCGTCGGGCCCGGTGACACCGGCCCGGTCCAGGACGAAGGTCACGCCGCACCTGTGCAGCGCGACGTCCATCAGCAGCTGGTCGAGGGCCCGGTTGAGGAAGGTGGCGTAGACGGCGACGACGGGATGCAGCCCGCCGGTGGCCAGTCCCGCCGCGGAGACCGCCGCGTGCTGTTCCGCGATGCCCACGTCCCAGACCCGGTCCGGGAAGGCCTCGGCGAACTTCGTCAGCCCCACCGGGTGCAGCATCGCGGCAGTGATGGCGACGACGTCGGGCCGCTCCGCCCCGATCGCGGCGATCTCGTCGCCGAACACCGAGGTCCAGGACGGGCCGGCCGCCGGGGCGAGCGGGGCGCAGGTCAGCGGGTCCATCGCGCCGACGGTGTGGAAGCGGTCGGCCTCGTCCTGGAGGGCGGGCTGATAGCCGCGGCCCTTCTCCGTGAGGCAGTGCACGAGGACCGGGCCGTGGAAGCGTTTCGCCCGTTGCAGCGCGGACTCGACGGCGGCCGTGTCGTGGCCGTCGATGGGTCCGACGTACTTGAGGCCGAGGTCCTCGAACATGCCCTGCGGGGCGAAGGCGTCCTTGAACCCCTTCTTGGCGCCGTGCAGCGACTCGTAGAGCGGCTGTCCGATGACGGGGGTCTGCTGGAGGACGCCCTTGCCCCAGGAGAGGAAGCGTTCGTAGCCGTCGGTGGTGCGCAGGGTGGCGAGGTGGTTGGCGAGGCCGCCGATGGTCGGCGCGTAGGAGCGCTCGTTGTCGTTGACGACGATGATCAGTGGCCGGTCCCTGGCGGCGGCGATGTTGTTCAGCGCCTCCCAGGCCATGCCGCCGGTGAGTGCCCCGTCACCGATGACCGCGACGACGTGGTCGGGGCGGCCCAGTACCTGGTTGGCCTTGGCGAGGCCGTCGGCCCAGCCGAGCACCGTGGAGGCGTGGCTGTTCTCGATGACGTCGTGCTCGGACTCCTCACGGGAGGGGTAGCCGGAGAGGCCGCCCTTGCCGCGCAGCTTGGAGAAGTCCTGCCGCCCGGTGAGGAGTTTGTGTACGTAGCTCTGGTGGCCGGTGTCCCACAGGATGCGGTCCACGGGTGAGTCGAACACCCGGTGCAGGGCGATGGACAGTTCCACGACGCCGAGGTTGGGTCCCAGGTGTCCGCCGGTCCTGGCCACCGCCTCGATCAGGAACTTCCTTATGTCCTCGGCCAGTTCGCCGAGCTGTGGTTCGTTGAGCGTCTTGAGATCGTGCGGCCCCCGGATGCTCCGCAGAAGCGACATGCCGGGCCCCCTCTCTAATCCTGTCTCAGCTCACGGTGACGGCGGGGACCCCCGATGGTGACGTTTCGGTCCTCGTCATCGGCTGCACCGGAACCGGTACGTCCCGGCCGACGCCGCCGGCCCGGCCTGGACGCGCCGCGCACGGCGGCGCGTCGCGAGCGGCCGGGCCGGCGGCTCGCGGAGAACCAGTACCACTGGTTCTCCGGTGGTCATCACCTCACCGGTTCCCGCCGATGGTCTCCCGTGCGGCACGCAGGGATTCCTTCAGCGACCCCATGGTGGCCAGTACGGCGGTGGGCTCGTAACCGCAGTGCGCCATGCAGTTGGCGCAGCGCGGGTCCTTGCCCCGGCCGTACTTGTCCCAGTCGGTTTCTTCGATGAGCTCCCGGTACGTCGGCACGTAGCCGTCGCTCATCAGGTAGCAGGGCCGCTGCCAGCCGAAGAGCGAGTAGTTGGGAATGGCCCACGCCGTGCACGCGAAGTCGGCCTTGCCCTCCAGGAAGTCCAGGAAGAGCGGCGAGTGGTTAAGCCGCCACCTGGCCCGGTTGCCGCCCGCGAAGGACTTCTTGAACAGCTCGCGGGTCTGCTCGACTCCCAGGAAGTGCTCCTGGTCGGGCGCCTTCTCGTATGCGTAGGCGGGCGAGATCATCATCTCGTCGACCTTCAGCTCGTCATTGAGGTAATTCAGCACCTCGATGACCGTCTGCGGGGTGTCGGTGTTGAAGAAGGTGGAATTGGTGGTGACCCGGAAACCTCGGCGCTTGGCCTCCTTGATCGCGGCCACCGCCTCGTCGAATACTCCTTCCTTGGCCACCGATTCGTCGTGCCGCTCCTGCAGCCCGTCGATGTGCACGGCGAACGCGAAGTAGGGCGACGGCGTGAACTTCTCCATCTTCTTCCGCATCAACATCGCGTTGGTGCAGAGGAAGACGTACTTTTTCTTCGCCACCAGCTGCCGGACGATTTCGTCGATCTGCGGGTGCATCAGCGGCTCACCGCCCGCGATGGAGACCATCGGGGCGCCGGATTCGAGCACCGCGCCGACGGCCTGGGCCACCGGCATCCGCTGCTTGAGAACTCCGGCCGGATGCTGAATCTTCCCGCAGCCTTCGCAGGCGAGATTGCAGGCGAACAGTGGCTCCAGCTCGACAATCAGCGGGAACTTCTCCCGCTTGCGAAGCTTCTGTTCAGCAAGGTACGTCGCAATCTTGATGGTCTGACGGAGTGGCATGGCCATCTAGCTCACCTCCTGGGGAGCAGCAAAGATCGGTGCCATTCATAGAAAGCCGGTAGGACGGCACGGAGAACGCGGAATGCCGATATTCCACCGCGGACCGTGCCGATGCGGACGAGCTCATGCTGTGGAGCGTCCACGACCACCCGTACGGCCGCAACCGGGCGTGGCCCG